>JAZUMA010000014.1:0-1932 GCA_045603405.1 Alphaproteobacteria bacterium | reverse complement strand
TTTACCAGTTAAAGCCCAAGGTTTTGCAGGAAGATTTTCTACAGGTTCTGGTAAAACACAAGGTTCACTCATTTGACCAAGATAACCATCACCTAAAATCATACACATAACACGATATTTATCTGCAATTTCAAAAGCTTTCATTGTACAGTCAGCCATTTCTTGAACAGTTCCTGGAGCAATTACAACAACATGATAATCACCGTTTCCACCACCGCGAGTTGCTTGGAAATAATCACCTTGAGCACCCGCAATGTTTCCAAGTCCAGGTCCTCCACGCATCATATTTACAACAACTGCAGGAAGTTCAGCACCAGAAATATAAGAAATTCCTTCTTGTTTTAAAGAAATTCCAGGAGAAGATGATGATGTCATACATCTTGCACCTGCTGCACTTGCACCCATTACCATATTAATAGCTGCAATTTCACTTTCTGCTTGTAAAAAAGTTCCACCAACTTCAGGAAGTCTTTTTGCCATATACGCTGGAATTTCATTTTGCGGAGTAATTGGATATGCAAAATAGTAGCGACAACCAGCTCTAATTGCAGCTTCACCAATTGCTTCATTTCCTTTCATTAAAATTTTATTTGCCATATTATTCAGCCTCTATTTCTATAACACAATCTGGACACATAGTTGCACAAAAACTACATGCAATACATAAACTTTCATCAGAACAAACAGGATAATTTACACCCTGACCATTTGTTTCTTTTGACATTTCTAAGATGTTTTTTGGACAAACGCGAATACATAGTCCGCAGCCTTTACATCTTTCAACATTAATTAAAGGTCTACCTTTTGCCATATAACCTCACAAAAAAATCTATTTTCTTTACATTATAATATTATATAAATTCCATAAAAAAAATCAATACAGTTTTACTTAAAAACTTTAATATATTTAAAGTTTTTAAGTGTGGTTATAGTTTTATGGGGGCATTTTTGCTAACGCAAAAACCGGGCTGCTACGGGTTTCGCTTTCGCTTCATCGTCCTCGCTCGCCCAAAAGGCTCGCTGCGGTCGACAGCTTCGCTGCCCTTCGTATCCCTTGCCTTACTGTTCAACTTTATTGACTTATGTTCACTTATTAGATATATAATAATCGTATAATATCTGTTAAAAATCCAATTTATAATATATAATATATAATTAAAGGGGAATAAAAATGTTGGCAAAACCGTTTATTAAATGGGTTGGTGGGAAAAGCCAATTACTAGAAGAAATAAGTGAAAAGTATCCTCAGAAAATTGAAAAATATTGTGAACCGTTCGTTGGAGGCGGTGCTGTTTTATTTGACATTTTAAGCACAAAGCATCCAGAAACTGTTCTTATTAATGACATCAATAAAGAATTGATTAACACATATTCACAGATTAAAAACAACTGTGCTGGAATGATTTCTCATTTATCAGAAATCCAGTCAATTTATAAAGCTCATACATTGGAAGAAAATAAAGCTTTCTTCTATGTAAAACGACAGCGTTACAATGACCTGAAAGTTAATGGAAATGATGCTGAAAATCTTGAGAAAGCTGCTTTGTTTATATTCCTAAATAAAACCTGCTTTAATGGTCTTTATCGAGTAAATTCCAAAGGCCTTTTCAATGTTCCTTTTAATAACGCAAAAAATCCACTTTTATGTGATGAAGAAAATCTAAGAGCCTGTTCACAGCTTCTGCAGAATGTAGAAATGCGAGTTGGTGACTATAAAGAATGTAAAGATTTCATAGATTCTAACACATTCGTATATATTGATCCACCATACCGCCCTTTAACTCAGACAGCTGCCTTTACTTCATATTCAGAAAACGGCTTCACTGATAAAGAACAAATTGAACTCGGCAATTTTATAACTGAAATATCAAATAAAGGTGCTATGGTAGTTGCCAGCAATTCAGATCCAAAAAACTCTGATATTAATGATGA
>JAZUMA010000013.1:0-181803 GCA_045603405.1 Alphaproteobacteria bacterium | reverse complement strand
AAACTCCTAAAAATCGCCTTTGCATTTTTCCGTAGTTTTGTTAAAATTCGTGCGCAACACTATCTGCATAAGCCGATAGAATTTTATTTAAATACTAATAATTAATACTATTAAAGTAATTGTGGTGAGCCTCCTGTGCAGGAGTTATTTTTTTATTGAAACTTTACATGTTATAAAAATAAGATAAGAATAAGTAAATGTGGAGAAAAAATATGGCTTGTTATTTAATTACCGGTGGTGCCGGATTTTTTGGTTCAATTTTAAAACAGCATTTTCTAGAACTGGGACACCAGTGTGTCAGCATAGACTTAGAGCCGGATAACTACCAACATCCGAGTTTTACAGCTTATCAAGGGGACATTAATGATGATGCCTTGATGGATAAAATTTTTGCCCAATATAAATTTGATGCGATTTTTCATTGTGCGGCATTATTGGCACATGTGAAAAAAGATTTAAAACACTTATGGCATGCCAATGTTGATGGTACGGAAAACGTCTGTAAATATGCCATAAAAAATAATATCAAGAAAATCATATTTATATCCAGTAATTGTTTATGGGCAAAGAATTTTGATGAGCCGGTAACAGAAAATGAAACACCTGAGCCGGTAGAAATCTATGGTAAATCAAAATTGGAAGGAGAAAGAATTCTCCTCTCATATAAAGATAAAATCAACAGCATTATTTTCCGTTCACCGACAATTATGGATGAAGGACGCTTAGGGCTACTAGGTATTTTGTTTGAATTTATTGATGAAAACAGGAAGTTGCCGATGGTAGGAGATGGCAAAAATCGTTATCAATTTATCTATGCTAAAGACATGGCAAAGGCATTTGAAATGGCACTTGCAGCAGACTATACGGAAATATTTAATATCGGTTCGGATAATGTTAAAACATTTAATGAGGTATATGAATTTGTTATCAATAAATCCGGTTCTAAATCTCGCTTGCTACATTTCCCGCGACTACCGATGATTTTGGCAATGAAAATTTGCTTTTGGTTGGGTATCTCTCCTTTAGGACCTTATCAATATAAAATGATTGCCTCAAGCTTTATCTTTGATACACGCAAAATAAAGGAAAAATTGGGATTTGCGCCGACATTGACAAATGAAGAAATGCTGTTGAAAGCCTATGAATTTTATCACCAAAATAAAAAAGAAATACTTAAACGCAAAGACGTATCGGCACATAATAGCGTCGCAAAAATGGGAATTATCAAGCTATTAAAGTGGTTTATGTAATTAATTTTCCGGTTCTAAAATTTGCTTAGCGATGTCATAATCAAAGCCGGCGCGAACTAAAGTTGCTAAGTCTTTTTGCCTGTTTGCGATTCTGCTTTCTTCATTAGGGCGGAAACGCCCGATTTTTTTCTTTTGGGCAAAATTAAGAGCCGTCTCAAATTCAGAATAATCTGAGTTTTCAAAATGCTGTGCAATTATTTTTTCATCGATTCCTTTTTGTTTAAGCCTTTGTTCAATATAGCGTTTAGATTTTCCGGCACTGAGATAATTTTCAATTTTAAATGAAGCAAAACGTTCATCATTTACAAAATTCTGCTCTAAACATTCGGCAATAATTTCTTCTACCCATTGATAAGCCAGAGTAGGATTATATTCTTTATTTGCAAAAGCGTATTTATCGATTCGCCGATGTAAAACTGTCCGCAAATTCTCTTCAGAACTTTCAAAGCGTTCCAAATAATAAAGAGCAATATTGCGAAGTCTTGATTTTGTAGGAACTTTGGGCTGCTTTATCCTTTTTTCTGTTAACACTTGAAATTTACCTTTAAATACATTAACTTCACTAAAAATTATCATAATTATATAAAGGAATAAAAAATTGGCTAATGAAAACTTTGATGAATGTACATCTTTTTTAATTGATGACGGACTGTTTGTAGGACGAATTGCCAGGTTAGAAAATGTCTTAAAAACAATTATTCACAAACATGGCTATGTAAAGAATGTGTCTGCCGCATTATCTGAAACAACAGCACTCGCGGTACTATTAGCAAATGCACTGAAATTTGAAGGGTTGTTTACTTTACAACTACAAGGAAACGGACCTGTATCAACTATTGTTGCGGATGTAACATCTGAAGGAACATTGCGTGCCTGTGCCAATTATGATAAAGAACACTTAGAAAAAGCGTGGGCTTTGCGCAAAAATGAAGGAGAAATAGAGGCAACACCGCATCTTTTAGGTAATGGAACATTGGCTTTTACAATTGATGATGGTAAAAATAATTATCACCAGGGAATTGTCGAGTTGCAGGGAAAAACACTTGAAGAATGCGCTTTGCGTTATTTTAAGCAATCAGAACAGATAGAAACAATGCTGAAGTTATTTATTGATATTCCGGAAAAAGAAGAAAGAACATGGCGTGCCGGTGGTATTTTATTGCAAAGAATACCGAATATAGGCGGTAAAAATGTTAATATTGAAGAAATACCGGAATTAAAAAATGAAGCGGAAATTTTACTTAATTCCTTAAAAAAAGAGGAACTTTTTGATGAAAATCTAAGTTTGGTAGAAATATTACACCGCTTGTATCATGCCAATAATTTAGCGATTACAAAACAAAATCAATATCAATTCCGTTGTCGTTGTAGTCGTGAAAAATTATTAAAAACACTACGCGGATTTTCAGAAGACGAACTATCTTCCATGGTGGAGGATAATGGAAAAATTACGGCAAAATGTGGTTTCTGCTCAGAAATATATGAATTTACAATACCACAAATTTTAGAAAAAATGAATTAACTCGAATTTAATTATTTTTAGCTAAACTGATAATCATAGAGAACTATTTAACGAGGAAACTTCAATGATTGAATTAAAGAAAATAATGACCGCCGGTTTGAGCTTATTTTTAGTTGCTTGTACTTCGACTAGTGATATAGATGCGGTACCTTTAAAATATAACGAACCGCGTTTTCAAACCAAAGCTCCGATAGAATTAAATGTTGAAAAAGTAGATATCATTTCGGAATTTGTGCCATCGTTTACACGTCCGAATGTGGAACATCTGTTTCCTGTATCAATAGAAAAATCAGCTAAGATTTGGGCAGAAGATCGCCTGAAGGCTGATGGATTCGGAACAAATAGAGTAGCTGAATACATTATTAAAGATGCTTCTGTAACCGAAGAGATAGAAAAATCTGAAGATATTTTGCAAAAAGATCGTCTGAAATATCGGGCAAACTTATCTGTTGTCTTAAAAATTACGGATAAATCAAATCTTTCTGCCGCACAAACAACCATTGATGCTTGGAGAGAGTTAAAAATACCGGCAGATACAAATATAGCCGATAAAGAAAAATATTGGAATGAAATGGTTAGAAAATTATTTGATGAATATAATGCTAAAATAGAGCAGAATATTAATGAGTATCTGAATATGTATGTGAAAAATAATTACAGCATTAAAGAATACAACAATTAAGATAAAGTACCCGAAAGGGTACTTTTTTATATCAAAAAATAATAGGAGTGACTGAGATAATGGGTAAATTGAAAAACATCCTTAAATTATATGTCGATTCGTGGAAGCACTCTTTTAATTTAAAAGGGAAAGAAAAAGATGGCGAGTTTGCTTCATTTTTTTTAATCAGCGGATTGTTGGGAATTATATTAACGATTATTTTTATATCTTCTTATGAAACATCAGCTTTTTCTATTAATGATGGCGGTATACATACAGTTAATAATTATCTTGGTGTTGCACTGTTTTGGTGTTATATGAGCTTTGCAATGTTTCCATTTGCAGGGCTTGTAGCACGCCGTTTAAATAGCTATGAAATTGATATAAGTAAAGTTTTCTCTATACTTAACCGACCTATAAAATATATTTTAATTGCTTGTATATTAGCCAGCATGATAATTGGTTTAGTTGTTGCCGGTAATATTTTCACCGGTCTCGAAATCATGCTTCCTCTAACACAAATTTTGTTTTTCGGGGCTTATATTTTTTCTTTATATATCGGATTCGTTTTTTTTCTGATACTTGGGTATCAGTTATATTCAATTTATAATTTAAGAGAATATTTAGAGCGCAAAAAGAATAAAAAATCAAAAGTAATTATAGCAATAATAATCGGTGGGCTTATACTTCTCGTAAGTAGTATGATGTCAGGGATAAGAGTGAGAGTAATTGACATTTTACTAATAATAGCAGCCATGATATTAGTGTTTAAATATTTTACGCAGACAACATTTTTAATTATTTTGATTGCGGCACTTTTTCATAACATAATCGGTTTTATATGCTCAATATGTGTTATAAGTGCTGTCGTAATTGTATTCTTCTGCAAAAAAATTAATATGAATTATCTAAAATTGTATGCACCAATAATATTTATTTGTTTTTTACTACCATTTAATTTACCTAATCCGTCGACCGGTTCTTGGGGAACAGTAATAAATAACCTAACCGGTACAAATTATGTAGAACAAAAAGTAGAAAGCATCGGTGATAAACAAATAAACTCTTTAGCTATTCCGCTTTTAAAAACAATGTCTGAAGAAAAGCCGGGAAAAAATTTACTGATATCCGTACATAATATTTATCAAGGATTAGGTCTGTTAGCAAACGGTGCTGAAGGTGAAACTGCAAAGAAGCTTAAAGAATTATTAGGACAGAATGATTTAAGTAAAATTAATGAAAAAAGCAAAGAAATTATAGCACATCATTCAACGGCAACAAAATATAATAATAAATTGTATATGACGAAAAAGCACTTAAGTCAGAATTTTAAAAATGCTTTAAACAAATATAATATAAAACTATCTGCTCCTAAAAAAGAATGTACAATTAATTACGAATCAAAAATAGAATTTGCCTCTGTGTGGAAAACAAAATTTGGTAATCATTTACGCAATGAAGCTTTCTATACCCCACATGGAGTTATAAGAGTTCCAATGATGAGCGATGAGCGAGAAGTTTACATAGCACAAGGTGAGGGATTTAGAGTACTGGCTCTCCCTTATAAAAGCGGTGATAATTTTTATATAATTTTACCGGATGATGTTTGGAAAAATAATAAAAGAAGATATAATCCTTTTGATGATGAGTACGATAGCAGTGAAGAAAAACAGTTTCAACAAAGCACTACATCATTGGATGAAATATTGCAAAAATTAACACCGGAAGCCTTAAATCTAAAATTTGAACAGCATAAAATAGAATTATCTATTCCGGTATTTGAGTTATCGCAAAAAATCTCTTTCAAATCAGCTCTGAAAGCGTTAGGGATGGGGAATTTATTTGCAAGAGGTTCTTCTGAATTAAATAATATTTTATCTGCAGAAGCTGACACAACAGAATGCGCGCGCAACAATATATTTATAGAAGATATAGATCAGCAAAACAAGATTGAGGTTAATGAAAAAGGAACTGTCGCAATATCAATTCAAATGATAACTGCAGGCTATGCAACCGGCATAGATATAGATGCGCCGTTTATTATCGACAGACCATTTATCTTTATGATAAACAACGGTGCTTTTGTAGGAATAATCAATGATCCATCTGCAAAAGAATAATTATGCCGCTAAAAACGTTTGGTGCTGCGTAGCGAAAAACTGTGGCCAAATTTTATAGCACTCAGCTAGAACTTTTTTCATTACTAACTGTACAGACGGATGTGCCGCAGAGTGACATCTCAGAGAAAAAATATGTTGCCATTCGCTGACATTTGCCGTCATTATCATATCGGCCTTGGTCGAATGCGGTAACAACATACGCAACTGATCTGCTTTGGCCCCCAATTCGGCCATTGCCATATAGTTATTCTCAATTTCGTTCATCGCTTTAAGCCAAATATGATACATCTCAGAATCTTTATCAATATTACATGGCTCTATCATTGTCAGTTCTGAACCGAATTTTCCTTTGGCATAGTTACAAAAACGTGTCGACTCAATTGAAAAAGAGGCCAAACGATGCCGAGTAATATCTTTATAAGCACCAAGGTCACAAATTGAATGCGTTGTGAGAAAATTATGGAGTTCGGAAAAACGTGATTGTTGCACACTCTCAAGTTTCACTTCAGAAAAAACAGTACGATGCTTCTCTCCGATATAAAAAATCGGATTGCCGATTTTTAACAAAAAATCATGAACATCATAAAGACGCGCTAAATCACGAAAGGAACGCATATTACCGGAAACGATAATCTTTTCAACGTTATCAAGAGGATCTTTTTCCAAAGAAATATATAAGCCGCGAATATCACGCATTTCAAAAATTTTATGATTTTGCGCAATATCAGGCATGGAAAAAATGACATTGGCATGCTCAATAACAGATTCGTGTCCGCTTTTTAAAATACCTGTAATAAAAGGGATAGCAGTTTCTTCCGTAATTTTGTTTTCTGATTTATAACATGTCCTGCCGCAACGCTCAATATGCGTACAAATATCCTCTAAATGGTGTAGAGGATAAACTTCTGAAGCAACATCAACTATTTGAACCATTATTATCTCTCCGACTATTTAAAAACAATGAGATCAGCATCATCCGAAACAGCTATAACTTTTTCTTGAGCGGCAATCAAACCATTGCTGATATCTATACCCAAATCTGTTTTAGCAATAACTTTACCATCAGCAGAATTAATTTTGAGTACCTTGCCATTAGAAAAGGCTAATAACAGATTATTGCTGAGCATAAGCGGTGGAGCTGCATAGATAACAGAAGAATTATCCTCATCTTCATACAAATATTCACGCACATCTAAAGACCATAAAATATCTCCGCTAATCTTCTCTATAGCGTATAATATATTACGATTAGATATAACAAACAAGTAGTTACCTGCCATCAGCATATTTTGCATGGAGCCGATTTCTTTTTCCCAAATCTTATCTCCGGAATGTAAATCCAAAGCTTGCATGCTGTAACTGTTGCTGACCGCATAAATAAAACCATTATCAATAATAGGACAGGCTCCTATAGTATTTATTTCCGTAGAAGAACTGACTTGTTTATTTGCAACAAGCATTGAAGACCATAAAGGCGTTCCTACAGTCGCATTTAATACAACAATCTCTCCATTTGAAAAGCCGGCAACAACAATATTTTCATCAACATCATAGGCCGGACTTGCTCCTCCGGCAATAACTGTATCTTCCTGTGCCACACTAAAACGCCATAATTCTTTACCATTATTTTTATCTAAAGCGTAGAGAGTATTATCAACTGTTTGTACTAAAAGCATTTGAGATGCAACGGTTGGAGCGATGCGGATAGGAGATTCCATAACACGGCGCCAAAGAGATTTGCCAGATTCGGTGTTCATGGCAAAAACACCTCCAAAACCTGTAGTTGCGTATAAAACATTACTCTCAGCAGCTAAACCAGATGCACGACTTTTTGTTTGTTTAAATCCTCCGATATCGGCTTTTAAATTGTTTTTCCAAAGTCTTTTTCCGTCTTTTAGAGAAAAAGCGTTGACTACGCCTTGGCTGTCCATTACGAAAATTTTATTGTTATGAACAACAGGAGCAGCCATAATGATGTTGCGTTTACTAATTCCTTTACCGAAATTTTCTGCCCATTGCTCTTTTAATGAAAATCCTGCTTTAAGATTACCGATAATATGTTGAGGATTAATACCTGTCTGAGACCAAGAAGAGTTAACACGAGCCGCTGGTAAATTTGTTAATTTCTTCCCGTTGCTGGAAATTTGCCCAATATCATAATCTTCTAAAATCGAAACACGCGTTCCTTGCGGTAGTTTTTTATCTTGAGAACAAGCCCCCAAACAAAGCATTGCAATACATAAACAAAACCCTTTATTTAACCGGTTCATAATCAACTCCTTAATTGGTTTATACCATCAAAATACCAAACATATATTACTTTTGGGCATCATTGATGGATGCCAACATATCGTTAATTCTCGCTCTAAATTCATCAGAAATAGCATTGTTAGTTAAAAGTTCTTGATAGATCCTTTTGGCCGTGTTGTAATCTTTATTTTGAATAGCTGACATGGCTAATAACTCTTTGGCCATATTTTGCCAAGAGCTGTTTTCATTTTGAACTATAGACGATAATAAGTTTTCTATTTCTGAGTAAGCCGCTGTGTCTATTTTATATGTGGCAAGCTTAACTGCAGCAATTTCTTTAATTTTATTCGTTGTATTCGCGTCCTGATAAAGCTGTGCTAAATCATCTAAGGCTTTTTCTGTCTGTCCGTTATCCAACAAAATATTGGCAATCTGCAAACGTGCCATATCCTTGTATAAACCTTGTTCGGTAGCAACAATATTCTCTAATTCAACGATATTGCTTTCATAATCTGAACGAGGCGAGACAGCCTGCACATATTGAACATTTTTTTGTTCGGCTTTTCGAATGCGCCACTCTCCGATTTTCTCATAACCGACAGCAAAGGATAAAGCTAAAATCAGAACAGTTAACAGAAAGCCGCCATACTTGTTAATAAGTTGCTTAAATTTCTCGTTTCTAACTTCTTCATCCACTTCCTCAAAAAAGGCTTTTTCTTCATCTAAATTAAAATATTCACGCCCTGTTTTGCTAGGTGTAGAAACCATTTTTTTCTCTTTTGCCATGACAATACAATCCCCTTAAAATGTGAATTTTAGCTTAATATATATAAGGATATGATATCATGCAATTAAAATATCAATTTAATTACCAATTAATTTTCTTAAAATGTAATCTTTTAGCCACATGAGATCGGAGACAGCCAAACGATTGTCAAGAGAGATAACATCACTATCACTGATAATGGATATGCTGTAACGACCGATGGTCGGGTTATAACTTAGTTCTATATTTTCAATAACATTCGTGGTAATTTTTTTTTGTTTTAAAGAAAGACCTATAACACATTCGTGCAAGGATATACTATCATTTTTGATAACGAGTCTGTAGGACTTGAATAAGCGAAGCGCAAAATAAAAAGAAGACAATAAAAGAATACCGCCGAATAGCCAATAATGCCAAGGAAATTTCATATTGATAATAGTTAAATAAACTCCTCCGGCAAGAAGAACAAAAATTGCAGCAATACAGATGAATAGAAAAAGAGTGCTGAAAGTATCCCAATAAAGACCATTTGGCTCAATAACCGTTTGGGTGCGATTCTCCTTAATTTTAAAGCATTCCGGAGCAGGAAGTTTGCCGCCGGCAATAAAAGGTATTTTCCCGGCAAGAGCCAATTCTTTAACAGATTTATCTAAATCTTCGCAATTACGCTGAACTAAACCTCTGTCACCGACACTAAGGGCTGGCATTCCCAAAATCCGAGCATAGTTCTCCCAGATTTTACGAATATTTTTATTATTTGTTGATATATAAAGAGGAACGATTTTGTTACTATCTTGATGATAAAGATCTATAATGTAGCGATTTTTATTAAATAAACCGGATTGCACAAATAAAACACGCAAACGAACACCAATATAATTTTCCAGCGGCTCCCTAAACTGATGTTTAATACCGATGGCCGGTCTGTATATCATTTGAAATTCCTTACCGTCGAAATAAAATTTTTTATAACGGATAAAAGAAAAAATGGCATAAATAATCAATCCTAAAGCAATTAAAATGACGGCAAAAGCAAAAATTTCAACCATAACCAAAGATTGTGAGCTATCTTCTTCAGCCTTAAAGAAACTCATAAGTTCAAAGATACCGAGCCACAGCATAAGAATACCTAAAAACCAACCACATACACCCCAAACGACAGAAGTTCTATCTGTAACAATGGCTGGCAATTTTTTTAAATTAAATCGTAGGTTTGAACTGAAATGGTCTGGTACATGAACAAGCATTACAAACTCCCCTGATATATAAAACCATAACCATTATATACAATTAAAAAAAATATTCATCATTTTTTTATAAAATTCTCTAAAAATGTTTAAAACTTTTCTTGTTTTTAAGGGATTTCTTTGCTACAAAATGAAAAGAAAGGATGCAAATGTCAAATTCTGTTTGTGAAATTTGTGGTGGGTGTGCTTGTCGAAATATGGGAGAAAGCGCATATCGACAATATAAAAAAGAAAATTTTATCAAAAACATAGCACGGGTTTCTGCCGAAACAACGATAGATAACGCTATTTTTATCAGCGATGGGCAAAGACGCCGGGCGGAAATGGAATTTACTTTTATCAATAATAAATTAATCCTAGGATTTAATGAAGAGAAAAGCCACAAATTAATAGATGTTAATAACTGTCTGATGCTTACTAGCGAGCTCAATCAACTCTTACCGCATTTACATGAATTTATGCAAGAATTTTGTAAGATTCCGCTGGTCATAAGAAATAAAAAGAAAATAACAACACAATATATAAATGAAGGATCTATTTATATGTTGGCGGCGGATAATGGGATTGACATTGTTTTAAAGCTTTCACAAGAACCTCATCTTGAGCATAGATTATTGGTAGCAGATTTTGTAAATTCTATGACAAACATCTGCCGTATGTCATGGAAAGTAGTTAATCAAGAAGCTGAAACAGTGGTTATGAAAATAAAACCGGAAATATACATTGAGGATTGTGTGATAGAAGTTCCTCAAGATGTATTTTTACAAGCTTCGAAAACAGCTGAAATTGCAATGGTTGAGAAAGTAAAAGAATATTTGGGAGAAACACGCGGAAAAATTGCCGATTTGTTTTGCGGTTTAGGAACATTTACTTATCCCATAGCAAAATTATCCGGTAATGAAATTATTTCAGTAGATTCGTATGAACCTTCATTAAAAGGTTTACAAAAAGCGTTAAATAGAAACCAATTGCATAATGTGAAAGTAATAAATCGAAATTTATTCAAATATCCGTTTGATAAAGATGATTTAAAAGATGTGAAAGTTGTTATACTTGATCCGCCTCGTGCCGGCGCGCACGAACAATGCAGAGAGATAGCAAAAATACCAAACAAAGATAAACCGCAAAAAATTATATTTATATCTTGTAATCCGAATACTTTTGTTTATGATGCAAATATATTGGTTAATACAGGATATAAACTAAAACAGGTAACATTAGTTGATCAATTCGTTTATTCAAAGCATCAGGAACTGGTAGCTTTGTTAACCTATGAAGCAAAGGAAGAATAAAATGGAAATTTCTCAATTAAAGAAAATGGCAAATGCAATAAGATTTTTATCAGCAGATGCAATTAATAAATCAAATTCTGGGCATCCGGGAATGCCCTTGGGAATGGCAGATGTTGCAACAGTCTTGTTTGCTGAATACATAAAATTAAATCCTGCGGCGCCGAAATGGTTTGATAGAGACCGTTTTGTTCTTTCTGCCGGACATGGTTCAATGCTTTTATATTCTCTTTTATATTTAACCGGTTATAAAGATATTGATATAGATGATATTAAAAACTTTCGTCAATTCGGAGCTAAAACAGCGGGGCATCCTGAATATGGACATTTAGACGGGATAGATATGACAACCGGACCTCTGGGGCAAGGAATATCCTCTGCAGTAGGTATGGCATTGGCAGAGCGGATGATAAATGCTAAATTTGGCGATAAATTGTGTAATCACTATACATATGTTATTGCCGGAGATGGCTGTTTGATGGAAGGTATCTCAGAAGAGGCTGCATCTCTTGCAGGTCATTTAAGGCTAAATAAGCTGATTGTTTTTTGGGATAATAATAATATTACGATTGATGGAACAGTTGACAAGGCAAGTTCAACAGACCAGTTGGTACGTTTTAAAGCTATGGGGTGGAATACGATAAGTATTAATGGGCATGATTATGAAGAAATCAGATACGCAATTGAAACTGCTCAAAAATCAGACAAGCCGACATTGATTGCGTGCAAAACCACAATAGGGTTCGGAGCTCCGACAAAATGCGGTACATCAAAATGCCACGGTTCACCATTAGGAGAGGAAGAGACATCAGGAATGAGAAAAATACTTAATTGGAACTACGATCCGTTTGTTGTGCCGGATGAAATTTTGGCTGACTGGCAAAAAACACAAGAACGCAATAAAGATAGCTATCAGAAATGGGTAGACAATGCTAAGGAAGCCGGTAATGATTTCCAAGATTTTATTGCAAGCAAACTTCCTCAGAATTGGGACAAAGCACTTAACGAGGTAAAAAAACAAGCCATAGCAGAACAAACAAAAGTAGCCACACGCAAAGCCTCAGAAATGTGCTTAAAAGCGATTGTACCGGCAATACCTGAAATAGTAGGTGGTTCTGCAGACTTAGCCGCATCTAACCTTACTTTTGTCGAAGGACTTAAAACGATAACAAAAGATGACTATAACGGCAACAATGTTATGTACGGCATTAGAGAGCATGCCATGGGCGCAATAATGAATGGCATGGCTTTACATGGCGGAGCTATTCCGTATGGTGGTACATTTTTTGTCTTTTCTGATTACATGCGCCCATCTCAAAGATTAGCTGCCCTGATGGGGATACGGGTCATTTATGTTTTAACGCACGATTCTATAGGTGTGGGAGAGGATGGACCGACACATCAACCGATAGAACATTTAGCCTCATACCGTGCAATGCCGAATATATTAACCTTCCGCCCATGTGACGTGGTAGAAACAGCGGAATGTTGGCAAATAGCTTTAACAGAAAAAAACAGACCGAGCATTTTAGCTTTATCACGTCAAGGTGTTCCTTTAATGCGTACAAAAGCAGAAGAAAATTTATCTAAAAGGGGAGCATATGTTATCTCGCCGGCAAAAAAAGAGAGAGAAGCAACAATTATCGCCACCGGAACGGAAGTTCATATTGCGGTTGAAGCGCAAAAACTTTTAGAGAAAAAAGGCATAGATGTTTCTGTGGTATCAATGCCATGTATGGAGTTATTTGAAGAACAGAGCCTTAACTATCAATTGGAAGTTCTTGGTAAAAAACCGGTGATAAGTGTTGAGGCAGCATCAACCTTTGGCTGGAACAGATATGCGCAGAAAACACTCGGTATCGATTCGTTCGGAGCATCTGCTCCTGCCGGAAAATTGTATGAATATTATGGCTTAACGGCAGAAAATATTGCAAAGGAGATTGAAAAAATTACACGCGAAACTCTATAAAATACATAATATTACAACAGTAAAAATTACTATACTAAATTAAATTTTAAACAATCCCCTTATAACATCATTTATAAGGGGATTTTAAGTAGTTTAAGATAATTTCTCTATTGTTTATTTGAAGGAAATGCTAAAATATATCTGCCCCAATAGGCAAACGGCGTGTCTAAAAGAGCAATAACAACTTTTACGAAATATTGTGCAAAAATCATTTGCCAAATAGCGTCATAAACACCATAAAATGCAATAGAAATAAAAAGCGCGGAATCAAGTAATTGACTTGTAATTGTTGATCCACAGTTGCGTATCCATAAATGCTTATTAATAGATGCCTTGCTAGATTCCTTAAGCTTATGAAAAACAATAACATCCCAATATTGACTAACCATAAAAGATATCCAACCGGCCATTGTAATGCGAAAAGATAACCCTACAACTTTTTCAAAAGCAACTTGTTCCGTGTAAAAAGGAGCTGCTTCCCAATGGATGATTAACAAAGAATAGCCGGCGAAAACAAGCATGGAACCGAAACCGCAATATACTGTTCTGACAGCGGCTTGTTTGCCGTAAACTTCAGAAATTAAGTCAGTAATTAAAAATGATGCGGCATAAATTATAACACCACCAGGGACATAAAATCCGAATAAAGAAATCATTTTTGTTGCCGCAATAGCAGAAGAAACAGCCATCGTACAATAGAGAGCAGTTAACGTAACATATCCCTGCTTTTTAGATATAGAACAAACAGCTATAACAACAAAAAGAGTAACTAAAATCCATGCTATGTTAGAAAAAAGCATTTTGCCTCTCCTACAAATGATATAACACAATAAACTCTATTGAAAAAAATGGAAAAAGCAAGTTTAATTGAAAAATGTTTCACAGTTTCAGTGCTGCAAATAACTTTTGCACTTGTCTTCGATATTATAATAGTTTATCTGTTTCGCGCATACTTGACGTTTAATTTTCAAATATGTCACAAGATAATAAAGTCCGCTACTAACATTAAGTTAGTAGCGGACTTTTTTCAAGAGATGGAATATTCCAGCCTAAAGTCTTACAAACGATAGGAGAAAGCTGAAGGGCCCCACTATGGGGACTCTTTCTTTCCATCGTTAAAAGAATACTTCTTGCACGCTCAAGTGAAAAATGTTCGCAAATATATATGCTCTCTTCTAACAGTAGAATGCCGCCTCGACTGACATATTCTAAAATAATATCATAAGAGATATCTTCCGGTAATGATAAAATCAATGTCATAGATCTATGCGCAATAGCCCGGCGATCATACTTAACAATCTCCAACAGGATTTTTCTTACAGCTTGAGGTTCAAAAGAAGCAATAATTTCTCCGACTGTTGAATCCGCAATAAAACCTCCAAATTCTCCATGTTTTATACGATTTATGACACCTGGCAGATTTCGTTTATTAATCAAATCTTCTATGGGAACACAAGATTCTTTCTTAAGTCGTTCGGCTTTATACGTTTTATACATATCAATTACCTCTTCACCCACAAAAACGACACAAAGACACAACCAAGCAATTGCCACCAAAATACAGGCACCCAAAACCAAAATTTCCCTAATCACATAAATATCCATATAACCTAAAAATTAATTAAACATAAAATTAAAAACACAGCCAAAACGTAGTATAAATAGTTATTTTTGTCAAGTTATTTTTCTTGATGGATATATTGTCTGTCTCGCGTTTCTTTTTTATAATCAAAATCGAAGTAATAATCATCAAAATCGTTAGCTTGACTCTTATAACGGTTATCATTTTTGATATTCTTGAGTGCTCGATTATGTGACCAGTCACTGATACGTCGCGTGACACCTGTTGAACCTTTGGCCATAAAAGTAGTGTCTACATAAATTTTTTTTCCTTTGTAAGAAAAATAATTCCAAGCATGACCGGCATTAAGACGTTTTATTTTACTTGCAGAAAGTTGACGCCTGCCCGGATAAGCGTATCCATGCACTTCATAAGCACGAATGCCGGCTTTTTGACACATAGCAACAAAAAGCGCTGAAAAATCACCGCAAATGCCGACACGCGACTTAAGAAGTTCACGAGGCTCTTGTCCTTGATAATTTTTTATTAATTTTGTGGTTTGCCCGTTATTATACAGATATTCATCATAATTAATATGTTCTGCAATCCAAAAAGCAATAACTTTGGCTTTATCATAGTCATCATCAAGACGTTTGGTGAGATAATTTACTAAAGTTGATAAATTATTTTCGTCTTTTCTGGAAACTGAGGCAGCATAGCTTTTTAAACTGCGAGAAGTGTAGCGCGTTGCATCGCTGTCACTTGTATAAAAAACAGCAAAGATAAAGCAAAAAAGAATAAAAAGTTTACGCATATGAAATGTCCCTTAAAAATATAATAAACAACTCTAACAAAATAAATTTAAATTTTATTTAATCAATAAAATAACGTTAAAACAAAATGATGAAAAGAGGTACTATAATACCTTCATTTAATAAATTGAAAAAACATATAAAAATATGTTGACAACAAGAAAATTGAAGATATATTAAGCAAGAAATTTTTTATTAACAATTTTATTGAAAAGAGACCAATAAATGAACAATACATACGCAACAAAGCCGTCTGATATTACTAGAAAATGGTATGTTGTTGACGCAACCGATGTCGTTTTAGGTCGTCTTGCCGCACAAGTTGCAAAATTGCTCCGTGGTAAGCATAAACCTTATTTCACTCCAAATTTGGATTGTGGAGACTATGTTGTTGTTATCAATGCCGATAAAGTAAAATTGACAGGCAAAAAATTAACAGACAAGAAATATTATAAGCATACAGGATGGATCGGCGGAATTAAAGAAACAACTGCCGGTAAAATCTTAAACAGTCGTTTTCCGGAAAGAGTTGTTGAAAAAGCAGTCGAACGCATGATAGCTCGCAATCCAATGGGGCGTCAGCAAATGACAAAGTTAAAAGTATATGCCGGTGAAAATCATCCGCATGCTGCTCAAAATCCTGAAGTTTTGGATATTGCATCCATGAACTCTAAGAACAAAAGGAGTGAACTGTAATGGCTAGAAAAAAAGTTGAATCATTAACAGAAATAAAAGAAGCTGTTGCAGCTACAACCGCAACTGCTGCTGATGTTAAGAAAAAGCCTGCTCGTGATAAACAAGGTCGTTCTTATGCAACAGGTAAGAGAAAGAATGCCGTTGCTCGCGTATGGATTATGCCAGGTAAAGGAAAAATTACCATCAATGAAAAACCGATAGATACATATTTTGCGCGTCCGGTTTTGAAAATGATTATCAATCAACCGTTTGAAATTACCAATCGTGAGAATGAGTTTGATGTTGTTTGCACCGTACAAGGCGGTGGATTGTCAGGTCAAGCCGGTGCGATCAAACACGGTATTTCAAAAGCATTGAACGAATATGAGCCGGAGTTGCGTCCGATATTAAAGCAAGCCGGTTTCTTAACTCGTGATGACCGTGTTGTAGAACGTAAGAAATATGGTAAAGCAAAAGCACGCCGTTCTTACCAATTCTCAAAACGTTAATCTCACGAAAGAGAAAATCGTTTTATTTTGGGTGGGCTACAGAATATGTAGCCCATTTTTCATATATTCAGTATTAAAAGGCTAATAACTAATTTTATTTAATAACTATTGAAAATATCTTCTGCATTATCATCGTTACTCATAATAACAAAAGCCTTCTTATCGGATAGTACCTCAAAGTTTATACCGTTATTGAAATTATAAGCAGAAACTACCCCTAATAGCTTCTGACACTGTCATCTTTTTTATTTCCATAAGGATTCTATGCACATTTTTACCTCATTTTTTCTACTGTAGCATAGATATGTGTTAGTTAATTTTTTGATAAAAGTCAGATAGTTTATGATGCCACCTGCAAGAATCGTACTAAAATTGCATCAAAGCTTTTGTAGAGTAAACCTATTTTTAGGCTTGACAAAATGAAAAATATTTACATATAATACCAACGTTAAATTATTTTGTAAAACTATGTAGAGAAGAGATATGGTTAAGTTAAGTGATAATAATGCCTACAAAAGAGGGCAGGAACTTTTAGATTCAGGTATGTGTAAGGAAGCAATTACTCAGTTTGATGAGTTTTTGCAGACGCAACCTGATAATTGGAAAGCTATTAATTCCAAAGGTTTTGCTTTTCAGAAAATGAGCAAATATACAGAGGCTGTTGAGTGTTTTGATAAGGCTTTGGCCATTAACCCAAAGTCTGTGGAAGTTTTAAACAACAAAGGTGTCACTTTAAGTATGCGAGGACTGTACAAAGAAGCAATAACATGCTTTGAACAGGCTTTTAATAATGATCCGACTTCTCTCGAGGCCTTAAACGGTAAGGCAATTGCTTTACAACATATGTTTTTATTTAAAGAGGCGCTTGACGTTTTACAACAAGCTTATCAGGTCGATCCGAAACACCCGCAGACATTACTAAGTATCGCGGTAACATTACAGAAATTAAAACAATATGAGCGTGCTATCGGTTATTTCAAAAAAGTGTTAGCTCTGGATAAATCTAATGTAAAGGCATGGAACGGTATTGGCGTAACCTATCAGTTGATGGGAGATAACGATTCAGCATTAAAGTGTTTTACAAAAATTTTAAATATTGATAAAAGCGAAATTCAAGCATGGATCAGCATTGGTTTTGTTTATCAGAAGATGTTTAAATTTAAAGATGCTTTGAAATGTTATAACAAGGCGAAAAATCTTGTTGACGGACGCTATCATCACAAGTTGTATGATGGTTTGGCATCATGTCTAACAAAACTCTCTGAGTTTGATCAAGCAATAGAAATCTATAAACACATTTTTCAACGTGAAGAAGGCAAAAAGAAATGGGATGCCCAACGCTCCATTAAATTTGTAAATAAGTTGAAACGCAAAAAGGCGATAGGCATGCTTCCGGATGTAATTCCGGCTGATGCAGATGCGGTGGCAACTGATACAACAAGTGGGGAAAGCGAAGATTAACCTTTTTATCCTGATTGTGAGTATACATAAAATAAGAGTGTACAAAACATTCTTAGATACTATATTTTACCTGAAATAAGGAGAAAAATGGCTCAAATGAACGAGAAGAAGATGCTGAAAAAAATCTATACAGATTTGCCTAAGATATATTTTATCTTACAAATTTTTGTAGGTATATGGGCAGCTTTTTGGGTATTATTCAATCATCAACCTAAAACTGGTGATGATGTGGAACATTTACATTCTGCATGGCTTGTCTATCAAGGGCAAATTCCTTATGTTGATTTTTTTCAACATCATAATCCGTTGTTGTGGTACTTATTTGCTCCTCTTCTAGGTGCATTTTCATATGACATTGTCGTATTTGATATGGTACGGATAATATCAACACTAGTTATGTTCTTGACTTTGTTCTTGTGCGCTAAAATTGTGCAGAAGTTTATATGTTCATCTTGGTACGCCGGATTATTAACCGTAGCAGCCGTATTTCCTTCATATATCGTTTTAAGCGGACAAGATTTCAGACCTGATAATTATATGGTGTGTTCTTTTATAGCCGGCTTATATTTCTTTTTTACATATCTGGAGAAAAAAAAGACTAAATCATTAATAATATCCTTTGCTTTAATGTTTATTACTTTCATGTTTATGCAAAAGAGTATATTCTTTCTAGCTTTATTCGGATTGTGTGTTTTATATCTGCTTTATAAAAAACAAGTTGGGGTTAAGGACTTTTTGCAGGCATTAATTTTACCGTTAATAGGTGGTGTAATTTTTGTTTTGTGGTTAGCGCATCATCATATGATAGAGCGCTATTGGCTGTGTAATTTTATTTTTAATCTGCACATTCCCGAGGTTTATGATAACCTAAGCGAGCCGACAAAGCCGGAGTTTTATACCTTAACGATAATAGCCGGTCTCGGATTTTTATATTTTATGATAAAAGGAAATATAGCAGCAAGAATTATCTGTTTACTATGGCTAGGGGAAGCTATACAACGCTTTTGCTATTTTTCATTAGATAGACATTATTATTATTTTCTTGATATACTGGATGCTATATTAGCCGGCTCTGTTGTTTGGTACATAATAAAAAAATGGCATTGGTCGGCATATGTTTTTATTTTATTATCAGTATGGGGGGCATGGCTGTTTAGAGATTATTGTTTAGAGAATAAATTAAAGCCGGAGTATCATCGCTATGTGACACCGAAATATATTATTGAACAGACAAATAAATGCGATTCGGTATTAAACGGCTACGGTTTGACATATGGTATCTTTACTAAAGATAATACTTATTATTGGAATTTAAACGGACAATTAGATGTTATCGGACAAGAAATAGGTTTGGCACCTATTCCGAATTTAAACGCAATTGTAGAAAAATATTTACCTAAAATTATTTATACCGGACCATTTTTGCATGAAAAACTACATAAACAAGGAAAAGACGTGGTTGTACATTGGATAAATCCGGCACTAAGAGATAAATACTATCAGCAGTCATTGTTTGTGAATATGTTTACTTTAAAACCGGAATATGAAACAGGAAGGCGCTGTCGGTATGATGCTACAACAAAAAGTTGGCAATACTATTATAAGGAATAAACAATGTCAGGCATCAGTAAAAAAATAATTTATTCCGTTTTAAGTTTATATATATTATTTGGGTTAGGTTTGCTGTATTGGACGGTTATTTACAGCGGTTCCGGTGATGGGGATACGTTAGAGCATGTCCATTCTTCATGGTTGGTATATCACGGAAAAATGCCCTATAAAGATTTCTTTCAACATCATAATCCGCTTTTATGGTATGTGGGGGCGCCTCTTGTTGGAATGTATGAATATACATTGCGCGCTGTAGATGCGGTTAATTTGTTAACCGTAACGATTACAGGGCTAACGATATTTTATGTTTATCGAATGCATAAAAATTTTTTAACTAATGACTTTGGCGGATTAATTGCCGCTGCATTTTGCCTGTTTCCGCAAGACAGTTTGTATAATAAAGATTTTAAGCCGGATAATTATATGACAGCATGCTTAGTGGTAGGCATTTATTATCTGCTCGCGCACATAAAAACGAAAAAGCTTTTTGATATTTGTTTATCTTTTTTGTTTTTCTTTATGGCTTTTATGTTTACGCAAAAAGCAATGCTTATTTTGTTTTTTATCGGGATTACAATAATTTATTTGCTCTATTCTCATCAAATACGCTTTATTAATTGTATTCAAGGAGCTCTTTTACCGGTATTAATTTATCTGACATTTTTAGCATTTTTATATTCCGAAGATATATTAACATTTTATTTTAAAGCAAATTTTGAATTAAATGCCCATATATCATCAGTGTTTGATATAAGACGCTTTATAACACCTAGTCCTGAGATGCTGGTGCCGATTTTTCTTTCTTTTTACGCACTACTTTGCAGTTACAAAGCAAATCGGGAAATAAAAATAGTAAGTATGATTTTTATTGCTGAATTTTGGATAAGAATGTATTACTTCACTCCATTTGTTTATTATTTTGCTTTTTTACATGTGATGGCTTCAATAATGGCAGGTATTGCAGCAGTTGAACTAAGTAAAAAATACAAATATACCGCTTGGATTTTTTTAACTTATTTTTTAGCATTAGGCGGATTTTATACGGAAAAATACAGTAAAAGAATAACCGTTGGCGATAGCTATAAATATGGGGCGGCAGGCTTTGTTTTGGAAAATACGACACCATGCGATTATGTTGTAAACGGATACCGCATTGGTTATAATTTGTTTAACAAAGACGTCGATTTTATTTGGAATTTAAAGGGGCAAATTGATGTAATTGCAGCTACAATCGGGTTAAGGCCGTTATCTGATTTGGAAAGCTTAATCAGAAAATATCGTCCAAAAATTATTTATGGCGGTAATTATTATGATACATACCGTGAATATCGTGGAGATATTGGTAAATATCCGATACATTGGGTTAGCAAGCATTTACTGGAAGAGATGTATAATCCATTGCCCCGTGATGGTTTGTATATCTTAAAACCTGAGTATCAGAGCTATGACTGTCGCTATAACTTGCGCACAAAAAGTTATGAATATCAAGACAAATATTAGCAAAAATTTTACGAATTATTTTTATACTAAAAACAGGGGATAGATATAGGAGAATATCTATGAGAGTGATTATCAAAAAAAATTATGATGAGGTAACAGATTGGGCCGCGACATATATTGCTTATCGTATAACGCGTTCCAAACCGACTGCAACCAGACCATTTGTGTTGGGATTACCAATGGGTGATACCCCAAAAGGAGTGTATAAGAAACTGGTAGAAATGAACCGCGCCGGTAAGTTGCCCTTTGCTAATGTGGTAATTTTTTGTATGAATGAATTTATAGGTCTCGATAAAAAAGCGCCGCAAAGTTGTCATAGCTATATGAATGAATATCTCTTAAAATATGTAGATACCAAAGCGGCAAATATCTATATTCTAGATGGAAAAACTAAAAATTATGAAAAAGAATGTGCCAATTTTGAACTTGCAATCAGGCAAAAAGGCGGCATAGATTTGTTTGTCGGGGGCGTCGGGGCTGATGGGCATATTGCTTTTAATGAGCCTTTTTCATCTTTATCTTCACATACGCGAGTGAAAACATTGACCACGGAAACAATGAAAGCGAAAGCGAAATTATTTGATAATGATATTAAGAAGGTGCCGCATACAGTTTTAACTGTAGGTGTTGGCACAATTATGGAAGCTAAAGAAGTTATGTTGTTGGCAACAGGCGATGCCAAAGCTGAAGCTACCAAAGCTGCTATTGAAGGAAGTGTTAACCATCGCTGGGCAGTAAGTGCATTGCAGACACATTGTCATGGGTTGTATGTTTGCGACGAACCGGCCGCTTCCAAATTGGAGCAAGAAACGGTAACATACCTAAAAGACATCGAAAGAAACGCGTACTAAATTAATCCTGATAAATAGGAAATTGTGCGGTTAATTTCAATATGCGTGCGGTAACATCATTAAGAACCATTTTCTCATTTTCAGTGTTTAGCGCTTCGGCGACATCGGCAATAGCATTACCGATAAGCTCAAATTCCTTAACACCGAAACCGCGGGTTGTACCTGCCGGAGTACCTAAGCGAATACCGGAGGTAATGGTCGGCGGAAGCGGGTCAAAAGGAATAGCATTTTTATTAGCCGTAATGTGAACATTATCAAGCGCATCAGTTAATTCTTTACCGTTTATCCCTTTAGGTGTTAAATCAACCAACAATAAATGTGTATCTGTACCGCCTGTAACCAACTTAAAACCACGTTTAACCAACGTTTGCCCCAGGGCTTGCGCATTTTCTAAAACACGCTTTGAATAAAGCTTGAAATTCTCACTGAGGGCTTCTTTGAAACAAACAGCTTTTGCCGCAATCACATGCTCCAAAGGTCCGCCTTGCATACCAGGAAAAATAGCAGAGTTAATTTTCTTGGCAATATCTTCAGAGTTTGTTAAAATTGCACCGCCACGCGGACCACGGAGAGTCTTATGGGTGGTAGTTGTAACAACATCGGCATAATTGAGTGGATTAGGATATAAACCACTGGCAACCAGACCAGCAAAGTGCGCCATATCTACCATCAAAAAGGCCCCGCAATCATCAGCGATTTGTTTAAATTTAGCAAAATCGAGTTGGCGAGGATATGCAGAACAACCTGCAATAATTAATTTGGGCAGATACTGCCTGGCAAGACGAGAAACTTCTTCATAATCAATTAAACCGCTATCTCTTAAAACACCATATTGAATAGCATTAAACCATTTTCCGGAAACAGAAACCTTGGCACCGTGTGTTAAATGACCTCCGGCATCTAAGCTCATGCCTAGGATATTGTCTCCCGGTTTAAGTAGAGCGCCATAAACAGCCATATTAGCCTGAGAGCCGGAGTGCGGTTGAACATTTGCAAACTGCGCTTGAAATAACTTTTTCAAGCGTTCAATGGCAAGAGTTTCGATTTTATCAACGTTGGCACAGCCGCAGTAATATCTTTTTCCGGGGTAACCTTCGGCATATTTATTGGTTAAAATAGAGCCTTGAGCTTCCAAAACGGCTTTAGAAACAATATTTTCTGAAGCAATAAGTTCAACATTTTCTTGCTGACGTTTTAGTTCATCTTGAATTGCTGCATAAATTTCTGTATCAAAAGCTTGTAAAGACATGGTGGTTACCTCCGTATTATTTATCTAATAAATCAAGTCTATTTTGATGACGATCGCCTTCAAATTCTGTGGCTAAGAATAAATCTATTCGTCGAGCGATATCTTCTTTTTGCATTGTTCGTCCGCCAAAGACGATTACGTTCGCATTATTGTGCTTTTTTGTTAAAACGGCAACATCATCTGAGTAAAGGACAGCCGCACGAATACCTTTGTGCCGATTAGCTGCAATAGAAATACCGATTCCCGTACCGCAAACCAATACACCTAAATCTGCCTTGCGAGATAAGATATGTGCAGCGACTTTATCGGCATATAAAGGATAATCGACAGAGGTCTCATTATTTGTACCTAAGTTAATAACTTCAATATTTTTTTTCTGCAGGTAATCGGCAATAAATTCTTTCATTTGAAATCCGGCATGGTCCGAAGCAATGGCAATTTTCATCTCTAATCTCCTAAAACACTATAAAATCTTTAGCAAAAACTCAGCGGATAAGATACGGAAAAGAAGATATTATACACAAGATAAAAAATTTTTTAAATATTTTGCAAAAAAGATATTGACGTTCAGATTTTTTTATGTATATATACAAATCACCGCGGTAACGTTGGTGCCAGAGAATGGCCGGTTGGCAGAGTGGCTCATGCAGAGGACTGCAAATCCTTGTACATCGGTTCGATTCCGGTACCGGCCTCCAAAATGTTTTATTCCGGCTTAGCTCAGCGGTAGAGCAATCGGCTGTTAACCGATTGGTCATCTGTTCGAATCAGATAGCCGGAGCCATAAAAAAGCTACTCAAAACGAGTAGCTTTTTTTTTACATAAAGTTGGAAAATTACCAAAAGCGTTCTTGAGAAATCATGAACGCTTTTTCGCATATATGTTAAAATTAATTTTTGAAAGGAAATTGATATGGGAATTGTTGTAGATTTTGCCAAAGCGAAAAAAAGACAAATGAAGGAAGTACAAAAGATTTTGCAAAAAGAACGAGAAAATGAGCGATTTATCAACAAAATCAAAAGAAATAAGTCTAAATACAAAGAAATAAAATCAGATAATTCGGAACAATACAGAGAGTACAAAGTAGATAAAAATACGACTGTTCGTATTTTCAATAATAATGGTGGGTACATAATATGGAAATTTTATGATGTGGATTAGGGAATAAAAAAGCGTCTCACTGAGACGCTTTTTTAAAATATTGTTTTAGCAGATAAAAATATCCAATAATTTTCATTTGACTTTAATAGGATAATTTTTTAACCTAAAAGAAATTAAAGTGAGAAAAAAGGATATGTAAAATGGAATATACCACAATATTCAACAAAAAAGTAGAGACACCTTGCATTGGTTGTTATGTTACGGACAAAACAAAATTCAACGAGGGACAAATTTTTCAATCTAAATTATGGAATGTTAGTCAGGATTTTGAAATTGCATATCCGGGAATGATTATTTTATCACCATTGCGTCATGTTTCTTTCTATATGGATTTGACAGATGATGAGTTAAAAGAGCTGAAATCTCTGACGGTATACTGTAAAAAAGCAATTCAAAAGATATTTAACTGCGAAAAAGCAGCATATACATTTTATGAAAAAACGAATAGCCATATTCATTTTATAATTATTCCTTTACATGGCTTGGTGGATATAAAAGATAAATATTCCATATTAGGAGAACTGATGTCTAAGACCGAAGATTTGCGCACGGACAAAGAAAATATGGCTCGAGTTATTAAAGCAATAAACGATTTTAGAGAGTATTTTGCTAATATATAAAAGTTCTTAAATAGCTCATTTTTTTACGCTAAACAATTTTCATTTGACATTTTTTAGATAATTTCATAACCTGAGTCTGCATTAGATGATGACTAATGTGAGGGTTGAAAGCCTCTTTAACGGTTGCTCTGAAATAGAGCGTAAAACTACCTTTTTGCAGAAAGCAGGAAGGTAGTTAATAAGGTATATTAGTATGCCGAATATCTACACTATTTCCGTTAAATAGCTTTCAACTTCCTGCTGCCTCTCATCAAGGCGGCTTTTTTGTTGCAATGATTAGCGGAGTAAAGAGATGTCAGATGTAATGGATAAAAAGGTAGATATTTCAATTATTATACCAATATACAATGCCGAGAAGTATTTGGAAAAATGTTTAGAAAGTATACAGCGACAGACATACCATAATTTTGAAGTTATATGTGTTAATGATGGCTCACAAGACAAAAGCAATGAAACTATTGAAAGATTTTCTAGTCAAGATTCTAGAATAAAAATTATCAAACAAGAAAATCAAGGTGCTTCCGTTGCTCGCAATAAAGGCATACGAGAGGCACAAGGTGAATATATTTATTTTTGTGATGCCGATGACGTTATTCATCCCCAACTTTTAGAAACCGTACACTGGTTTGCCAAACATTTCCAAGCAGATTTAGTAAGTTTCAAATTCAAAGAAGTAAAAAATAACGAGGTTAATTGCCATCAATTTGATAAAGAAAAATTGAACTATAAAATAAGCAATAATCCGCTTTTTTTAGGTATCATAAAAGAAAAATACCATATTGACTATAGTGTATGTACAAAGTTATATAAAAGAAAGTTTATAGAGGGTATAGAATTTATTAAAAATAATCAATTTGAGGATTTTCCACATACACTAGCTGTTCTTGCCCAACATCCTAAAACTGTTGTAATAAACAAAGAAATGTATTTTTATCATGTTATTAAAACTTCTGTTTCACATTCTAATACGAATATCAAGCAAATAAGAAATTATATAGAGAGCATAAATTATATTTATGATATATACAAAGCACCGGAATTAATAAAAGAATTGAAATATCTAAAAAGGAAATTTATACCGAATATATTAAAACATCAATTAGGAAGATGTATGCGAGCTGAAGGTGATGAACAATACAAAATGTACAAATTATTTGCTGAAGAATTGCGAGATTTAAAGCAAAAATGCCTACTCACATGGCAAGGGCATAAATTATCACGCTATTTTAAATATAAAAAAATTATGAAAGAATACTAAAATATAAGCATATTTAAATTAAAAGACCATTCAATTTAGTTGTCTTTTTTAATCAAGATTTTGCAACATGGTATGCAAAGGTATGAGATGAATAACGATTATGTTGCCAAATGTTCTGCCTCTAAGCGGAGTTTAGCAATAATTTAAACTAAAATATCGCTTTTTAGAGCGATATTTTGCAATGGGTTTGGATAGTGCAGGAGCTGGAAGTGAAATTAAAGTCGCGGTGTATAAAATTAATACATAAAACTTTAATTTCACAATCATGACCTGTGCTAAACAAGCCCTTATCTCAGTGTTGCACCGGTTTTTTTACCAACTTCCGATATTACCTTATTCATTAACGTCTCCAACTCAGCATCGGTATAAGATTTATCTTTTGGTTGGAATGTAACAGTAATCGCAATAGATTTCTTATCTTCCGGTAAATTATCACCTTCATAAACATCAAAGATACGAACATCACTGATGTTATCTCTGTCTGCCGTTTTAGCCGCTGTATAGATGTTGATGGCAGGAATATTTTTGGCGACCACAAAAGCCAAATCCTTTTCAACAGCTTGTAAAGAAGATAATTCTAATTTCTTCTTTGCTTTAGATTTAGCATCTCGTGGGGTAGGAATATTTTCCAGAAAGACTTCAAACGCGACAATATTGGTTTTGATATCAAGCGCCTTAAGCACCGCCGGATGCAATTCACCGAAATAAGCCAAAACATTTTTGCCCAAACGGATAGCTCCACTCCGACCTGGATGATAATAACTCGGTGCATCAGTTGTAATTTGCGGAGCATCAATAGGCCCTTTTGCAGCGGCAATGGCAGCAATCGCATCAGCTTTAGCATCAAATACATCATAAGCACGCTGTGTTCCAGTCCAATCTTTATAAGAGGTCTTACCGACACGGATACCGCCAGCAACGGTTCTTTGTTCGCCGGGGACACGCCCGTAAAATTCCGGAGCAACTTCAAATAAAGCAAGGTTTGGATATCCGCGAGCAATATTATTCTTTGCGCCGATTAAAAGATTGCACAAAATTGAAGGACGCATTTCATCCAACTCTGTGATAATCGGATTTTGAATAAGCACAGGCTCATTACCTCTACGAAAATACTTTGCAATTTCACTATGCGTGAAACTGAAGGTGACAGTCTCATACATACCACGCAAGGCAAGTTCATGCTTAACCATAACCACATTATTTTGCAACGGCGTTAAAACAGGTTTGGGAAATTCAGCAGTTTTCATAGAGGTAGCCGGAATCTCATCTAAACCAATCATCCGTACTACTTCTTCAATCAAGTCTTGTTCATTTTCAATATCACCGCGCCAAGATGGGGCAATTGCTTTGATTTTTTCATTTTCTTCGCTGATTGTGAACCCAAGATGACGCAAGATTTCTTCGCATTTTTCTTTGGCAATGTCCATGCCTATAAATGTTTTTAAACGCTCCGGACGAAGATAAACCGGTTCTGCATCAAATTTTTCTTCACCGACAATCTCAATTTCAGAAGCCTCACCGCCACATATATCTAAAATCATCTGTGTAGCATAGTTATTTCCGGAAATGGTAGATAACGGATCAACCCAGCGTTCATAACGGGCACGCGAGTCCGAATCAATTTGTAATTTGCGACCGGTGCGAGCAATACACGCAGGTGTAAATAAAGCGCATTCAAGTAAAACATTGGTTGTATCTTCATAGCTGCCTTTATTAAGACCTCCCATAATACCACCCAAGCATTGCACGCCTTCATCATCGCAAATACCGAGAGATTGTGTATCAAGTGTATAAGTCTTTTCGTTCAAAGCAAGAAATTCTTCGTTCTCGTGCGCCATACGCACACAAATATTTCCGGTTAACTTATCTGCATCAAAAACATGCAACGGACGAGAAATATCATAGTTAATATAATTGGTGATATCTACGAGCGCAGAAATTGGTCGTAACCCGATTGCCGTTAATCTATCTTTCATCCATTTAGGTGTTTCTGCTTTATTATTAACCCCCTTGATATATCTGGCCGTATAAACTGGACAAGACTGTGGACAAGCAACGGAAACCTTAATCGGACTTTTAAATGATCCTTGAATGTTTGGTACGTTTAAGGGCTTTAATGTTCCTAAACCAGCGGCGGCCAAATCACGCGCAATACCACGCACACCAAGGCATTCGGCACGGTTTGGGGTAATTGAAACTTCGATGACCGGATCAATATTTAAAACTTCGGCGGCAGGCTTGCCTATTTCAGTATTTGCCGAAAGTTCAATGATACCGCTATGATCATCACCAACCATCAATTCCTTTTCGGAACACATCATCCCCATGCTTTCTACACCACGGATTTTAGCAACTTTTAAGCGTTCGCCGTAACAAGGAATAAGTGATCCCGTGGGTGCATAGATGCCGATCAAGCCTTCATGGACATTGGGAGCTCCGCATACAACCTGTAAAACTTCTTTGCCGGTGTTAACCGCTAAAACATGAAGATGGTCTGAATCCGGATGCATTTCAACTTTTTCAATACGGGCAGTATTAAAACCATCAAGAGCAGCTGCCGGATTGATAACTTCTTCAACCTCTAAACCGATGCGCGTCAGTGTCTCAGCGATTGTGTCAATATCTGCAGTAGTATCTAAATGTTCTTTTAACCAAGATAAAGTGAATTTCATCGTGCTAATCCTCCATTATTACTTAAACCACTTGTCATTGCAGAAAAATCTAGTGGTGTAAAGCCGTAGTTCTTAATCCAGCGAATGTCAGATTCGAAAAATGTTCTTAAATCCGGAATACCGTATTTAAGCATTGCCAGACGATCAATACCCATACCAAAGGCAAATCCTTGGTATTCATTAGGATCAATGCCTCCGGCACGCAATACGTTAGGGTGAACCATACCGCAACCCAAAACCTCTAACCAATCTGTACCGGCTCCAATTTTTAATTCTTCTTTGGTTTTTAAACAGCCTATATCCATTTCAGCTGAAGGCTCGGTAAAAGGGAAGTAAGACGGACGGTAGCGAACAGGAAGTTCATCTAATTCAAAGAAAGCCCTCATAAAATCATATAAGCAGCCTTTTAGATCAGCCATTGTTGTTTTTTTATCAATCACCAAACCTTCAACTTGATGAAACATGGGAGTGTGCGTAGCATCGTAGTCCGAGCGATAAGTACGTCCAGGCGCAACAATGCGGATAGGAGGGCACTTTTTTTCCATCGTGCGGATTTGTACACCGGAAGTGTGTGTGCGTACCACATAGGCACTATCCATATCAAAATCTTTAGAGACATCATTATTGATGTAAAATGTATCTTGCATTTGACGCGCCGGATGATTAGGCGGCATATTAAGCGCATTGAAATTATGAAATTGATCTTCGATATCTGGCCCTTCGGCTACTTCAAACCCCATTTCTGCAAAAATAGCAACAATTTCTTCATAAACTTTTGAAACCGGATGAATCCGCCCTTGTATTTCCGGACGACAAGGAAGGGTTACATCAATGATCTCTTTTTTTAATTTTTCATCTAAAAGTTTGGCTTCAAGTTCGTTCTTCTTTTCTGCGATTTGTTGTTCTAACTCAGCTTTAATTACATTAATTTTTTTGCCAAATTCGATTCTCTCTTCTATAGGCATAGAACCTAATGTTTTCAAGAGTTCAGTTATACGTCCTTTCTTTCCCAAGGAGAATACCCGAACATCATCAAGTGCTTTAGCATCCTGCGCCTGTGCAATCTGCTCTTCAATTTCTTTTTTTATAATCTCAATATCACTCATTTCATCACCCTAAATAACGTGGAATAATATTCCTTTTAAAATTTTCATCCTCAAACTCAAAACAGCTTTTAAACACAAAAGAGCCATCTTGGCTGACCAAGACGACTCTTAAAATATTTTCTGATATAATTTATACTAAAATTTATTTAGCCAGAGCCGCTTTGGCAGTTTCTACTAACTTAGCAAAAGCTTGGGGCTCTTTGAAAGCAATATCAGCTAAGACTTTACGGTCAAGCTCAACACCTGCCTTCTCAAGCCCGCTGATAAATCGAGAATAAGTCATATCATTTAAACGTGCTGCAGCATTAATACGTTGAATCCATAAAGCACGAAAACTTCTCTTTTTTGCCTTACGGTCACGATAAGCATACTGTAAACCTTTTTCAACTTTTTCAACGGCTACTCTGAAAACGTTATTATTGCGTCCTCTGTAGCCTTTCGCCATATCCAAAATTTTTTTATGACGAGCATGTGCTGTTACACCTCTTTTAACACGAGACATCTATAAACCCTCCTACTACAAATAAGGTAAAAACTTTTTAACAATCTGAACATCAACTTCTGAAAGCAAAGTTGTGCCGCGGGCTTGTCTTTTCATTTTCTGACTTTTGCAGAAGAGGCAGTGTCTCTTGAAAGCAAAATTTCTTTTTAATTTTCCAGTCCCTGTAACGCTAAAACGCTTTTTTGCGGAACTCTTTGTTTTTAATTTAGGCATTTCAATCCCTTTCAATAAAATTAAGTTGGATTAACTAACAACAAGGCATGCCATTTAGCCCTAATTGTTATTCTTGGCTATTTATACACATAAAATCTAAAATGTAAAGAGTTTTTTTAATTTAAAATTGATGAAATTTTTTTAACAAAATAAAAAGTAGACAATCAAAAAATGTTAATATAAGATAAAACAGACTTAAATTATTGAAGACTTAAAGGGAAATAATGATATATAATACGGGACTTGAGGCTATAATTAGCGGTTTATCGGCAGTTTTACTTGCTCAATTAGCGAAGTTATTTACCTTTTATTTTAAGAACAAAGAAATAAATTTTGAGTATTTATCGACAACAGGAGGAATGCCCAGCTCTCATAGTGCCGGAGTTTGTGCCTTAACAACATCTGTCGGGTTAATAGCTGGATTTGATTCTATAATGTTTGCCGTAAGTGCCGGATACGCACTTGTTGTAATGCATGATGCCGCAGGCGTAAGAAAGAAAACGCAAGATATGGCAAAATTATTAAACAAAATCATTAAAGATTTTTATAAATCCGACTTAAAAACGAAATCAGCCCAATTAAAGGAATTATTAGGACATACACCGATAGAAGTATTTGTTGGGTTGCTATTAGGTGTACTGGTTAGCTTAGTAATGCACATCATATTTGCCCCCAATTGATTGCTTTTTTGCTAGTTCTTCTCTGCTTGACATAAAAGATAAAATTTGATACCATGTCACATATGTATTTAACGGAGAGAGAAATGCTAAAACAGCTTGTTGATGAATATAAGAAATCAAACGATAGTTGGCAAATTGGTGTTATTTTGAGAAGAAAAACAAATGCGGAAAAATTACAGTTGGCTAAGGAATATAATCAAGAAGAAAATCCAAGTACAGAAGCAAGTTGTTTAATCTCTCAATTAGATATAGGTTATGTGGATACGCGCGTTTTTAATGATGCAGAATCTAAAGAAATAATGTGTGCTTATCATAAATGTGCTCAAAATCTTTACCTGGCAATAAAAAAAGAAAAAGATGAAGAGAAGCTAGAAGAAACAGATGAGGCACTTGAGAATTTACGCAACACAATGCATCACTTTATGCGTAGTCATAAAGAAACAGCCGGTTCAGCACTGGATATTTATAGTGAATATATGGTAGATAGAGGAAGCTATGTTATAGATTCAATAGGAGCATGCATGATGCGTAATCCAAGAATTTGGGATAAAGGTTTTCAGGCAATTCATAAAATTGTGGATACTGAAACAAATAAAGCCAAATTAGAACATCAGGAAAATTGGAATTTGATATGCTCTCAGCAACTGCAAATAGTAATGAGAGGTCTGTTTGAAGCTGCTAAAACAGATAAAATGACAGAAAGATTTATTAAAGAGTATATATCTTTTGAAGAAAATATAGATAAAGCATATGTGCAAGACACTATAGAAGAGGTTCCCGGTGCACATATTCCGATAAGAGGGAGTGAAAAATTTGACACTTATACAGCTTTATTAAAAACTATTTTTAAAAGATCAATCAAGCGAATGGAAGCAAATCAATATGCGAAAGTGTATGGATTGGATAGCGCAAGTAATCGTTATGAGAAGATTGATGAGGACTATGACCGCAATTTTAGCGTAATTTTTAGGGAAATTGCAGAACAGCATAAAGAAGAAATGGTTCGGCTTAAGGCAGAAAGTCAAAAGAAGCAAAAAGAAGACAAAAAGCCACATAAAGCAAAAAGAAATAATGTTTCTTATACCACAGAATTTGAAGTTGATTTAATATATGCGGGAGAAAAGAGACCAACATTAGAAGAAATCGAAAAAATCGTTCCTTATTCTCCATATGAAAACAGGGGAATGGGAAATCAGAGCAAACCGCAATCAGGAGGGCTATGGACTTCGCCTATGGAGAAAAAAGGCAAATCACAATGGCAAAATTGGATAGAAAAAGAAATGCCGGAAACAAAACAAAAGTTTGAGCAGAGTTGGCATATCGTTCCGACAGAGGATTGTAGAATATTGATAATAGATAAGGTTGACAAGATAAACCCTTATCTTAAATATGATGAGACCATAGATTTTATTAAATTATCTAGAGATTATGATTTATTATATATTCCATATGAAATCGGTTCATGGAATAAAACTTTTTACGCATGGGATGTAAAAACGGGATTTTTTATGAATGCTAAAAACAAAGAAGGTAAACCTCTATTTCATATTTTTGATGATGAAGAATATAAATATTATTTGCAAGAGAAAAATAGAGAGAAAGTGGCCTCCTTTACAGGAAAAGATGTACTGACTAGCAAAAAAGCAGGAAGTGTGACGCATAATAAAGCGTTAATGAAAGCGCTAAAAGATGCAAAGGGAAAATAAAGAAAAAGGAGCAATTAAGCTCCTTTTTTTAATTCCTCTTTTTCATCTTCAATCAATTGAATGTGCAAATCATCAATTTGCTGTTGGCTGACGGTATTTGGCGCCTGCATCAACAAATCTTGCGCTTTACCGTTTAACGGGAAGATGATAACATCACGAATGATAGGCTCATCTAGTAAGAGCATAACCGTACGGTCAACCCCGGGAGCACAACCGGCGTGTGGTGGAGCACCATATTTGAAAGCATTAATCATACCACCGAATTTATTATCTACGACGCTATGGTCATAACCGGCAAGCTCAAAAGCCTTATACATAATTTCCGGTTTATGGTTTCTGACAGCACCTGAGGCAAGCTCAACCCCGTTGCAGACCATATCATATTGATAGGCCAAGATTTCAAACGGGTTCTTATTAAGAAGAGCATCCATACCGCCTTGCGGCATAGAAAACGGATTGTGCGAGAATTCAACTGCTCCTGTTTCTTCATTTTCTTCATAAAACGGGAAATCAACAATCCAACAAATACGGAAAGCATCTTTTTCAATAAGATCCAATTCCTCACCGAGTTTCGTGCGAACTTTACCGGCAAATTTATTAATATGTTTCTTATCACCGCCCATAAAGAGAATAGCATCGCCGTCTTTAACACCAAAAGTATTTTTAAGTTCAAACATTTTTTCTTCGCTGAAGAATTTGGCAATACCTTTGGTTCCGTTGGTAGATAAAGCAACATAAGCCATACCGCCGAAACCTTCCTCTTTAGCAAAGCCGTCAAGCTTATCAAAGAAAGAACGAGGCTTTTCACCGCATCCAGGTAAAACAATAGCGCGCAACCATTCACCTTGAGAAGCTTTTGTATCATATACTCCGAAACCGGAGTTATTAAAAAATGCGGTGGCATTTTGAATAAGTAAAGGATTACGCAAATCAGGTTTGTCCGTACCGTATTTTAACATAGATTCATTGAAAGCAATCCGTTTAAATGGGGCTTGATCTACCTTTTTACCTTTGCCGAATTCGTTAAAAATTGTTCCCATCGTTTTTTCCATTACTGCAAAAACATCTTCTTGTGTGGCAAAAGACATTTCCATATCAAGCTGATAAAATTCTCCAGGACTTCTGTCTGCTCGCGGATCTTCATCACGAAAACAAGGGGCTATTTGAAAATATTTATCAAAACCGGAAACCATCAATAATTGTTTGAATTGTTGCGGTGATTGCGGCAGTGCATAAAATTTACCTGGATTTAGACGCGAAGGCACTAAAAAGTCACGAGCACCCTCAGGAGAAGAAGCTGTTAAGATAGGTGTCTGATATTCAAGAAAACCTTGCTCATTCATCAACTCTCTCATTCTCTTAATCACCTGACAACGCAAGATAATGTTGTTATGAATCTTTTCACGACGCAAATCAAGGAAGCGATACTTTAAGCGCATATCTTCCGGAGAATTATCTTCACCAAAAACTTGAATAGGCAGAACGTCCGCCATGGATTGCAGAGTAACTGCCGCAACTTTAACCTCAATATCACCGGTCGGCATATTCTTATTAACGCTTTCACGGATAACTACTGTTCCGTCAACGGTAATAACACTTTCTACGCGAATATCTTCAAGCTGTTTGAATAAATCACTGGAACTATCAACTACACATTGAGTGATACCATAATGGTCACGCAAGTCAATAAAACAAAGATTACCTAAATTGCGTTTACGATGTATCCAGCCGGACAACTTAACCGTTTCGCCGGCATTTTCGGCTCTTAAAGCGCCGCAAGTATGAGTTCTGTATTCTAACATAAATACCTCTGAGCAAAGATTAGCATTAATGCCGCCATTGTTACCCTAAAATAATGGAAATGCAAGCTAAAATTAAAAGAATCTTAAACAATCACTTGTAAACTTATGAAAAATAAAAGGAAAATTTAAAATGACATTGATTGATACCACTGAAGAGCTCAAAAAAGCTTGTAAAATACTAAAAAAACAAACAACAATTGCTATAGATTGTGAATTTATTCGTGAGAAAACCTATTACCCGATTCCCTGTTTAATTCAGGTAGGTTATAAAGAAGGCGCATTTTTGCTTGACCCATTAGCTAAAGAAATGGATATGCAGGCATTTTTTGATATTCTGCAGAATAAGAAAATTACCAAGGTATTTCACTCCGGTAGGCAAGATATAGAAATACTTTACAATCTTTCCGGAAAAGTTCCGGTTTCCGTTTTTGATACGCAAATAGCGGCACAGGTTTGTGGTTTAGGCGAGTCCGTTAGCTATGAGAATCTGGTCAGATATTATTGTGAAACAGAGCTTGACAAATCTTGTCGGCTGACCAATTGGCAGTTGCGTCCGCTTACGGAAGAACAATTAAAATATGCCGCCGGTGATGTGACTCATCTTTTGGTTTGTTATGAAAAAATAAAAGAATATCTTAAAGAAAATAAACGTGAAGATTGGATTAAAGAAGAGTTGGCAGATTTGGTTGATGAAACACATTATTGTATCAATCCGGAAGAGGCATGGCAAAGAATACGTCATAATTTGCATTCTGCTTATTTTATAAATGCTTTGAAAACATTGGCTTGTTGGCGTGAAAAAAAAGCCATTGCCCATAATACATCACGCCAGACAATCATTAAAGACGATTTACTGTTAAATATAGCGGCAGCCTTTCCTAAAAACCAAGAAGAAATGAAACAAGTACGCGGTATGCGCTCGGATATTGCCCGTAGTGTGCTAGCTGAAGAGATGCTGGACGAATTACAAAAATTAGAAGAGCAGGGACTAGATAAATCTCTGGCAAAACAGGACAGAGAAAAGGATGTTGCTCTACCTGGAGGGGCACAGTCACTATATGAAATCTTAAAGTTGCTGTTAAAAATAAAAAGCAATGAATATGGTATTGTGCCGCATTTGATTACCTCCGAAAAAAATCTGCGTGAATACATAAAAAGTCCGAAAAAGAACGATATTCTTAAAGGTTGGCGCTATGAAATATTTGGTAAAGACGCGGAAGGCTTTAGAAAAGGAGAAATTTCGCTTTCTTATAATCCGGAAAAGCATCAGATTGATTTTAAAGCAAAATAAACCTATGAGCAGTCAGAAAGGACCTGTTGCACAGTGTCATTTTGGATGAATACTTGCACACGGCAAGTATTACTCACTTGATTAGCTGTTGGTTTATCATAAGATATAAGCTCACCACCACCGACAGGGCGGTAATTAGTATAATAAGTCCAAACAACACGTCCGTCAGCAAGTGTATTAACTGTATTCGGTGCCCCGTTATCATCATAAAGAGAGGAAACATTTTGCCCACGGTAAGCTGTAATTCCTTGAATAGGATAGGTTGCGCGGATATCCGTTGTTTCTTCCCACGCACAACTGGTTAAAGCAAATAAAGCACCGACCAGAATTGTCCACCAGTATTTCATTATAATCATCTCCTTTTTCCGAAGATATAAGTCTGAAAAAAGCAATTTCAAGAAAATGGTTGCAAAATAAAATAAATAGATTAGCCTAGAAATAAGTTCTGTTTTTTAGAAAGGAACGGAACTGAGGGCCTAGAAAACCCTTAAAAATACAGATTAGTCGTGTGCACACGACTTTAAAAATTGTGCCGACGACATACCTCATTAAGAGGGGTGGATGTCGGTGAATAAGGCTCTGCCCCAATAAGCCGAGCCGTCCTAATCTGTATACGGTTTTCTAGCATCCGCCCGCCTTTGGTATCCAAAGCGGGTTTTTGTTTAAAACTTATATAAGGATGCAGAATATGAAAAAGATTTTGATTTTAAGCATGATTCTACTTTTGCAAGCTTGTGCAAATTTAGGAGAACAGTATCAGCCAGTGAATCCTCCAACCGATGAAGCAATAGTTTATTTTTATAGACCAAGTCGCTTTGTGGGCGGTGGTGCATCATTTGATATCAAAGAAAATGGTAATACCATTGTTACCATGTATAATAATGGGTATTATCCACATCAAACCACAATAGGAGAACACACCTATAGCGTTGAAAGTCTAGAGAATACAGATAGTGTTACGCTAAATGTAGAAAAAGGAGAAAGCTACTATATTTCATCAATGTTAAATTGGGGAATGATAGTAGGTAGGCCTTCTTTAGCGGTTGTATCTAATAAAGAACGAGCATTGTCAGAGATTAAAGAATGTAAGATTATTAAAAAGGACTAAACAAATGAAAAAGATAATAGCTTTTATTTTAGTTGCCACAATATGTTCTTGTGCAACTATAATGCGTGATAACACACAACCGATTACGATAAATTCAAGTCCAGAACATGTGAATATCAAAATTGTTGATAGTGATGGTCTGACTGTATATGAGGGAAGCACGCCGACAACTGTTAACCTTAAAACAGCAAAATCAGGGTATTTTCATCCCGAAAAATACAGAGTATATGCAAAAAAAGATAACTATAAAGAAGCGCAGAGTACAATCGACTACCGAATAAGTAATTGGTATTTATTTGGTAACTTAGTATTCGGTGGTTTAATAGGTTGGTTAATTGTTGATCCTATTTCAGGTGATATGTTCTATCTCGAACAAAAAGATGCAATTATAAATCTAGAACCGATGAAAAAATAATAAAAAGGCGCTCAGATGAGCGCCTTCTTTAATCTCAAATCGCCTTTTTAACATCTTCAAAGGCATGTTGTAGCTTGGAAGCATCTGGACCGCCGGCTTGTGCCATATCAGGACGACCGCCGCCACCTTGTCCGCCAACGGCTGCCGAGGCAATTTTTACCAGATCAACGGCTGAATATTTATCCGTTAAATCTTTGGTAACGCCGACAACAATAGAGGCTTTGCCGTCTTTATCCGTGGCTAAAACCATGATACCGGAGCCGATATTTTGACTCATTTCATCAATAAAGCCTTTGAGCTCTTTAGGATGAACATCAGGAATAACTTTGCCGATAAACTTAACCCCGTTGACGACTTCTGCTTCTGCATTAGAACGTGAACCTCCGGCAGCTAAATTCTTCTTCAAATTCAAGATTTCTGTTTCCATCTTTTTACGTTCAGCAAGCATATTCTTTAAGCGGGCTTCTAAGTCATTTACATTGGTTTTTAAGATATCACAAGCAGTATGTAATTTGCACTCTACATCATCAACATATTCTTCAGCACCAATGCCGGTGACACACTCAATACGACGCACGCCGGCAGAAACAGCAGATTCGGATAAGATATTAAAGTAACCGATATCACCTGTTTGGCATACATGCGTTCCGCCACAAAGCTCACGCGAGAAAATCTGACCGTCTTTTTCCATTGTGACCACGCGCACTTCCTCACTGTATTTTTCTCCGAATAAGGCCATGGCACCTGTTTTAACGGCCTCATCTTGGTTCATCAAAACGGTATTGACTTTATAGTTTTCACGGATAGCCGCATTGACCATATCTTCGGCAAGCTTTAATTGCTCAGCGGTAATTTGTTGCGGGTGAGAGATGTCAAAACGCATTCTGTCTGCCGCAACCATCGAACCTTTTTGAGTGACATGTTCACCTAAAATTGTGCGCAAAACTTTATGAACCACATGCGTAACTGAGTGATTGGCGCAAATTTGTTTACGATTTTTTTCATCAACTTCAAAAGAGGCTATATCACCCGTCTTAACTTCACCTTCAAGTAGTTTACAGCAATGTACAAAAACGGTGTCAAGTTTGCGCTTGGTGTCATAAACTTGCGCTTTAAATGTTTTACCGGTGATGATACCGATATCACCGACCTGACCACCACATTCACCATAAAATGGAGTCTGATTGGCAACGAGGTAAAACTCGCCACTTCTAACACTATCAACGATCTTCCCATTTTGTACTAATGTTTTGATAATACCATCGCTTTTAGTTGTGGTATAACCCAAAAATTCTGTTCCGCCGATGTTTTCTTTAACTTCAAACCAAACTTTTTCTGTCCCTTCATCCCCAGAACCGGTCCAGTTTTTACGCGCTTCTTCTTTTTGTTTAGCCATTGCTGCATCAAAACCTTTTGTATCAACCTCAATACCTTTAAGCTTTAAAGCATCTTGGGTTAAATCAAGCGGAAAACCATAAGTATCGTATAGCTTAAAAGCTGTTTCACCATTAAGCGTATCGCCTTTATTTAATGTTTTTGTTTCTTCATCAAGTAGGCGCATCCCTTTATCAAGCGTTCTGCCGAAACGTGTTTCTTCCGCACGAATGGTTTCGGTAATCAATTTATCAAAACGATAAAGCTCGGGATAAGCATCTCCCATTTCTTGCTGAAGAACAGGTAATAACTTATACATCATCGGCTCTTTAACACCTAAAAGATAAGCATGACGCATTGCCCGACGCATAATTCGGCGTAATACATAGCCGCGCCCTTCATTAGAAGGTAAAACACCATCAGCAATTAAGAAACTCATAGCACGCAGATGGTCTGCAATCACATTATGCGAAGCTTTAAGCGAACCATTCGGATCAGTATTGGCAATATCGGCAATAGCTTTAATGATATGTTTAAAAGTATCTATATCAAAATTGGAGTGAACACCTTGTAAAATAGCGGCGATACGCTCTAAACCCATACCGGTATCAATGGACGGTTTTTTAAGGTTAATGCGACTACCATCCGGCAAATCCTCAAATTGGTCAAACACCAAGTTCCAAATTTCGATAAAACGATCACCATCTTCTTCTGGTGTACCGGGAAGACCGCCCCAAACTTCCGGACCATGGTCATAGAAGATTTCCGAGCAAGGACCACATGGACCGGTATCGCCCATTTGCCAAAAGTTATCTTTAGTGGCAATGCGGATGATACGATCATCGGAAAGCCCCGAAACCTTTTTCCAAATATTGTAGGCTTCTTCATCGGTATGGAAAATTGTAACGGCCAACTTTTCTTTAGGTAATTGGAATTCCCTGGTAAGTAGTTCCCACGCGTAATAAATAGCTTCTTCTTTGAAATAATCTCCGAAAGAAAAATTGCCGAGCATTTCAAAAAACGTATGATGGCGTACGTCATAACCGACACTATCCAAGTCATTATGTTTACCGCCGGCGCGAACGCTCTTTTGGGAAGTGGCGGCTCGTGTATAATCTCTTGTTTCATTACCGGCTAAGATATTTTTAAACTGTACCATACCTGAGTTGGTAAACATTAAAGTCGGATCATTATCAGGCACTAAAGAAGATGCCGGAACAATTTTATGCCCATTCTTTTCAAAATAATCTAAAAAGGTTTTTCTTATTTGATTAACACCTACGGTCATTTTTTCTTCCCAAAAACTAAATTGAACAATATTCGGCTCATGCTATAGCATTTTTTTTTGTATGTAAAGTTTAAATTTTAGGAAAATTTATTATCACCATTTACTTATTTATGTAATTCAAATAGATATAAACAGTTTAAGAGTATCATTTTGTATAATCAGAATTAAGATTTTATCTGATTAGTTGGTTAATGTCGGTATCTGCCATATTAACAATTGACAGTGCATAAAAAAAGTTTAGCATAAAATCATCATATATTAACACAGTGAAAATTGAAAATATAAGGAGGTATTTGCAATGCAAACAATATTAATAACCGGAGGAGCTGGTTTTATAGGCTCTTCATTGGCAGATAAATTGCTTAACTTGGGTTATAATGTTATCGCTATAGATAATTTCAGCGACTATTATAATCCGGCAATAAAAAGAGATAATATTAAACAGGCATTGCAAAATTCTAATTATAAATTATATGAAATAAACATAGAAAATATAGCAGATATTGAAAGAGTTTTTGCTGAAAACAATATAGATACAGTTGTTCACTTAGCAGCAAGAGCAGGTGTTCGTCCATCAATAGAAGCTCCTCTAGCATATGCCATGACGAATATTATCGGTACACTTAATATTTTGGAGATGATGAAAAAATACAATGTCAAACGTATGAGTATGGCCTCTTCTTCTTCCGTTTATGGTAATTGCCAAGCAGAGAAATTTTCTGAAGATTTAAATATCAGAGAACCTATTTCACCTTATGCGGCTACAAAATCCGCAGATGAGCAATTTTGTTATACATATCACCATTTATATGGGCTGGAAATTTATATGTTGCGCTTTTTTACAGTTTTCGGACCACGTCAACGACCGGATTTAGCAATCAACAAATTTACGCATTTGATTATGCAGAATAAGCCGATAGATATGTATGGTGACGGCTCAACAATGCGGGATTATACTTATATTGATGACATCATTGACGGTATTATAGCTACAATGAATTATAGCAAAACTGGGTATGAGATTTTTAATTTAGGTGGCGGTAGTCCGGTAACATTAAAAGAAATGATTTCCACCATAGAAAAAGTTTTGGGTAAAAAAGCACAAATTAATCAAATGCCGATGCAACCGGGCGATGTGGATAAAACAGTATCAGATATAAGTAAATCTGAAAAATTACTCGGCTATCATCCTAAGACAACATTTACAGAAGGTGTTAAAAAATTTATTGAATGGAAAATTAACTTTGAAGCAGTATGAAACTATAAATTCCATGTTGTGCGGATAAAACTTTTTAGATAATAAATATGGTAAATTTTGTACATTTTGGGGTAGCGTTTCCAACATAGAAGATATTGTGTTTAATTTATTATCATGTTTAAAATAAATTAACCTTCTGTATAATAAAATCACAAAAATATTTTATATTTAGTACAAGGCATAGGACGATATGATTGAAGAGAGAGTATTGAAAAGATATATAAAACGAGCATTTTTTCTATTTACACGCTATCCTCTAGAACTAATAGGTGCTGTTTTCTTTTGTATTTTTTTTCGTTTATTACCCATAGATTGGGCTTCTTCTATAGGTGGATGGGTGGGAAGGCATATCGGTCCATACATACGCGTCTCATGGGTAGCACGCTACAACTTGATGAAAGCGTTTCCGGAAAAAACACCGGCAGAAATTGATGAAATTGTTGTGAAAATGTGGGACAATCTGATGCGTACTTTTGTGGAATATCCGCATTTACGCTGGTTATGTAAAAACTATGAACAACGAATAGAGTTTGTCAACTTCAACGAAATTGAGGCATTGCGTGATGATGGCAAGGCCGGAATAGTTTTTTCGGCACACATTGGTAATTGGGAAGTTAGTTCTATTTTAGGGGTTAAAGCGGGAATGCCGTTGCACCGAATTTACAGATCTGCAAATAACCCATATGTTGAATGGATGTTTCGGTATTTTCGCCAAAAGATTAAAGGAATGCTGGTTCCTAAAGGGAAAAGTGGCTTTAGAAAAGTTGTTGCTTTACTGTACAAAAATGAGCATTTAGCTTTATTGATAGATCAAAAAATGCGGAAAGGAGTACGTTGCAGATTTTTTGGTTATACCGCTATGACAGCTCCATCGTTAGCTTCATTAGCATTAAAGCACGATTATCCAGCCGTGCCGGTCAGATGTCAACGCTTAGAGGGAGCACATTATCGTTTAACATTTGAACCACCTTTGCAAATACAAAAAACAGGCGACAATGAGAAGGATATACGTCGTTTCATGGGGAAAGCAAATCAAGTCCTAGAACGATGGATTAGAGACGATCCCTCGCAATGGTTATGGGTTCATACGCGCTGGCCTGATTCTAAAGAAAAATGGATAGATTTATATCGCCAGCGTCATTTATGGAAAAAAGGAATAAAACCAACAGATGTTTTTGAGGCTGCAACAAAAAATCGACATATATGAGTTTTAAGAGATGATAAATACGGACTGTTATATAAGTAAATTTAGGCGAAATTAAATCGGTAAGATATTAATTAAGAAAAACAATATAAATATTTAAGAATGTTGCAAAAAGAAGCCATAAAAAGTAAGGTAAAATAAGAAAAAATGACCAAACATTAATAAAAAATAATGTATGCATAAATAAAGCCGCGACAATATCAAGCAAAACAATGACTAAAGCTGATGCTGTAATATGTTGAACGTAAAAGAAACAGAAAGTCCATAAAATCTGTAAAAATAATTGCATTATAAACAAAGTATTTAAATCAGTATATTGTGCATCCGATTGCTCAGAAATAAGCGCCAAATAAAAACCTATAAACAAAAGCACATAAATAATATTCCAAATATAACGGAAATATTGCTTGTCCGGTGTTACAGATGGAACATCTAAAAGATCATAAAAAGGGACAAGACCAAAATCAACCAAGTATTTTGTAATGGAAGCGGTTACAAAAACTAACATGAAACTATAAACCGCCAATTTAAGTTTTATTAACATATCTTCCCTCCCCTTTTAATTATTTTATATATATACCATTAATTAACCGAATCTAGGCTAAAAATTAAAAAAGCATAAAAAAACTTGCATTTTAAAACAAAAAGTTATACAAACAAAACTAGAACAAAATAAAAGGAGCAAAAAGTTGTCAAGGATAGATGAAAATGGCATAAAAATATACGAAACAGCAGATTTTGAAGGTATGCGTAAAGCCGGAAAGTTAGCGGCAGAATGTCTGGATTATATAACGGATTTTGTTGATGTCGGTGTAACCACGGAACACTTGGATGATTTGTGCCGCGAGTTTATCCAATCTCACAAAGCTATTCCCGCTTGCTTAGGGTATAATGGTTATCCGAAAACCATATGTACCTCTATTAACCATGTAATTTGTCATGGCATACCTGACGAGAGAAAGTTAGAGGATGGAGATATTGTTAACATTGATGTAACGGTTATTTTAGATGGATGGTACGGAGACACTTCTCGCATGTATTACATAGGTAAGCCAAAACTCAAAGCAACACGCTTGTGCGATGTAACATATGAATGTTTAATGCGTGGTATTGATGTGGTTAAGCCGGGAGCACATTTTGGTGATATCGGTGCAGTTATTGAAGAGTACGCCCATAAATACGGCTATTCCGTGGTTGAGATGTTTTGCGGACACGGATTGGGGCGAGTTTTTCATGATGAACCGAATGTTTTGCATTTCGGACATAAAGGAACGGGGCCGATTATAAAAGAAGGAATGTTTTTTACCATTGAACCGATGATTAATATAGGTAAGCCTTATGGAACGATTCTTTCTAACGGGTGGACAGCGGTAACGAGAGATAGAACCCTTTCCGCACAATTTGAACACTCTTTAGGGGTAACAAAAGATGGATGTGAAGTGTTCACATATTCACCCAAAGGATTAGATAAGCCACCATACAAAAAATAAGGACAAAAGATATGGCAAAAGCTAAGAAAGATACAAAAGAAGACAGCGTAAACACAGTGCCTGATTATATGGGGCATAGACAAAGATTAAAATCTCGTTTTATCACTGACAGAGGTCGTTCAATGCCGGACTATGAAATATTAGAGTTGCTATTGACTTATGCAATTCCGCGTCGTGATGTAAAACCTATAGCGAAAGAACTGATAAAAAGGTATATTAATTTAGCTAATATTTTTGTTGCACCGATTGAAGAACTTATAAAAATAAAGGGGTTGGGTAATAACGCTGCTGTTTTATGCGCACTTATTCATGCATGTAGTAGCAAGATATGTTGGGAAAATCTGCACGGCAAAGATGCACCAAGTATGACAGATAAGCGCTATTTGGTAGAGTATTGTCGTTCGATAATCGGTCGCTCTGGACAAGAGCAACTATTGGTAATTTATATAGATAAACATGGAAAATTTATTCGTGACAGTATAGAACAAGTTGGTACAATAGATGCTGTTATGATCAGTCCGCGTGATATTGTTGCTAAAGCTCTGATGTATAATGCGTTTGCTATTATCATTGCGCATAATCATCCTAGCGGAGATTGTACCCCATCAAAAGCAGATATCCAAATGACCAAACAACTTAAAGAAGGACTGAGGACAGTCGGAATAGGCTTGTTTGATCATGTAATTATCAGTTCTCAGAGTGCCTATTCAATGAAGGATCATTTGCCCTTTATGAATATGGCATAATTATCCACAAAAGAAGAATTTTAAACATATCAAAGTAACGTATTTTTATTTACAATCATATAGTTAAAGTAAGTTACATTTTTTAGCGTAATATAAGTTATTTTTTTGCTTGTAAGAAAAAATGATTTATGCTGATTTAAGTAATGAATTAGTAATAATTATTGGTATACAATTATAGAGATTAGATGGCGTTTTAGCTGTTCCTCAGGCTAAAATATTCTTATTATACCGGAGCAATTGGTGGATTGTATCAGGGTATAAAGAGGAAAATATTTTATTTTAAGACAAAAAGCGAGCAGGGACGCTTTAGGTTTAAAAAACAGGCAAGAAAAATAAACCAATTCTTGCCTGTTTTTTTTTGAAAAATTCTAACGCTCTATCTTTTCGACCATTTGACGATTGCGCGCATCTGTTTTTTGTTCCTGTCTCCTTTTACGCTCATTAAGCTTTTCAAGAGCATGAGGATCCTTTAGCAGGCCAGACTTAGACAATTGCATTGCTGTTTCAGCAAACTCTCGAACATCATCTGGCTTAATCTTGCCGGAAACAGACGCAATATTTTCCGCACCTTTTAACTCATTATCCGAAACAGTCGGTAAGGCAGGTGTCGGTGTAGGGGGAATATTTTTTTCCGGAACATTAACAGTAGTTCTATTTGCTGGTACACTACCATTTTGTGGTTGTATCGGTTTAACAGCGCTTTGAGCCTTTGCGGCAGCATTTTGCGCATCTACACCTTTATTATATTTGTCGATTTGATTCATAACATCTGTTACCGGAGTAGTATGTTCATTACCTGCTTTGTCTGTGGTAACTAAAACATAATCCGGACCGTCTTGACGGATACGCATACCGCTTGGAAGATTTATATGACTAGCTAATTTGGTGTTACTATTCCGCGTATCTTTTCCATTTCCATGCTTGTCATTCATTCCGGCTTTTTTTCTTTTTTCTGTATTATTTTTAGCTTTTTGACCGGCTTGACGCAAATCCATAGGTTTTTCTCCTCTTGCTTTGCGTAATTTTTCTTTGGCCTTTTTTAATGCTGCTTCTGCTTTCCTAACAGCTTGTGTACGCTTTTGAATTTCCTCCTTTGTCTTGTTCAAGCGTTTTGCTTCCTCTAGTTTCTGTTTTGCTTCTTTTAACTTCTGTTCTGCTTTCTCTACAGCCTCTTTAGCTTTTTTAATTGCTTTTTCTTCTTTAGTTAATTTTACTTTAGGCTCTTCTTTACGAGCAGCCACATTCTTAAGCTTTTCTTGAACAGGGTTCTGGTCCGGGGTTGTTTTTCTTTTTCTAACACGATCTGCAGCCTCTTTTGCTCCTCGAGCTGCATCTTCAGGGGTGAGAACTTGCTTTGCCATGGTCTTTCTCCAATTTAAATTAACCTTATAAGCTTATATTAACACAAAAAAAGAGAACCTGCAATAGTTTTTGTAACCGGAAAATCAGAAATTTTTGTTACAATAATAAAGTTGTTTTAGGGATATGTTAAGATATGGAAAGCTAAAATTAGCCCGATAAGGAGATAAAATGAAAAAAATATTTGCTATTTTACTTTTATTAGGGATCCTGACCAGCACAGAAGTTAAAGCTGAAGGGGAAAAAGATCTGCTATCACCACAGTGGTGGAAAAGTGCAACGATGTCGCAAGTAGACGAGAAGCTAAAGAACTATGAAGATATCAATATAAGAGATGATAAAGGGCTATCTCCTTTTATGCTGGCAGCAAGCGTAAATTCAAATCCTGAAATAGTAAAAAAAGTAGCTCAGCACGGTGCAGATACAAAAGTTAAAACAACGGAAGGAATGACTTCTTTAATGCTGTCCAGCGCCTTAAATGCTAATCCGGAAGTTATTAAATTGCTTATTTCGATGGGAGCAGAGTTAGAGGCCAAAGATAAAGACGGATCAACTGCTTTAATGTATGCAGTAGTTGAAAACGATAATCCTGATGTTACGGCAGCTTTGCTCGAAAAGGGGGCAAATGTCGATGCGAAAGATTATAAGGGTGTGTCAACAATAATGCTAGCAGGAGCATACGCCAAACATCAATCAATTATAAATTTGTTATTAGAAAAAGGTGCAGATATAAATTTTTCAGATGAGGGAAAGAATACTGTGCTTATGCAGGCAGCCGCAACAAATAAAAATGAGGAAGTGATAAAAAGAATAATAGAAAAAGGTGCTGATATAAACGCAGTTAATGATGAGGGTGAGACAGCATTGATTGTTGCAGCAAATTTTACTAAAAATCCTAAAGTAATAAAAGTATTACTGGAAAAAGGAGCAGATATTAATGCGCAAACCAAAAGCGGACAAACAGCCTTAATGTTGGCTTGTCAACATAATGTTTCATCAGAAATAATCAATACATTATTAGACAATAAAGCAGATGCCGGACTTAAAGATAAAAATGGAAAGAGAGCATTAGATTATGCAAGAGAAAATATGCGGATATATCAAACAACATCTTATCAGAAACTAAAAGAAGCTACAATAGATGCAGAAAAAAGAGAAAATAAACAAATAGAGAATTAAAAGAATCAAATGATGGCAAAAACAAATATCTCCGAATGAACTTGATGAGGTCAATTGTATAGGTATGATAACTAATGCTTTAGTTTATCTTATTTGCAATAATCTCGACCATATTTTAAAACTTCTTGAGGGGAATAGTATTTTTTATAAATTCTGTTAAATTCTTCAATAAATATTGGTTTATTACTAGGCTTTGAAGATATTCCTTTTTCCGCAAACCATGCAATTTCTATCGGTAAATAATGGAAACGTAACTTATGCGTAAAAAAACAAATGTTACGCTCATGATCTGCTATAATTTTAAATGTTTCATCATATAGTCCGTATTTAGCAAAACAGCTTCGTTTAAAAAATGTTGCTTGATGTCCGAGAGTATTAGAACAAAGCCATTCTTTCGTCAAATTAGGAACATATTTGCGCCATTTTTGTGCGCACGCAAAATATTGCCAACCATACAAAATATCTGCATCATAAATTTTATTTTGAAAGATTTGAGCCAATACTGCTTCTGAACTATAACAATCACCACCGTTCATAAAATTTATCCATTCGCCGTTAGCGTATTTTATACATTTATTCATTGCGTTATAGATGCCGTTATCTGCTTCAGAAATTAAAACATCAATGTGTTTTTTGTATTTTTTCAGGATATCTAAAGTTTTATCTGTTGAACCACCGTCAACAACAATCCATTCAAAATCTTGCCAAGTTTGGTTGATGATACTTTTACAAGTTTTTTCAATTTCTTGCTCAATATTATAGCATATTGTTATAATTGTCAGCCTTTTTTTCGATATTTTCTTATGTTCTATGCTTAATAGAGGTAAATTAAACAGGGAATATATTTTGATATTTTTTTCTTTCATAGTTTGTCTTTTATTTTTTACACCGGCAAAAGCTGTCTTTTTTAAAATACTATCAAAATCTGCAGATTTTTTACTATAGTCTTTCCACGGCTTTTGAGCGGTATAATGGATAATTAAGGGGGTAATACTTTTTATTTCCGGATGTTTCTGTTGTAAGAGATGAAAATGATCAGGCATATAATTATATTTATAGTCCAAGATTTTAAAATTATTTTCGAAAACAATGTTAAAGACATCTTGGTCAGGGCATTGCAATTTATCAGCAAGTTTAATAGTTAAATCTATAAGTTTCTCTGCATAGTTATTTTTAATAAATTGCGAAATATCCATTAAAAGAACACCAGCATTAAAATATTTATCTCCTGCTTTATATTGTGGCCAAATATTTTGTTTTAAATTGGTATAATTACCTTCATAGAAATCTTCTAAAACAGCTCCCAAAGGTTTTCCTTGTAAATTCTGCTCGTATAATTGTAAAATATCTCCTTTGACAATGATATCTACATCCATGTAAATAACTTTTTCTTTGTCAAGGAAAATTTGAGGTATAAAATAACGAGAGAAAGTATTTAGAGAGTAGTGTTTAACATTCGGAAATTTTGTTAAATCATACTTTTTCATATTTATATATGTAATTTTTTTATGCGGAAACGATTTAAGGCTTTTTCGTATGAGCCATTTATTATGATAACTTATACCTCCATCCATAACATAAAATTCAACATCAGATTCTGTGTTTAACAAAATGGAATACATTGTTGTACATAAAAAAGGTGCATAGTTATTATCGCAGGCTAAGAATATGGGAATGACCTTATTCATACTTTTGTTTCCGTTATCTTTTCCTTTATTTTAATCATTGGCATGCCTAAAAAATAGTATTTTTTTATTGTTTTGTCGGCAGAATGACATATTTTTAAAAGTGGTATGCCCAAAAATTTCCATGTCATACTATTTTCCCTTATACACTGGCTATATATGGGTAGTACAGCAAATAATTTTACAATTTTTCGTTCTTTAACAATCATTGTTTCCCCTTATTTTTATAAAGTACAAATGAATCAATCCAATACATATAAGGATCTCGATGTTTAGAAATAATTTTTAGAATATTATTCTTCTTATCAACCTTGCGCCACTCAATATTTTTATAAGCGTAGCTATCCCAATCCGTAAAGTCAATATATTGATCACCAATAATTTCAATATTTTTAAGCTTAATCTTTCCGGGGTTAGAACCAAAATCTATACGGAATTTATAAATTTTTTCAGCCGGTAAAATTACTTCTACATGCTTATTTTCTGGAGTAACACGCTTTCTGACAGAGTGTTTATAATCAAATTTTTCATCTTGATCTATGGTGTAATAGATTTTTAGGGTAAATGGGTTCTTTATTTCCCAGTCCAGCACAACTGTTAAAGGTGCTGGATCATATATTTTTGAAACAACATGCTCAGCCATGCGGTTATGGTGATAAAACTTCAACACAACCAAACATAAAATCAGTAAAATACATATAATTAGCTTTTTTTTCATTTTTACTCTTTTTTCTTTAAGTTGCTGTAAGCTTGATGGATTGAGATTAAATTGTTTTCAAAATCTTGCTTATTTTTCTGTACGACTGTTTGCAACATTAAACCTGCAAAAAAACTTTGTATTGCCGCAATTACCGTAAAACCGCAAACAATCAGGGTCGGAAATTTTGCGACCTGTCCGGTGCGTATATAATCAATAAAAACAGGGATAAAAAAGAGAGATGCCACTATAAGCAACGCAACCGAAATAGCACTAAAATACATCAAAGGTTTGTATGTCCTATATAATTTAGCAATTGTATATAAAACCCTAAAACCATCGGTGTAGGTATTTAACTTTGATACGCTTCCTTCCGGTCTGTCTCGATATTGAATAATAACATTTTCGACTGCCATATTTTTATCAACAGCATGAATGCTCATCTCTGTTTCAATTTCAAATCCGCGTGATAAAACAGGAAAAGTCTTTACGAATTGATAACTAAATGCTCTGTAACCGGTCATGATATCTTTAATATGGCTTTTGAATAATAAATTTATAGCAGCTCGGACAATAAAGTTTCCAAAGTTATGAAATGGGCGTTTGTTTTCTTCAAAATAGGTGGAGGACAGCCTATCACCTACTACCATGTCAACCTGACGTTCCAATACTTTATTCACCATTTCTGGAGCAAATTCTGCCGGATAAGTATCATCACCATCTGTCATAATATAACATTCGGCATCAATTTCTCTAAACATACGGCGGATAACATTACCTTTGCCCTGTTGATATTCATGGCGAACAACAGCACCGGCTTGTTGAGCGATTTCTACTGTATTATCTGTCGAATTGTTATCATAAACGTAGATTACCGCTTCCGGTAAAACTTTTTTGAAGTCGGTTACAACCTTGGCAATAGTTTTGCTCTCATTATAACAAGGGATTAAAACTGCGATTTTATCCATAATTTTTCTCCTTATTTTTTACGCCATTTGAGTTCAATATTGTAAACTTTGTCTTTCTTCGCTTTTAAAATATATATGAGAGGTTTATCATGCCAAACAGTTTTATGGGAAGAAATAGCAGGTTTGCCATTAATTTTGAAAGAAGTATACTCAACCCATTTTTCAATCCTTTTTCCTGCAGCATTGCGTTCATCAGGTCCGCGCAGAGCTATAGTAATATCTGCACCTTGCAAAGCGGTGATGCTAAAAGTTGTTTTGTGTCCATTTTCTTGCACTACAACGCCGCGGTTACCCCACTTAGGCATCCATGCGGCTTCTTTTGCTGGTTGCGGAACATTGTTTTGGTGGACAACAAAATATGGTGTGTCATTGTATGGAGCGTAGACATCAGCGCGCGCTTTGAGCGGTGTATTTATGTATGCATATACACTGTATAGGATGATGAGAATCGATATTACAATTAAAGCTTTTTTATTTTTTTTAATCATTTCTTTGAAATTTGTTTTTTCTATATTGCACTCCAATATAGGTGTTTTGGTGCAAAAGTGCAATACTATACTTATTGTGGATGTTAAGGTAGATATTATTACCGGATATATGTAGCGAGGTAATGTAGCTGGCGTAAAGATGCAAAATATAATCGAACCGGCAACACCTGCAATAGATGAAGACAAAGTATATAATAATAAGAAATCTCTTCTTTTATAAAATAAAACACCAGATATAATGAAAAGTACATAATTTAATGTAATATAGAAGAGTGTAGGTATTTGAGGAAATATTTCTTTTAATAAATTTAAAATTTGTACTTTTTGAACAGGTGTTTCATAGAATATTTCGTTACTAAGGTATTTATCGACAAGTTTAATGCAGTCAGATGAGCGGATACATCTGTTTTTTTCTTTAAATGATATTTGCGCGTCAAGACTATTAGCATGCCACATTTGAACTATAAAAGAACCAACATATTTTATGTAACTACTGGGGTGTTTTATGATTGAATGTAACCATAATTTACTTAAATCATCTAATTTTCCTGCACGAAAGGGGTGCTTTTCTACACTTTTCCATGTCATTTTGTCAGCTAAAAGAGGATAAGCTTGATATTCTAGTTTTACATCGTCGAAAGATCTTCCTTCTTCATACCATTCCGGTTTGAAACAACTTTCGTCATTACTAGGGACACAAGCACCAGCAATTTGATGTAAGAATACATGATTAGAAGGATAAGACCTACCTTCTTTTAATAAAGAGGGAATTCCTATTGATACAGCAAGAGTTAATCCTGCAAATAAAAAACACCAGCTTATATATTTTAATAATTTATGAGAGGGTCTTGACTTTTGCACAATTATCCAAGAATAGATAAAAAATATCGGATATACTTGTATAAGAGCATTGTGACGACTTATTGTTGCAAATATAAAGGCAATGCAAGTAATAATAGTATTTTTTAAGTTTATATCAACCAAAATTTGGTATAAAACAATAGTCCACAGTAGAAATATAAGCATGGGAGAGGAAAAACTCCCATGCATTATTATGTTATTGAAGAAAATATTTCCTACACAAATAGGCAACAATCCTAACCAACACCATTGTGAATGAAATTTTTTCCAAAAACTTAGGACTAGAGTGTATACCCCTAAATAAAAAGGGATAAGATTAAATAGTAAAGAATACCAAATATGGTATCCAAATATGTTTGATAATTTTAACAATGAAAAAGGATAAATAACGGGATGCCAATTGCTGAAATAACTCTCCAAAGATGGAAGCAAATATCCCCCCCAGTCAACACTCAGATACCCTGGATAGAACAGCCAGAAATTGAAGGAAAACAGGCTTAAGCAAATGAAAGCAATAATCCAAGCAAAATGATTCTTTATATTTATTTTCACTATTTTTCTCCTATCATTTTTTAATAAGCTTCATCATTTGAGGTGCAGATGACTGTTTTTCCTGTTAAGAGAGCAATCTCTCTGGCTTGGTTTGGTTCTGATTCTACAAACAAAACCGTATCTGACAATTTTTTATAAACTTCGGCCTTAAATTTAGCATGGCAACCAAGTTTGCGGCGTTCTTCTGCTGTCGGTAAATCTAGCATAATCAATTGCTTATATTTAACCCCGTGATCTTTGAGCCATTTTTCTGTCTGTTCACGATATTTTTCTAACCTGCTGGTAACAATGGCATTGATTTCATACGTTGGAATATACAAAGGTTTTGTTTGGGCAATGAACTCCAGATACTTCTTCCCATCATCATTTTCGTCAGCAGTCGGGTCAATGCATAACACCCCATCCATATCAAAGCAGGCCCTTTTAGCAATACTATGATTTAGATAATTCCATTGCCATACGCGAGGGGCCGGTACACGTTCTAACCAAATATCAACTTTATCTTCTGAATCCGGTTTAACATAAACTGTTGCGTAGATAAAGTGATACTTATCTGTAAGCGGTTCAAGCTTCTCTCTAGTACGCCCCATTTCTGTTCCATTATATACGGAATCATCAACGATTAATACTTTCTTAATATCTTCATTATTAACTTTTCTATTTCCGTTTGATCCGGTAGAACCAGATAAAAATTCATCTAAAGAGCAACATTTTTTGTTCATAAACAAAGCGATAATATATGCCGGTATCATGCCAGAACGAGGAACGCCAACAACCAAATCAACATCATTTGGTATTTTTTTTAAGTTTTGGCGTATGCAATGTGCAATATCAGCAAATGTACGGAATTCCAAACTGTAATTGTCTGTTTTAGACCGACTAACGTAATATTGTTTTAAATTTTTAAGTAAATCATCTAATCCTTTTTGATGATTTTCGGTTATTTCTTTTTTATTTACCATATTATTTTGAGCGATTTGCTGAGGTATCTGGCATAATTGCTCTAAAATTTCTGCGCGATTATTTAAGTCACTTGCCTCTATAGTTTCTGCTATTTTATTCAACTTCTTTTCCCAATTATTAGAGAGTTTTGCTAATCTTTTATCTATAAACTCATAGATATTCGCCGGCTTTTTCTTGACTCTGATACCGCAGATATAGGTTTTGGTGTAACTGTCAGTTTTGACCTTATGATAGAGGAAATGTGCAAGACCTGAAGAATTCTGCTTCAGGTATATTTTCTCGCGCATCTGCACCACTTTGAACAGATAATATGGGAAGAAGAGATAGGGGGCGAAAATATTTGTTGGGTAATTTATTATAACTTCTGGATTATAATGATATTTTTTCAACAAAGATTTTAATTGATTAGTATATTTCTTTTGATAATTTCTCTCGAATTTATTATAAATATTAATGCATGCTTTCAGATAACTGTCTTTATATATACTAAATAATTGTTTATTTTCATCCTTCACATACTGTATAACCATATCTGTAATTTGCAAATAATCAGCGAAATGTTTATCCCAATTTTGAGTAATAGCTAATTCATGTATTCTCCGATGATAAAGTTTGTCTTTAATTATTCCACAAAATTTTGCATTTAATAGAGACTTTGTAAAAAACAAATTATCTTCAAAACACAGATGTTCAGGAAACGTAATTTTACTTTTTTCTATCATAGAATGCTTATAGGCAGTCAAACATGAACTGACCGCCATTTTTGTTATAAAATTGTGCTCTTGTGCTTCTTTATAATTAAATTTTTCATAATTAAAGTTTTTGGGTAAATATTTAAATCCCCAATAAGAATTAATCTTTTCTTTTTTTGTCTTATTATCAAAATTTATGCCACTATAAGATAACATATCTAATTGTTTTTTAGCCATATTATTATAAATTACTTCAAGTGCATTGGGTTCTAAATAATCATCTGAATCAAGAAAAACAAAATACTGACCTTTAGCAATTTTCATGGCATTGTTACGAGAGCAAGAAAGACCTTGATTTTTCTGGTCTATAATAACAAAACGGCTATCTTTTGCCGCATACTCTTTCAATATAGCAAGAGAGTTATCTGGAGAACCATCATTAACGCAAATAATTTCAATATCTTTTAATGTTTGATTAACAACACTGTCCAAACATTCACGCAGGTATTTTTCGACATTATAAACAGGGATAATTACAGAAATTTTAATTAATATAAATCTATCAAAGTATAAACTCAAAGGTTTATGATCATTATTAAAAAGATTTCCTGTATGAGATAAAGCCTCAAATCTTTCATGATCTTCAGTAGTTTGATTTTGTAAAAAACTATAAATTAAATCAACCACATTCAAAGGATTTATTTTCATTCTATAAGAAGAAAAAACATTTTTTATATCTTGATTAAACTGAATTATTCCCTTTGCTATTTGATTATAAATCAAGCAACGAGTATTCTCTGCTTCTGACTGTTCATCGAATATAGGGATACCATTTTCTAATTTGTTGACTGGTCCATGAGGAGCAGATAGCAAAGTTTCGATGAGAAAGTTTAGAGCTTCTACTTTATGTGGTCGAGAGAAGATATTAAAATATTTTATACTACTGTCCGCCAATTTATTTGCCAACCAATATATTCCTAATATTTTCTTTTGTGGCAATAAATTAGATAAAAATTTTTGCGAAGATAAATTAATAGTTGTTACATCTATACAGCCTAAATTAGAAGCCTTGATATTTTCATTTTTCAAATATTGTTCATATTCGAAGGCGATATTTCTATCATTAGTAACATTATAAATAAGTCCACGTGAGGCATATATATAATGTGTTGGTAAATGATCTTTATCAAGAGTTTCATAAACTTTTCTAAGCACATATCCATCTCTGGCAATGAATAACAATTCCTCAAGTTTATTTTTCGAACATTCTTCAATAATAAAATTTGTAAAAGAATTTGCTAAAGGTCCACCAATGCAATACCCAATATTATACCAATAATTATTGCTTCTATATAAGTTAAATTTCAATAGAGATAGCATTACACTCTTGTTCAATTCTCTACTGTCAAAATCCGACAAGTAACGTTTGTTATTAACGTCGTTATAGCGCTGTATGATAAAAGTTCTTATTCCTTTATATTCTGGAATTATTTTATCAGATTTAATATTGTCACCAATATGAAGCATATCAGAGGGAGTAATTTTTAAATAATTTAATACAAAATCATATAAATTTCCAGAAGCCTTTGTCTTTTTTATCTTTGATGACACAAATATTTTATATTTATCAAGATTAAACTTTTTCAGTATATCTCTTATTACACTTTCATCTAGATACATATCAGAGATGAATACTATTTCTTTTCCTTGTTTGTTTGCAAAATCAATTAAATCTTTTATATAAGGATTTACACTCGCTATTTGGATTTCAAATTTCTGTTCTTCTGTCTTAAGTTTTTGATACTTGTCAGGAAGATTAGAGTAAATTTCATCAAGCGTTATTTCTTCACTTTTAGAATTTTGTCGAGCTCTTTTTTCTGCCTCTATACGTTTTTTATAAAAGCCATCTTCTGAAAAATGATATTCCATATGCTTAAATAAATCACTTGGGTTCTTGTATGGTCTAATAATGATTGTATCAAAGATATCAAATGACACAACTTTAACGTTGGTCATTTTTTCCGTAGCGGTGTTTCTCTCTTTTACCCCTTGTGGAATTAAATTCAGTAGAAATTGATATTTTTCGTAAATATTGCTATCTTCAAAGTATTCTGCTGATAAATTAGGAGAAATATCGTAAAAATTATGTTTAGAAATAGCGTCTATCAATAAATCTTTACTTAAAAGAGAAATATTTTTTGTAATATTCCAATATAAATGATTACAACATAGAAAAGTAAAACTTCTTTTAAAGCAAGAATCTATTTTATTTTTTATAGCATACAGTACTGTGTCAATATCAAGAGGATGCATATCTCTGATGTCTAATGTTGTTAAAGATTTGTCCACATTTGTTCTATAATTTAATAATTTTTCATTCAATACTGTGATTTTTTCAGCATTAGCGATTGCAAGTGCTACAAAATATGTGTCATTTGTGTGACATGTATTTTGAAAGAATAATTTTTGTTTTAGTATATATGATTTACTAAATATTTTATTCCATGGCCAGTTATTTGTTAATTGAAATATATTCAAAGCAATATCCTTACTACTAAAAATATTGGAATGAATATATTCTTCCTTTAAGGTCCATGTAGGTGATGAACGTCGTTTTGTTTTATTATCATAAAAATAACAATTAAAAATGCACACCTCTGCTTGATTTTTGTGTATGTGCATCTGTACTTTTTCCAGCATATTGAGTTCAAAAAAGTCGTCTGAATCGAGGAAACTCAAATACTCTCCTCTTGCCACGGCAAGACCGGCGTTACGAGCGACACCGGCATGGAGATTCTGTTGACGGATAATCGTCATACGCTTGTCTTTGGCGGCGTATTCGAGCAAGATATCTAAAGAATTATCCGTAGATCCATCGTCAACACAGATAATTTCTATTTCTTTTAAGGTTTGGTTGATAACACTGTCCAAACATTCGCGCAAATAATGTTCCACATTATAAACCGGAATAATGACGGATACCTTTGGTGTATAATTGATTTGGTTTTGAATGATGATTTCGGCAGTTGTATCCGGATCGCCTTCAGCATTTTTGACAGTGATGACGTTAGATCCTGAAACGAGTTCAGGATGACGTTCAACAGATTTAAATTGCGCTTGTTCTTTCTTTAAATTCTCGGCTTTTGCTAATTTAGATGCTTTTTTAGCTTGTTTGCTCGCTTGTTTCTTCATTTTACCCTCTTATTTTGCATTCTTTAACATTTTTATTTCTGCTTTGAGACGATCATATTCTTCTTTAACCTGAATAGGGTAGGTTAAAGCTGATTTTATCTTGTCCCACAGGCTATGCTGCTCTAAAACCATTCCCTTAACAGCCGGTTTGTAACTTCTCCCTTCTTTAGCGCCGTGGAGAAGATAGTGAACCAAAGGATTAACTCCGGATTTGGCAACATCTTTGTAACGTTTGAGATAATCTTTGCCGTTAAAATAAGGGCTGGGATTACGCCCTTCTTTATAGCCAAGTTTTATGTAATGCTTAGCAGCCTTCATCTTTCTCTTTTTAACATCAGGATATTGGCTTAAATACCACTTTTTATCAAACAAAGGAGATGCTTCAATTAAAGCGATTTGACGCTTCTCGGTATATTTATCCTTACCTATTAAGTGCATCATGCGTGCCAGTTTTACCACTGTTTTGTTCATACTCATTTCCTTAATTTGCTTTACTGTTAAATTATTTTGTTTAACTTGCTCAGCATAACCCTTGTATTTTGCATTAATATACTTTAACGCTGTTTTTCTATCTTCTGTTGTTGTAATACGCGAGACGTCATCTGCATCGTTGTACTCAAGTACAACTTTTTCAATAAAAACAGGTGTACAAAAGCGAGTTAGACGCAAAATAAACTCATAATCAATTAGACGTGACAGTTTTTCATCAAAACCGCCACATTTTTTTATACATTCCTTATAATGAACAAATGTCCCCATGTCAATATATGGTTTTGTAAAAATCTCGTTTTCATCCCAAGCATGACCGATAATTTCATCTCGATTAATACGATGCATTTGTGCATAGAAAATTTTAGCTTTAGGATGAGCCTTTATTGCTTGTTTATAGGTTTTAAGAAAATCCTTGATGATGGTATTATCGGTATCTAAATAACCAATCCAAGAACCTTGCGCTAATTCTAGACCATTATTACGAGCGGCGGCGGCGCCCTGATGTTTTAAATGTTTGAAAATAATTCTCTTATCGTTAAGTTCTTTAGCATAAGTTTCTTGAATAAGTTTTTCTGTTCCATCTGTTGAACCGTCATCTACAATTATCAGTTCAAAATCATGACAGCTCTGCGCTAAAAGGGAATTAATTGCATTTCTTATACAATACGCGCGATTATAAGTCGGCATAATGATACTGAAATAAGGCTTAGGCAATTTTTTTCTCCTTAGAAGAAAACAAGATTGAACAAACCTTTTCTTTGATTAAATCAATGGAATAGCCATCATCCCAATCTGCTGGGCTATATCGATAAATACCACCTAAAGCATCTCTGATACTAGTGTTTTCAAGTACATAATTAAGCTCATTCAGTGAGCCGTCATTATTTTTTTTAACCATAAATTGGTAATCAATCAAATAAAGTTGATTGTTTGCATAAATTAAGTTAGCCGGCTGAATATCACGATGAACAAAATTGTGTTGCGTTAAAGTAACCTTAATCTCATCTAATTGTCGTAATATATCCTGTTGTTCAGCATAAGTTATACCAAAATTAAGCATTTCTTCAAGATTGCGCCCGCTAATAAGTGACATAACTATAAAAACCGGATTTTGATTGTACAAATAAAGCGAAGGAACATGATTTGGCATTATGGTATGCATCATCTGTTGCATAGCGGCTTCATTTTGTGCAATTTCTTCAACTCCTCCATATTTGATAAATACCGGATGACCTTTATATGTTCCTTTTAAGAACATACATTTTAAACCTGACTTGATCTCTAAATCAAGCATCTCAATATTGTCTAAATTGTGTTTTTTCAACTGGTTAATAACTTTTTGTGCATAAATTTTTTTAGAGAGATTGCTAATAAAAATTGTAATTGGATGATTATTATGCAAAACAGGCAATTTATAAAATTGGTATCCGGCATTAATAACCTCCGTTGCAAATATGCGCTCTAAAGCATGAGCTAAGGTAAATATGCTTCGTTGGCTGTCATGAAAATCATCTAACTCTAAATGTAAATTTTTTATTGAAGAAAGTAGTTTTGCCCGCATACCGAAACAACTGCCAATTAAGAATTCATAATTATCAGGAATATTCAAATTATAAATTGCAGCATATTTTTTGACACTGTCAGTTCTCTTTGGCATATCTTTAACAAACAAATTACCGGCTCCGATTAAACCAAAATTATTTTCTTCTGATAGTACTTTTATGCCTTTATGAACATTAAATACTCCTAAGCAACCGCTATACAGTTGCGTAAACCAACTTTTCTTTTTAAATAATTTATTATAAGCAATTCGTCCTTTTTTGCCGGCAATGGATTTAGAATGTATATGGTAAACGATGTCATAATCTTCTAACTTAATATCCTTCAAAACATCAATAAAAGGACCTAAATCAAAACCTTTATTTGCATAAGGAAGAATCTTAGCATCACTTTTAAATTTTTTAATATCAGTTATAAAATCTGTTTTTTTAGACAACTCAGTATACGTAACATTAGACAACTCAGTATACGTAACAATTAAGTCAAAATGATAAGGCAATAAATTTGTAAGGTATTCTTTTATTTCAATCCAAGAAGAAGTATAATAGAGATGTAAGTGCACGAGAATTCTTGAGTTTTTAAAAGTTTGGATGTCTTTTCTATATATATATTGACCTATCTTTCGTAGAAAATTATAAAAATGTCCATATGAACAATACAATTTTGCTAAAGACATTTGTCTGTAACGACCTTCATTTTTGCCGCTGATTTCATAATGCAACAAAGGATTAATTCCGGCAGCTTTAACATCCGGATTCTCCTCTAAATAACTTTGTGTAGAAAAATAAGGCGAAGGGTTTGCGCCTTCTTTATAGCCGATTGTTAAATAGTGCTCAGCAGGGGAAATGTTAACGAAATCAGCATCGGAAAACTGATTTTTATAGTAAGCCTCATCAAAATAAGGGGAATTTTTAATCAACAAAATATGACGTTTTTTGTTATACGTTTTTTTATCAATTAAATGCAACATTCTGATGAATTTTAATAGTCTCAAATTCATATTAAACCTCTTTTAATTTTTTAGAATAAACAGGAATTTTACAAATTTTAATTACTTGCGTTCCACGTTTAGTTTGCTTTTTTTGATATAAAAAACGTTTTAAAGCAACATAAGTAAAACCTAATGTATAGCTACCATAAGTTAGCGGATAAATTTTTTGTGCCAAACAGCCGAAAATTCTTTCAATCACGTGAGCTAGCGTACCTTCTTTAATACTGCCATCGGTATAGGGGAAATCTGTTAAGGAATAATGTAACAAAGGCTTAAGCACAGATGCTCTGACTAAGAACATCGAACCGGCAACAAAAGAAAGTTCGTTTTTAGGTAATACCCCTAAAGCTTTTAATTCAGAATTAATTTGCGGTAAGAGATTGGTATAATCTTTAGGAGATGACGTCAAGCAATATTGACTACCTAACATATCATAGTCACGATTATTGTCTAGAACTTCTAGATTCTCTTGCAAGCGACGCTCTGTTGCGAGCATACTTTGCCACAAAATTTTACCCCACAAAGCATTATCAAAACGACACCCGTTTAATAAAGTATAATTCGGACTACGCAAACCCTTTGTATGTACTTTCAATATATACTGATAATTATCAAGATCAATATGGTGTAGAAAATCAATAAATGGTCCGATATCATAACCGCGATTCTCAACCTGCCAAATTTTTGCATTCGGGTACAAAGATTTTATCTGGTTCTCTACATCCTGATGTTTTTCCACCATAGTGACAAACAAATCATAATCAGAGTTTTTAAGCGAACAAAGATATTTAAGCACTAAAGGCAGCTGCTCAATATAATATAAATGTAAATGAACCGCTAATTTTGCCATATACTAAAATTTCCTCCCGATACACTGATATTCAAAGCCGTGTTCAATAGCGCTGTTCGGATTAAGCATATTGCGAAAATCAAGTATTTTTTTAGTTTTCATCAATTGTGACAGAGCATTTAAATCAGCATTGGTAAATTGCTTCCATTCGGTTAAGATAACTAAAACGTCTGCATCTTTAACCGCACTGTACATATCATCGGCGTAAGCAATTTTATCACCTAAAATCTGCGCCGCCGTACCCATTGCTTTCGGGTCATAGGCCGTAATATCAGCGTGTTGAAGCAATAGTTCGGAAATAACATCCATAGCAGGGCTCTGTCGGCAATCATCAGTGCCATCCTTAAAAGCCAGTCCCCAAACGGCAATTTTAGCATTAGGTACAGATTTAACACTTTCTAATACGCGCTCGGCTATTTGTTTCTTACGTTTGTTGTTACCGGCAATAGTTGTTTCAATAAGTTCAATCGGCGTATTTAACAATTTACCCATATAAGCCATTGCCATCGTATCTTTGGGAAAACAGCTGCCGCCGAAACCGATACCGGCATTAAGAAAGCGATTTCCGATACGATTATCTAAACCCATACCTTTAGCAACTTCAGAAACATCCGCACCTGATTTTTCACAGAAATTTGCTATTTCGTTGATATAATGAATTTTCATTGCCAAAAAGGCATTAGAGGCATATTTGATTGTTTCGCTGGAACGACGCGAAACAAACAGCATATTGGTTTTACCTTCAAAAGGCTCATATAGTTTGCGAATAACGTTTGCTGCTTTTTCTGAGTTTGTACCGACAACGATTCTATCCGGATTAAAGAAATCATGTACGGCAAAACCTTCACGCAAAAATTCCGGCAAGGAGATGACATCAAAGCGAGCAGTAGGATTCTTTGACGTTATTAATTGCTCAATATTATCACCTGTACCGACCGGAACGGTTGATTTAGTGGCAATAACGGTATAATCCGTCAGATATTCTGCTAACTCGGTGGCAGCAGCATAAATATATTTCAAATCAGCCTCATGCGTAACCGGATGCGGCGGTGTACCGACAGCAATTAAAACAACATCTGCACCTTCAATGGCTTTGCGCATATTCGTCGTAAAAGAGAGACGACCGTTTTTGACATTTTTTTGGAAAAGTTCTTCTAATCCATCTTCATAAATAGTTAATTTTCCAGCCTTTAATTCATCAATCTTTTCTTTGATCTTATCGACGCACACTACAGTATTTCCTAACTCCGCCAAACCGACACCCGTAGGTAATCCGACATATCCAGTTCCGATAATTCCGATTTTCATTATATTTACTCCTTGTGATATTTAATCTTTTCTCCAACCTAACAGGCTGTTACAACAAAAGAGAATATGCTTGTTGACAGGCAAACTTGTTTCTTGTATGACTTTTTTTATGTTGATTCGACCGTTTAACAGTGCATTTAAACAACGTTTAGTCGCATATTTAGCGCATAAAGCAGTAAAAACGGCAGGTTCTAAAAATTGTCTTTGTTTATTTATTTGTGCTAGCTTTTCTAATGTGTTAACCGCAATTTTTAACGTTTTGAAATCATTAAACTTTTGCCGACCGTAAGTTGTGTAATTATCAAAGATATCGATTTCTTCTTGGGATAAATCAATATTATTATGAGCAAACCAAAGTTTATGGAACATTGCACGTTCACGCCTAATGATAACTTTTTGCTTTTTACTGGTCATATCTGAGTGAAAGCGGTATTTATAAAGCACATCGGAAAGGTTTGCTAACTTACTGTATTTACTGAAATCATAACACAACTGCCGGTCATTTAGGCTTATAAAATTTTCATTATATTTAATTTTATGTTCTGTTATAATTGAACGTCGCATCATCATGGTCGGATGGTGTATGGAAGATTTAAAAAGCAAATAAGCACAGATTTCGTCATGTGAAACCGGATTGCGTATAGCTTTGAAACGATTAATTTCACCGAATTTTTTATAACCGCACCCGACGATACCGACATCCGGATGCTTTTCCAAGTAATTGTACTGGATACTCAGTCGATTCGGCTTCATAATATCATCATGATTCATGACGGCAATATATTTACCGGATGACATATCAACGAGTCGATTATAACTCTGCGGAATACCAAGATTGGCAGTATTTTCTGTATACTTAATACGCTCATCCGTATAACTGGCAATGACACGCTGCAAATCTTTATTTTCCGGACTATCATTTAATATCAAGAACTCATAGTCTTGAAAATTTTGTGCCAGAACACTTTCAATTGCCGCACGCAAATAAACTTCTTTGGTGTTATACACCGGCATAATGACGGATATACTAACCATTCTAAAGCCCTTTTAACTCCCTACTGCCTACATAATACAAAACAAACAGAACTGCAAAAGACCTGCTACCTCGAAGCACCAAATACTACTTTTACAAAAGACGTTGTTTCTTATCGATATGTACACCTATATAACAATGAAAAAGAGATTGCAAGTACAATTTTAATTTTAAATTCAATTATATAAAAAAGATTATGGATAGAAGACATTAGATAAAATTTTTCAATAAAACTTAGATAAAATACTATATAAGGTGAAGAATAAAATAGTTTGTGTAGAAAGATATGGATAAAAAATTGACTATTGTTTATTTATATTTTACACTAAAATTTCAATATAAATAAGGGACTTAGAAAATCATGAATTTAGTGCAAGGTATAATTATTATTTCTTTGCTGAGTTTTATATTTATCGGACTGCTTGCTAAAAGAAGTTGTATGGATTCTTATGCAGAATTTACAATGTGCAAAAACAAGTTGAACTGGTTTATAATAGCTACAGGGGTAAGCATGACATTCACCGGAGGTGCGGCAATACTAACAACAGCATCCATCGGATATATGTTTAAATGGTATGCTCTGGTAGACCCTTTTGCCGTGCTGATTGGTTTTTTTATTGTTGTTTTTTTATATAAGACATACAAAGATGACAAAGGTGTAACTATATCAGACTTATTGGCATGTAATTACAAAAAACTCTCCTTTTTAATCGGTATGATTACGTCATCAACTTTTGTGCTCATTGTTGCGGCCAATTTTCTGGCTTTATCTAAGTTGATAGCACCTTATTTCCCTTCAATAAGTCCTCAGTGGCTCACATTTATAACCGCAACACTAGTATTTTCTTATGTATATTCCGGCGGTTTTAACTCTGTAACTAAAACAGACATATTGCAATGCATATTAATAATCTGTTTGCTGATTGTTCCGATTTTATTTTTTATTATCGGTAATGGCAGTCAAATAGAAACAACATTATCTAATCACCAATTTGTGGCAATGCCGATTGATTATATTGTACTTTTTTTAATGCCGATACTGTTTGTACCTTTATCCCAAGATATAAATTTAAGGATAAAATCAGCCAAAAACCAAATTAACGGTAAAATAGGATTGATTATGGGCGGAATATTTTACACAATCATTGTTTTGTGTACAGCGTATGTCGGTATATATCTTGGGTATAACAGTGTTGATTTGCCGGATCCAGAGCAAGCTGTACCCTTATTTTTTAAGAATAATTTTCCTAAAATAGGGCTTGTAGCAATAATTGCCTCAATGGCGGCCATTATGTCAACGTTAGATTCATACATTTTAAATGCCATAACCTCTATTTCCAACGATATAATAAAACCTTTTACCAAGAAAAACCTGGCACAACGGAATATAAAAATTGCCTCGCTTATAACTTATCTCATAGCAATGGCTATTGCATTGTATTTCAACAAGATATTGGTGCTGACTCTAACATCGATGCTGATATACATATCGGTATTATTCCCCGTAGCGTTAGGAAAGTATCTGAATATATCTGAAAAGAAAATTTTTATCGCCGCAATTATCAACATCAGCATTATAGTAGTTCTTGAAATCACGGCTTATACAATTGGTCCTAAGGCACTTGTTTATCCGGTGATAGGTGGTGTTATAATGTTAATAATGAGAACGATACAATCTCTGTTTAAGAAATAAAGTTCATAACCAGTTGTTGGCTTTCATTACATATTTTATGCTCAAATCGTAGTATTTTTATTACGATTAATTGAACTTTTTTTTCGTCCAAGGGAATGTAAAATTTTGGCTTGCATTTTATAGGCAATATACTACAATGCAGGACAGTGAGTATAATTTTAAACAATAATTAAGATATAATTATGGCAACAGTATTAGCAAATTTACCCAAAGGAGTATGTATAGGAAAGGAAGACAATACAGATTACCCTTGCTTAACCGAATATAATCGTGACGGAATGATTCAGATTATATGCAAAAGTGACGGCGGTAAGCCAATTGCTGAGTATATTTGTCTCAGTACGCCGCGGATACGAGCATGGGTGCATGTTCATGTAGGATATTATGTTATCCAAGCAGATAAACGTTATGGACGTTTAAATATGCAGATATATAAAATCACTGAAATAAAGGAGAATTTTGCCTATGTACATACAGACTGTATAAATCGTATTGATGAAGAGGGGAACTGGGTCGTTCCCATACCTGATGATCTTCGGCCAGCTCTTATGAGTGCTTTGTGTGCCGTTGATGGTCTTTCTGAAGAAGAGCCTTATTGGTGTAGCTATCCCTGATGGTTAAGAAACACCTCTTGAAAGGTTCCAAAATTTAACCCTATATACTCGGATTAACTTTTTGCTATTAGTCAAAATCCGAGTGTATAGGGGGAAAATAAACCTTATTTCTTACCTATTATGGCTTTCATATCTGCAGCTTACTTTTTATCAAATAAAGCATAATCTGATTGCGAAAAAAAACACCGGTTTCAACTTTCCTTATTTTATGTAATAGCGAATGGCAGAAGCAGGAATACCTGACCACAGATAAATGTTTAACAAAGATATCCTTTTTAAAATAAAAAAGGCCTTGAAAAACAAGGCGTTAAGAATGGTGCCGACACACTGTTCTTCACCATTTTTCAGAAACCATTGTTTTTACACGTTTTTACATTTTTTATATAGCCAATTTTATATAAAATGCATCACAGCTGCATCACACTTTAAATTTTTACGCATTATAATTTGATTTTTTAATTCGTACACGATTTTTTTGCATGGCTCTTAAAAATAGTTTCAAATTTTTTAAATAATAGTTGCATTTTTGAAACAATTATGCAACAATAAGAGCTATAAAATGAAACAATTAGGGGTAAAGCTATGTTGAATAAACGCCAAGAGATGATTTTTAACTATATCAAACAGACTGGTGCGGTTAGCCGTGAACAGATACAAGATGCTGTTTCTGAAACGTTTGAAAAAAGCTCAAAGGTAACGATTTTACGTGATTTAGACGTGTTGATTGATGAAGGCTTGATTGCAAAAACAGGAACAACACGGGCAGCACTTTATGACGTATCGGCTCAAAATAAGTTGCTGGAAGAAGTTGATATTGAAGCCTATTTTGCCAATGATGACAGAAAGCTCGCCAATAACCGTTTCAATTTTGATATTATGAGCCACTTGTCAAACTTGCTGACACCAAAAGAAAAACAAGTTTATGAAGCTTTGAACGAACAATATTTTGCAAGCAGAGCCAAGATGTCGCCAACTATTTTACGCAAGGAATTTGAACGTTTGACAATCGAGTTGGCGTGGAAGTCATCTAAAATCGAGGGCAACACATACACATTGCTTGATACAGAGCGATTACTTAAAGAAAACGTTTCAGCCAGCGGTAAAACCAAGGAAGAAACGCAAATGATTATCAACCATAAGACAGCCCTCGATTATATAACGCAAAATCCGAGTATTTATAAAGAGCTAACAGTTCGCAAGATTGAAGAATTGCATCGTTTGTTGGTGCAGGATTTAGGCGTAACGTACGGTGTACGGCAAACTCTGGTCGGTATTGTCGGAACTGATTACAAACCGCTGGACAATGCATTTCAGATAAAGGAAGCCATGGAGCAACTGGTTAACCTCGTGAATAACACCGAAAATCCACTTGAAAAGGCGTTAATCACGGTTTTAATGATTTCATACATACAGCCGTTTGAAGATGGTAACAAACGGACATCACGCATATTGGGAAATGCATTGCTATTGGCGAATGATTATTGTCCGTTGTCATACCGTAGTGTCGATGAAGTGGAGTATAAGAAGGGAATTATCCTGTTTTATGAGCAGAACAATGCATCATACTTCAAAAAACTGTTCCTGGAGCAATATAAACAAGCCGTGAAGAAGTATTTTGAGTAAATTTCTGCATAACTTGATTTTTTTAATTCGTACACGATTTTTTGAGATGGGGAAATCTAATATAAGCCATATATCATCGGGTAAGATATAGCATGGATCTGTAACAATATACTCTATTACATTGAATCTCTTAATTATTTTACTATATCTATTATACAGTAAAAAAATTTATTTGTAAGCGTTTTTGTAATGACATTGATGAAAAAAATTATTTGTTTAAATTGTTAACTTGATTTATAAAATGGATCAGCTTTTTATTAAATTCATCTGAGTAAACATCAAAGAACACATGTCCCCCATGTGAAAAGCCATAACTTTCGTAGTAGGGAACATTTTTAGCAGCTTGAGGCCACCATTTTTCCGCAAGTTCTTTACCATTTGCGGTAACAGTTCCGTTAGCCCCAAAAAATACCATAGGCACATTGATATTCTTTAATAGTTCAAACCCATTTTGCATAACTAAATCATAATATATAGCAAAACTGATCCACGTCGGAGTTTGCATCATCTCTTTTGTTGCCCACTCAATTTTTGTATCATCAATTCCATCATACATCATATGACTAAATTTTGTGCAATAGCCTAGGTTATCATTATAACATATCTCCATCTTTTCATTGAAACGTGTTATATTAAATCCTTTAAGACCATGCATATTCCAATCTTCATCATAAGCAGCTCCTAGTGGACAATCAATAAGCCCCAGAGCTTTAATGCGATAATTATTATACAAATCAAAATATTTAACAATATACTGCCCCGCCATTGACCACCCAAGCATTGTAACGTCTTTAACATTTAGATAATCTAATAGCTCTTTAATGTCTTCACAATTACGTTTAATCGTGTGCCCCTGTAATCCTTTTGATGATTTTCCCTGTCCTCTTGGATCAAAAGTAATTACTCGATGTTCTTTTGATAATTCATTGATGTTGTTTGCAAAAAAGTTTGTTGTGCAACAAAAACCAGGTATTAAAACGATAACATCCGTTTTATCTTTTGAATAGTCTTCATAATAGATAATGGCTTCATCACTTGTGCAAAAAAAATTATCTCTACTTATCATTTTTTAACATCCTCCTTTATGTGCTGATTTAAAGTAAGTTCATCTCCATCTAGTATATTGTTTCCTTTTCCGTGGCCATATCCTTCAACTGCACCATTATGCTGTTTTACTAATTCTGTCATAATACTTGCTGTTTTAGTTATTTCATCTAAAAAGACATCTACACTGTTATCAAAGTCACTTAAATCATACAGATCTGTTGTAAAAACTAATTTTTGTAAATCTTCCATTGGAACAATATCTTTTTTTATAATTTCAGGGTACTTGGCGATTATTTTGCGATAAATAGGTGTTCCTGGTAAAACCAATAATCTATTAACTCTAATTTTATCAAGACCCATATCAATTAAATTTTTGACGAATTTAATGTGATTTTTTAGACTTTCTTTATTTTCTCCTGGTAACCCCACTATAAAACTGGCGTCAATATCTATGCCATTCTTTAAAACATTTTTAGTTGCTTTATAATAAATATCAAGATTTGCGTGTTTGCCAATATTCTTTAGTAGTCGGTTATCTCCTGCTTCATAACCAATAAAAACCATTCTAAAATTTAACATTTTTAATATATCTATAACATCTTGTCTTAATAATTGATCAGCTCTAGAATAAGTTTTAAAAGTTGTTTTACCAAGAATAAATCTATCAGTTTGTTTATTTAATTCCTTGGCAAAATCTTTTAACCAATTAATATTTTGAATAAATGAGTCACTTCGATCCCATACTTCAGTTAATTCATATTTTTCAGTATAATAAGCTACTTCTTTAGCATATTCTATAGGATTTCTAAATCGCATACCGTCATCATATCTGCCACAAAAAACACATAACGGATGATTAGCACAACCTCTTTGGGATGTAAATTGCAACATTTTAAAATTGTTACCAAATGTCCTTTGCTGAGTTTCGAAATATTTATTAAGGTCTATCTGTTCATAATTTACCGAAACCATTTTGCTTAAATCAAAAGTTTTTATTGGGTTTACCTTAATCTTATCATTGTCTCTATATGCTAGGTTAGTTACCTTATTTATTGTTATTTCTTCCTTAAGGTACTTAATCAATTGTTCAAATTCTTCTTCTCCATCATTTATACCAACAAAATCGTATGATTTTTGGTTACTTAAAATTTGATAGTACATATTGGAAGCATGATTCGATCCGCATCCTATTTTTGTATCAGGATTGACTGTTTTAGCATAATCAGCAAGTTTAACAGAGGTAATATAATTGGTAAAATCAACGCTAAATCCTATAACATCATAACGGTTAGAAGATATTTTATCACATATATTTTTATATGATATATGATGTCCATCAATAATATCTACAATTACATCATTAAATTTACTTTTTATATGACTTGCAATACATAGCAAACTCAAATGAGGAGCCAAACCTGCATCTCTTATTTTGTCATATTCTTTGCTGATTGGTGGGTAGCATAGCAGTATTTTCATTAATCCACAGTATTCTAATTTTTGTTAATATAGTCTTTTATATTATTCATATTAAGAGTATGTTTCCCCTTCATAGCAAGCATAGAATAATTTTCGATTAAGTCAACAATAAAATCTTTATTTTGATTTACAGAATCATTTTCCCAAATATACTTAACAACATCATCTCCAATTATTGTCGGGACTAAAGATTGTTTATTAAACATTATCTTCAAAATATTGTTATAATTAATGTTTTTATATTTGCATAGAGCTTTTATGGTTTTTAATCTATTAAATAGTTTAAAATCATAAAAAACTTTTTCATAAGCGCCTTGACCAAATTTTTTATTAAAAGCATCTTTCAGTTCATTAGTTTTATCAAAACAAATAGCATCGATTATAACTTTATTTTTTTGTTTAATACTGCCATTGATACAATGCATAAGTAATTTGATAGTAGGTTCAATTAAGGCGAAAACACTGTGAAAACATAGATTTTCATTTTCTGCAGCAAAAGCAGTGCCAATATAAGCACGCAAAAATACGTAATCTAAGAATTTGACATCATGCGGACTATTATTTTTTCTTATTCTTCTAGATATTCTTCCTTCTAATAGCTGTTTAATATATAGAGCATCTACATTACCCCACGTTTCTATGATATTTAAATTATCATTATCTACTCCGGGGATTGTTTCTTCTAGATGATAAATAATATGGAATAATTCTTGGTAAAAGTTACTTTTATGATTATCTATTATGACTATGTTGGTTCCTTTTAACGTACTTCCAAACTGAAAAATATGATCAATGTTTTGGAATTCGTAAAAATAAACTTCACAATCTTTTGACTTACGAATAAATGTTTTTAAATATTCAAAATCATCTTTTATTTTAATATCCTTGAGAGCAATCTTTTCTATTTTGTAAGGAAGCATCCATCTTTTATTTTTTTTGTTTGCCAGATAATCTTCTTTAACACTTAAAAAAGCTTGATATTTTTCTTCCACGCTGGGGGTAAATCCCAAAAAATCGTATAAATGGAGTCTTTTAGCTTGATAATTCAAAAGCTCGTATGTTGTTATGTCATTTATGGTAATTTCTGAGATTATTTTTTCTTTATCCTTCTTTAATATAAAACTTTTTAAATAATCATCAAATTCAAACTCAGAAGATAAATAATCTAAATGAGGATACCTAAATGTCGAGATATCTCCAGCAATGCGCTGTTGGTAGCCCTCTTTTTTTTCATATTTTTCTAGTTCTGTATAGAGTTTTTTTTTATAATTTATCATTATTCCCCCAAAATGCCATTTAGCTCGACAAATAGCCTTAATAAAACATGTTGCATTTATTATAATGATTTTTTTATTAATTTATCCTTAAAATAAGTCAATTTATGATTCTAAAGATGCAAGTTTTCTATGATGCAATTCAAGAAAAATCAGCTATTTTAAAATAAAAAAAGCCTTGAAAAACAAGGCGATAAAAATGGTGCCGACACACGGACTCGAACCGCGGACCCACTGATTACAAATCAGTAGCTCTACCAACTGAGCTATGTCGGCACTCAACAGAAGAAGTATATAAAGGAGGCTTTTTTGATTGTCAAGAATAAATATTACATTCTGTGATTTTTTTTGCACAAATCGTTTATTTATATTGCAGGGCATGAATATATAAGGTTAAATAAAAGGATACGAGAAAGGAGATACAATGACTGCAGATGAAATTTTGACGTATATTCGCAATGTGCCGGATTTTCCGCATGAAGGTATTTTATTTAAAGATATAACAACAGCAATCAAAGAGCCGAAAGTTTTTCAAGCTATAATAGATGGCTTGGCCGAGTTAGTGAAAAATCAAGAATTTAAATATATAGCCGCAATTGAGAGTAGGGGGTACATAATCGGTGCGCCGCTTGCGTATAAATTAAATAAAGGATTGATAATAATCAGAAAACCCGGAAAATTGCCGGCAGAAGTTGTACATGAGGATTATAGTCTGGAATATGGGGTAGATTCGCTCGAAATGCACAAAGATGCTGCTCAAAAAGGTGATAAAGTTCTAGTTATTGATGATTTATTAGCAACCGGTGGAACAGCTAAAGCGGCTTGTCGTCTTGTTGAAAAAGTAGGCGCAAAAGTTGCAGGGTGCCTGTTTTTGTTGGAATTGACAGCGCTTTCCAAGCAAGCTGATTTACCGACACCGATATATAGTTTAATTAAATGCTGATAGCAACTTATAAAGATCTTAGTACCATGTGCAACAAAGCAGACATAAATCTTCTTTAGTTTGTGCGTGACGAAGTGCATGTATTGTTGTGTTTTCACCAAGAAATTGCACGGAAGAAATGAGTTTCTCGCCGAGTTTAATCTCCTTTTTAAAGAACATATCTATTGTCTTAAGCTTATGGCCCGTTCTAAATGTGCAATCTAAAGGTTCCAGAGCCCATATAATGTAATTACCGTTGTTTGCATGATGATTAACATCAATATCATTATAGCGAACTTCAAACTCTTTTTGAAAGTCTGCTTGTGTCAGGGCAGGGATTTTGCCAAAGGTTAAATCCGTATCATTTTTTTCAAACTTGGCCAAATAAGGGCTTTGAATAGCGCTATCAATAGCTACCAAAGACATGTCCTTATAATTAACTAAAGACCACATGCTGGAAGCCTTTGCAATAAGTTTATCTTGATTTAAAAGCTGAAAATTACGATAAGCAAACAAACGATGATAACCGCGAGGCTCAGTTTTTAAGGTGAGGTTTGCCACATCAACCGGATATTCTTCAAATTCAATCCGATATTTTAATAATACCCACATAAGGTGCTGTGGGTGAATGGCAGAATAACCAAAACCGAGATGTTCGGCATTATCTGTGGCAATATCTTGAAAAAAATTCAACAAAGAGAAGGGTTTTAAACTTTTATCAAAGTCCATTTCCGAATAATGAACATGAATATCTTTAACCGTAACAATATCATCTGGCATAGTAAAACTCCCTCAATAATTTTCACAAAGCACACTGTATATAAAAAATCTATTGGTGTCAAACAAAACTTAATCACCCTGCATTGCTGCAAAGGTGATTAAGTTTTAAGCCCATCCATTCTGATGTAAAACCCATTCATCGTTCTTTTTTATTTTACGAACATGAAGAGCTATTGCTGAAATCGTTATGCAATATAATATCAAACAGAATCCCCAACCGTATAAAAAAAAGGAACGTGTACTTTCAATATGAAACTGCACAATGTCTTGCACAGTTTTTTTTACCTTCGATAGCCTTATTCCCTTTTTCATAAGGTAAAGTGTACACAGTCACTACAGACGGATTAAGCTGAGACCGTTGTTTAATATCGGTAATACGGTATCGGGCCTGATCAATTTCCACAAAATACGTCGCGCTTTCGCCATCATATTGCACAGTTCCTGTGCCAATAACGTTTGGTTCAGGGACAGGAAAATCATAATAGCGCGTCCAAAATAAAGCTATGAATAAAACTATAGCTACAGGAATAGCAGCACCATATAGGCCACGGAAATGCCATAATGCCACCACAAAACATACGCCTACAAAAATAAGTATACCCATAATTAATAAATTTTAAGTTAATAATATGTAAAATTATAAATTCTCAAAACAAATAGTAAATAAAAAATATATCGGAGTCAAGAAAAGAATCCCCATAGTCAGAGACTATGGGGGCTCTTTAAAGAGCAAGACGCAACTAAGCCTTCTACAGACGTAGGCGGTGGATTGAATGACTTCACAGCTATTTTGCGAGAAGTTTCACTCCAGCAGATCTGAATAACATACCTATCTCCTTTGAAAAGATGAGTAACAGGATAAACCTTGATAAGGTTATAATCATGTAAATCATTATCATCAAAGGAGCATTCTTCATACTGAATGCATAACCTTTCGATTTTAGGAGAAATTCTAAAAGAAGAACCATTGCGGTTGGTTAGACCTTTTATCTCTTTACACTCAAAATACAAATTAACAGGCTCACCTTCTTTATTAAAAGTAATATCAATTAAGGTAGCTGTTATGTTAATAACTCCTGCTTTTGACATATCTATATTATTTATAATTATAAATTCTTAGAGCAAATGTTAGATAAAAAAGCAGCTTGTGTCAAGAAAATACTATGAAAAAAAGTAAAAAATTATCAATGACTTGGTTGATAAAAAGTATGATTTTGATAAGGTTATTAAAATGTGCCTATGCCATGATTTGGGAGAAAGCTTAATCGGAGATATAACGCCCAGGGACAAAAGTTATAAAGATAAAGATGAAATGGAAAAGATGGCAGTTGAGCAAATTGCAAAGGAAGGGAACTTTTCAGAACTTGCTTTACTATTTAAAGAATATCAAGAAAATAAAACACCGGAGGCACAATTAGCTAATGATTTGGATAAGTTGGATATGTATGCGCAGGCAATAGATTACGAACATCGCTATCCAAATAAGGATCTGGACGAATTTAAACAATCAGCAATGCAAAATATTCAAACAGAACTGGGAATGGCTATACTTAAAGATTTTTCTAGCATGTAAAAAATCCCTCAAGTGAGGGATTTTTTAATTAAATATCACGCGTGGACGTCGTATGCCAAACATAATCAGACGGACTAAATGTCGTAGTTGTGTAACCGTTATTTTTAAGAGTTTTAATAAATTTAGTGCCTTTATCACCCAATTCATCATTCCACTTATTGAAGTCTTCTTTTGAAACATCAACATTTTCGCCGTTTAGCAAAGCATTGCAAACTTGACCTGCTTCAGAATAAGGATACTGAGCATAGAAGGAAATCATATATTTTGCACGCGCTTCGGTTAATTTTTCAGAAAGAACAATATTTCCGGCGTTAACTTGCGCGTTAACAACTTTATCCAAATTATCAAGATTGATGTGTAGTTTATCTTGAGCTTTTTTGAAAATATCTACACGTCTATTCCAATCCGCATCAAGCTTATTTGTGGGTGTGCTCGCCGTAGTAGCTTGCCTTACAGAAACTTTTTGAGAAGCAGATGCGGCAGCAATTTCAGCTTGATTTTCTTTTTGAGAAACAGACGTGGCTGCAATTTTAGCTTGATTTTTTTGAAGATTTTTCATTGCTTCAGTAAAATCAATAGATTTCTCGGGTTTAACAGCTTGTGTCGCAAGCGGTGTTTTATCATTTTGTTCGGTTTGCGGAGAAACTTTGTCTTTAGAACTATTTTTAAAGAAATTAGGCGCTTTGGCTAAACCGAAAATAGCGACAGCTCCAACCAGCGCTGCAGCTGCAATTTTCCACCATCTTTTATACCAAGGAAGTTTATGCAAAACATCTGCTTCTACACGAGATTTACCATCGCTCGTATTAGTAGCAGGTCTATCGTTAGCCTTTTCTTCAAGAGTACTTCTACGGCGATCAAAGTCTGTTTTTTGTGTTGTTGTACCTTGAGATGATACGAGTAAATCAAACCCGGGTTCGTAAGGTAATTTTCCGCTTAAAACATTGTTAATTCGCAATTGGGCATAGCCACGCAACCTGTCAAAAACATCTTTGGTAGAATACCCTTTTTCTTCATTAATCATCTCAGCAATTAATAAATAGTCAATAGCTGTTAATTTTTGAGCTTTCTTTTTATTGTGTAAAATTGCAAATTGATTTTTTCTTAAAAATTCCATTCTTTCTTTATCATGCGGAAAATCAAAAGATTGTGATTTTTTAGGTTTTCCAGAACCAACAGAATCAGAAGAATTACTATCAAGAGCAAGTGGAATAACATCTATATGGCTTTTATTATCAACTACATCATTTTTTTTATCACCATCAAGCAAAGAACTTCCTATAGAAGAATCTTCTCTTTGTGTTGAAACTATTGATCGACGAAGACGATTTTTCTGAAGAGGAGAGCCTCTTTCTTGAACTAAAAGGTTAAAGTTATCATCTGCGCCCAGTTCTCCGCTAAATGTTTTTGCAATTTTTGTTTGAATATACCCTTGCAACATATTTTCTAGCCGTCTGATAGATACTTCACGAATTGGCTTATCGGTTTTGACTTTATCTAACATCGCTGCAAGGTGTAGCAAATCGGTAGAGCTACGTTTATTCATCTCCCTTTTATTTGGTAATATACGAAGGAGATAGTCTGCCATATTTTGATCACCTTTGGATTGTGAAGACGCTTTCTCCAGCTGCTTATTAAGGTGAATAGCTAAAATTTTTTCAGCTTTAGATAAATATTTTTTAATATCTGGATATGAAGATGACTTCAAAACACGAAGGTAATCCTTTAAAATGTTTAAATCACCATCATCAATAACAGCTTTACCTAAAACATAATTTTTCAAAAAAACTGCACTCTGCTCTTCAATTTCTTTGTATCGTTTTCCTTGAGGAGATTCCACATCATAACCAGCAGGAACACCTTCATGCGCTTTTTTATACATAAGCAAAATATCTCTTTCTATTACATTTTTTTTCTGATCTGGCATAACAAACCTCCAAGATATAAAAGAAACTATATACTATATACCATTAAAAATAACTTTTGTCAACATTTTGTTGAAGTTGCGATATATTGAATTTAATATATTTAAAATAATACGGTATTAAGAATACTAAATTTTATGAGGAGATTTTTTCTTGCATTTTACCAATAGGAATAATAAGATATAGAACGTCAAAGAAAGTAAAAACTTTGAATTTTTATATTTCTTTGGTGAAGGTTATAATAAATTCACTAAGAGGAAATAAATGAAAATACTCGTAGGTATGAGCGGTGGAGTTGATTCATCTGTTGCTGCATGTTTGTTAAAGGAAATGGGACATGAGGTAATCGGTGCGACCATGTCTATCTGGGATAAAAATAAATTCCCTCACATAAAAGCTCAGAAAGATGCTTGTTTTTCACCGCATGAAGAAGAAGATATAGAGGAAGCACGCAGTATATGTGAAAAATTAAGTATTCCATATTATGTTATTGATTGCACAAAACAGTACCAAAAGCTAGTATTAAATAATTTTAAGCAAGAATATTTGGCCGGTCGCACACCTAATCCGTGTGTCATGTGCAATGCAAATATAAAATTTGCTGCTTTACCAAACAGTGCTGCAGAGCAGGGGATTAATTTCGATAAATTTGCCACCGGACACTATGCACGGCTGTCTTATAGTGACAAGTTAAAACGATACCAATTAAGGCAAGCCGTTGATGAAAAAAAGGATCAGAGTTATTTTTTGTATCGCTTGCAACAAGAGCAATTGGCAAAAATTCTTTTACCATTAGGAGATTTCACAAAAGACAAAGTGCGTGAAATTGCCAAAAAATATGACTTAAGTGTAAGCGATAAACAAGATAGTCAGGATTTTTATTCCGGTGATATAAACGATATATTAGAACAAGCGCCCAAAGAAGGAGACTTTGTTAACAAGGATGGACGGATTTTAGGAAAACACAAGGGAATTTGGAATTTTACGATAGGACAACGCCGCGGACTAGGGATAAGTGCAGACCGACCTCTCTATGTTATCGGTTTAAATAAAGAAAAAAATGAAGTTGTGTTAGGATACGCCGAAGAAGGAATGAAAGAATCATTAATAGCAGGAGATTTGACGTGGCTGTCTGTTTCAGAAATAAAAGAAAAAACGGCAATAAAGGCAAAAGTACGCTCTTCGCAAAAGCCGATTAATGCATTGTTCGAACCAAATGGAAAAACAGCAACCATACGCTTTTTTGAACAACAGAAAGCAATAGCTGCCGGACAATCAGTAGTGTTTTACGATGATGAAGGGTATGTATTGGGCGGTGGAATTATAAAAGGAGCAAAAGATGAAAATGAATAAGGAACAAGTTTTAAAGCTTTTAACCGATGAAACGAACCAAGAGAACTTGTTTCAAAAGGCAGATGAAGTTCGTAAAAAATATGTGGGTGACGAAGTCCATTTGCGCGGATTGATAGAATTTTCTAATATCTGCCGAAACAATTGTATGTATTGTGGAATTCGTTCCGGAAACATGAAAGTAAAACGCTACCGCATGAGCGAAGAAGAGCTGATTGAAACGGCGCGCAAAGCTGCAAATCTTGGCTTTAAGACCATCGTAATGCAATCCGGCGAAGATATGTGGTATGACAGAGAAAGAATGTGTCGGATTATTAGAGCAATTAAGAAATTTGATGTAGCGGTAACCCTGAGCATAGGTGAGCGCAGTTTTGAGGATTATAAAGCTTTCAGGGAAGCCGGAGCCGACAGATATTTAATGCGAATAGAAACAACAGATAAAGAACTTTATCATAAGCTTGATCCGAAAATGAGCTGGCAGCACCGCTATGAGTGTTTACTAGCTATAAAAGAATTAGGATATGAGCTAGGTTCAGGAATAATGGTCGGATTGCCGGGACAAAGCATGGAAAGTATTGCCGAAGATTTACTGTTTCTGCAAGAATTAGAAGTTGATATGTCCGGTATCGGTCCGTTTATCCCGCATCCAGAGACGCCTCTTGCTCAAGAAAAAGGTGGAACGTTGGATTTAGCCCTGCGCACAATGGCAGTTATGCGTTTGTTAATGCCTGATATAAATATTCCGGCGACAACGGCCATGGAAAGTTTGCACCCTGAAGGTAGAATTAAGGCCCTTAAAGCCGGTGCTAATGTAGTTATGCCTAATGTAACGGAAGGTGAGTATCGTCGTCTTTATGAATTATATCCGGGAAAAATCTGTGTTAATGAGACGCCGGTACATTGTCAGAGCTGTATAGGTATGAAGATACAAATGATCGGGCGAAAAATCGGTACTGGTTATGGAGCTCACAAAAAGACTTACAGAATAAAAGATTAAAAATTATTTTTCTCAATATCAGAGAAATAATGGATTGTTTCTGATGTCAGGGATTGAGATGCGTCTTTATCACACAAAATAATTCCATGCGGGTGCATTTGCAACGCAGAAATTGTCCAAACGTGGCTTATCGATCCCTCAATACCATGCTTTAACGCAGCGGCTTTATTGGCTCCGGTCGCTAAAATTAGTACCTCTTTGGCATCAAGAATGGTTTGAATTCCAACAGTTAAGGCTTGTGTAGGAACTTTGCTCAGATCATGATTAAAGAAACGCGCATTGGCCTTTATGGTACTCTCGGCCAAAGTTTTTACTCGTGTACGAGAAGAAAGTGAAGAAAAAGGCTCATTAAAAGCAATATGTCCATCTTCACCGACACCGCCTATAAAAAGATTAACTCCTCCGATATCATAAATTGCTTTTTCATAATCAGCACATTCTTTTTCATAATTTTTTGTCATTCCGTTAAGAATATGAATATTTTTAGATTGTATATCAAGGTGTTTGAAAAAGTTTTCATGCATAAAATAATGATAGCTCTGCGGATGTGTGGGTTCAAGTCCGATATACTCATCCATATTGAAAGTAACGACATTTTCAAAAGAAATTTTGCCCAGGCGATAAAGTTTTATCAATTCTTCATACATTCCCAAAGGTGTAGAACCTGTCGGTAATCCCAAAACAAAAGGTTTATTGGCAGTAGGTTTGAAACTGTTAATTCTGAAAGCAACATACTGTGCGGCCCATTCGGCAACAATTTTCTTAGTATCCTTAATTATAACGCGCATTTTTCTTTTCCTTTAAGATATATTTTTCCCTGAACAATCGTATACAGCACATTAAAGTTATGACTTAGAATAGTAATATCAGCATCATATCCGGGAGCAATAATACCCAGGTGGTCTTGTTTCATAATATGCGCCGGATTTGTTGCAGCCATTCGAACAGCTTGTTCTAAGTTAAAGCCGTAGGAAACAATATTTTTAACACTATCCAACATGGAGAGTGCAGAACCGGCAATAGCATTATCAGATTTGCGATAAAAACATTGATTAAGATAAACCTCATCGCCATTGGCGATTAGAGGTTTCTTTTTTTGCTTAGTCGGTTTAAGGGCATCTGTGACAAGAACTACTTTATCAAGAGATTTGCAACGTAAAAGAAATTTGATGATTTCTGAATTAATATGAATACCATCGGCAATAATCTCGCAAGACAACTCTGGATGAATAAATACTGCACCGACAGCACCAGGGTCTCTGTGATGCATACGGCTCATAGCATTAAACAGATGTGTTACATGCATAATTCGCGTTTGCATTCCTTCAACCATTTGTTTATAAGTAGCATTGGTGTGTCCGGCCTGTAAAACAATACCTTTCGACAAGCAATACAATGCAAGCTCACGCATACGCTTAAGTTCAGGAGCGACGGTCATGTTAACAATATGACCTTCAGATGCTTGCCACAACTCCTCCATTAAATCTAAGTCAACAGGTGTTACGGAATCTGCTGTTTGTACACCTAGGCGATCAGGGGATATAAAAGGTCCTTCAAGATGGATGCCTAAAATACGCGCGCCTTTTTCGTGCCCCATAGCTTTAACAATAGCCTTTATTTGTTTAATCATTTGCTCTTTATGACCGGAATAAAGCGTAGGAATAAAAGAGGTAACACCATAAGGAAGTAAAGATTCTGACATTTTTAAAATAGATTCTCTTGAAGCATCTTCGGTACCATAACCACCAAAACCATGAATATGAGAGTCTAAAAATCCTGGAACGGCATCAGCACCTTTCGCATCAATAAAATAAGTATCTTCTTTAAAGCTTTTTTGAGAAAAGCGTTCCTCATTAAAAACATCGACTATTTTATTTTGTTTTATGTAAATCGCACAGTTTTTCATGGTTGTGTAGCCATTATAAACTGTTGCATTGTGTATGCAAATACCTGCCACCATAATAAAGCACTCCTTACAGTATACAGGAACGAATAACATAAAACATTTAAAAATAAGTTAGTATAAAGGTGATTATAATTGAAAGGAGTACCAGCTAAAGAAACAGATATATGTTAGTGACTAATTATAAATTACTTAAACACTGAGGAAAGCATTTTTTCCAAAGTTTTTCCTTCCGACTTACCATCATATACAATTTGCCCTTGCTCTAAAATATAAGCCCAATCAGTTAAAGGAAGTAATGTTTTGAGGTTGTGCTCTACAATTACAAAAGCTGTTCCTGTTGCATCTTTCAGCTCTTTAATCTTATGAAAAGTATCAGATGTCAACTTTGGTGCCAAACCGATGGAAGGTTCATCCATAAATACCATGCGTGGTTTATTTATCAACCCGCGGGCAAGAGCAACCATCTGCTGTTGCCCGCCGGAAAGATTACCGGCCAAATCTTGTAAACGAGGTTTAAGGTCAGGAAAATGAGTTAAGATTTCTTCCAAACGAGCAGGAAAAGATGATCTATCTTTCCAGAAGTGTGTTGCTAATTCCAGATTCTCAAACACGGTCATATTGCGGAAAACACGTTTTCCCTGCGGAATGAAAAAAATACCTTGTTCAACATAAGATTGCGGAGATGCAGTTATTTTCTTGCCATCAAGCAAAATATCGCCGACAAAAGGTTTTAACAGACCATACGCAGTTTTAAGGAGTGTTGATTTTCCGGCACCGTTTGCCCCCATAATGACCGTGATTGTGCTATCCTTGAGTGTTACGGAGACATCATTTAAAACAACTTTCTTACCATATCCGGCTTTTATGTTCTTAAGCTCTAACATAGATTACTCCTCAATTTTTGTAGGATTCCCATTCACTACTTTTTTTACAACCGGCTGTCCATTCAATATCCCGTCCGGTTCAGTTGTAATTTTACCGACAGCAGTTATTTGCCCGGTACTGTTGTTTTGTATATAATCTATCACCTTTTCTTTATCGGTTGTTCCGGCGCCCTCATAGCCAAACGTTATCACTTGTAAAGCAAAATCCATGTATTCAGCGTAATCAGTTGATGTTCTTCCTGTTTTGGTCTGATATTTACTCACAAAGTCATCCGTTGCTGATGCCGCATCCACATACCACAAGCCTTCGGCAAACTCTCTATTCTGCAAATAGGTGAATGATTCAATGCCTGTCACGGGAATACTGATACCTGATTCTTTATACTGTTTCATAAATACATCAATTGTCGGCATAAATAAAAAAGCAACAACATAGTCAGGATTGCTTTCTTTGATTTTATAAAGCATCGTGCGAAAGTCTTTTTCATCCGGATTAACGTGATAAATCTGCCCAATTTTAAGGTCATTCTTTTTTTCTATTTCTTTGTGAAAATAATCAAGCATAGTTTGTGAACCAGTAGCATTCATAACAATAATATCAACGCTTTGTGCACCGTGATTTTTTAATTGTGAATACAACAACTCTGCCTCTCCTGTTGGATTAGAAGATGTAATGATATTGTATTTTCCATTTGCTACAGTAGGATCAGTGGCAATAGAAACATGCATAATCTTATGCTGATCAGTCATTTGCGAAACAACTGCTCCAAAATTTGACATAGCCGTAATCAGCACATCAACTTTATCAGCATTAATCAGTTTTTGCGCTAATATTGCTTGTTGAGAAAGTTTATTTTGATTATCTTCAAAAACAACTTGATAATTAAATTTATGCGGTTTTTGATTAAACTCCTCAAAAAACATATTTACAGCAGTCTTTCCGGCATCACCAAAACTTGCACCATCACCGGATAATGGGTACAAAACGCCAATCTTAACAATAGGTTTCTCTTTTGTATGTGCCGATTGCTTTTCCTCATCTTTACAGGCAACGAGTGCTAAAACCATACATAAACACAATAGCCACTTTTTCATAAACATTACTCCTCAATTATTACCGCATTACCATTAATAATTTTCTTCATAACCGATGGTGATTTGATAATTCCATTGTCTTGGACTTCCAATTCCCCAACAACACCTTGATAATACTTTGTTTTCTTTAAAGCATCTGCTAATTCATAATCATTCGCAATTCTACCGTTTTTAGCATAAAAATCTTCATTGGCTTTCATAATAACATTTACGATATCATATGCATAAGCAGCAATATTCAAAATTTTTGATGAAGTCTTTTTTGCCATGCGCTCTATGAACTCTTTATTTCCGTCAGGTGCATCAACGAAAACCTGATTTTCAAACAATTGCAGATTTTTAGATAATTTCATGCACTGGATATTAACGACAGGAATATCAATTTTATGTTCAATCATTTCTTTGCGCAGAATATCCTGTTCCGGGGGAAAACTGTTCAAAATCCAATAATCGGCATTAAAAGATAAAGCTTTTTGCAACATAAGCTCAAAATCGCGATTACCAGGATTAAAATTAAATTCTTTATATTCTATGCCGCTTTCATTCAAAAAGTGATTAGTTTTTACGCGCATTTCTTCGTTGCCTACTGTTTCCATATTGAAAGTCACCACTTTCTTTACATTTTGCGATGCCAAATAATCTACCAATTTTTTAGCAGCAATATCAACTTGTTGCCAATCAGTAAAATTTAACTCGCCTTCAGCAATATTAGCTGCATTAGATAAACCAATATGTAATACTTTAGCTTTATCTGCAATCGGCGATACCACTGAACCAACCGGCGAAAAGCTGCTGATAATGGCATCAACTTTATCAACACTGATAAATTTGTTGGCAATCATAGCTGCTCTAGAGGGAGTGAACGTATCATCTTCAAAAGTAATATCAAATTTTATGGGTGAATCTTTATGGTCTTCTTGTGCAAACTCAACAGCATAACGGCTATTTACACCAAATTCTGCCATTTCACCACTCATCGGCAGCATAACACCGATTTTAACGATAGGTCGGTTGGCAGCTTGTGCCGATTTTTTTTTCTCATCTTTACAAGCAATAAGAGATAAAACCATACATAAACACAATAAAATCTTTTTCATTTTACTTAATCCTCAATCTTTATAACTTTCCCGTTCTCAATTTTCATTAAAACAGCTTCAGAATTGAAAATACCTTCATCATCTTGAGTTAATGTTCCGACAACACCGTTGTATTGCTTTATTTTAGCTAATTCATCAACAGCAGAAGCTTTATCTTTAGCATTTTCAAAAGCTTCAACGGTTAGCATAATCATATCATACATTGTGCCTATACCGTATCTTGATATTTGTCCGAAACGCTCATAATGTCTTTTCATAAAATCATCATTAGCAACAGCGGCATCTGTATAATAAGCCCCTTCAGCGATAGATGGATCAGATAAGGTGGCAAAAGTTTCTATACTTGTGATTGGCGCTGTTTCACCGCTTTCCTTAAATTGCTTAAAAAATGAAGAAGCAATATTGCCATACATCATAGCCAGATAAACATCTGCTTTCTTCTGAGCGGCTTTAGCAAGAATTGTCCTAAAATCGGTCTCTGTCGGAGAAACCAGAAAACGTGTCACATGCATATCTTTGTTTTGACTTATCCACTCCATGAACTTTTCTTCAACACTCAGTGTGCCATCATTGTTAGGTATAATAGCTACTATGTTTTTGAAGCCATGTTTTTTGTAAAATTCTACCATACGACCTGATGTATATTTTGGCATTGTCCAATCTAAGAAATTATATTTACCTTTTGCAATTTCGGCATCAGATGAGAGACTTATGTGAATAATTTTATCTGCTTCAGCACGAGGAGCAACAACTTTACCGGTTTGTGAAAAAGTACTTAAAATGGCATCAACTTTATCCAATGATTTTAACTTGGGATAAACTGCTGCAGTTTTGCGGGCCTCGTAGCCGTCATCTTCAACAATGAACTCGTATTTATTTTTAAGCTTCCGCATCTTTAAATCTTCTTCAGCCAAAATAATGGAACTCTTAATTCCTTCACCCACCATAGCCACATTGCCAGTAAGAGGGGCGATAATACCTATCTTAACTATAGGCTTATTTTGAACTTTTGCCGATTCCTTTTTCTCGTCTTTGCAAGCGACGAGTGCCAAAACCATACATAAACTCAATAACCATTTTTTCATTTGTTTACTCCTTTATTTCTGTAAGTTGACCACTAATTATTTTCCTAACAATCGGCTGTCCGTTCAAAATTCCATCCGGTTCTGTTGTAATTTTACCGACAGCCGTTATTTGTCCGGCACTGTTGTTTTGTATATAATCTATCACTGTTTCTTTATCGGTTGTTCCGGCTCCTTCATAGCCGAAGGTTATCATTTGTAAAATAAAATCCGTATATTCCGCATAATTTGTTGTTGTTGAACCTGTTTTGGCCTGATAACGAGTTACAAAATCATTCGTTGCCGTAGCCGCATCAATATACCACATTCCTTCTGCTAAACCTTTATCTTGCAGATAGCTGAAGGATTCTATACCTGTCACAGGGATATTTATTTGATTTTCGTGATATTGACGCATAAAAGCATCTATTGAAGGCATGGCTAACATTGTAATAATATAGTCCGGTTTGTTATTCTTTATTTTATAAAGCATGGTACGAAAGTCCATTTCATCAGGATTTACATAATATATTTTATCAATATTCAACTTTTTTTCAAATTCATTTTTTTGTTTTAGATAATTAAGCCATGTTTCTGTACCAGTTACTTGCGCGAGAACTATATCTACTTTTTCTGCGCCATTTTCTAATAATGTTTTATACAGCAAGTCCACTTCACCTTTAGGATTAGATGAGGCTAAAATATTGTATTTCCCTTTTGCAACATTTAAATCCATGGCTACAGAGAAGTGTATGGTTTTACTCTGTTCGGCAAGAGGTGAAACAACAGTGCCAATATCAGTACTGTGTGTAACAAGCACATCAACTTTATCAATGTTGATAAGTTTTTGGGCTAATACAGCTTGTTTAGATAATTTATGCTGATCATCTTCAAAAATAAGCTGATACTTAAATTTTGAAGGTTTTTTATCAAATTCTTCAAAAAACATACCGGAAGCTGCTTTTATCGCTTCTCCAAATACAGCTGCATCACCGGATAATGGGGCAATCATACCTACTTTAATTACCGGCTTAGCATCTGTCTGTGTTTCTTGCTTTTTTTCCTCTTTGCAGGCAACAAGAGCTAAAATCATATATAAACTCAATAACCACTTTTTCATTTAAAGTCCTTTCTTTTAAATTCCTAGATATGATTCTCGGACAGATTTATCTAATAAAACATCTTCAGGTTTTCCTTCAGCTAACAACTTGCCGTGATTTAATACAATTGTATAATTGCACAGTCGCTTAATTAATCCCATATTATGTTCGATAATTACAATCGTTTTTCCTTGTTTTTGCAAGCCACAGATAATATCACAAACCTGCTCAACGATTTCAGGAAATAGACCGGAAAAAGGCTCATCAAAGAAGTAAATCTCAGCATCCTGCATCAGAACACGCCCGATTTCTAAGAGCTTCCGCAAACCATAAGATAATTCTTCAGCATTTTTATGGTAATGCTCGGCAAGTGATGTCATCTCTAACACTTTTTCTAGACGATCTTGATAATCTTTTATGGAAATCTCTCTGAAGCTGTTAATTAAACTGTTTTCCGCCACCGGCAACAATAAATTATCAACAACAGACATTTGCTCAATCAGGCGCCCATCTTGGAAAGTACGAGCTATTCGATATTTACGAAGCTCGTTAGATTTGATATGTGTCCGCTTTTTATCTCGAATAGTAATCTCTCCGGCATCAGGAAATAGCATTCCCGTTAAAATATTAACAAGAGTGGTTTTCCCCGAACCGTTTGCGCCGATTAGACCGATAGTTTTTGCCTGAGGGAAACCGACAGACAAATCGTCAATGGCCTTAATTCCCATAAATTGTTTGGTAAGTTTTTTTATGGTAATTATATCCGAACCATAAGCTGAAGGTGGATTGATGTCATCGGCTAACTCTGATGACTGTTTCTTTAAATTGAATATGGCTTTTATCTTTTTCATTTTATTTACATCCGATATTTCCCGAACAGACCTTGCGGCTTAAAAATCATCATCAACAATAACATTGCCCCGTAAATCATTTGCTGTAGTTGAGCCGCAGTTTCATAAGGCAGACCAATGAAACGCAGTACCTCCGGCAAAGATATTAGTATCAATGCCCCGACAACACTGCCAATTGCCGAGGATAACCCACCGACGATAATAATCGTAAACAAAAAAATTCCTTCTTTCAACTGAAAACTCGATGGATCAATAAAAGCAATATAGCTTGCAAAGAAAGCGCCGGCAACGCCGGATAAGGCTGCAGATAGTACAAAAATCACACTTTTATAGTGTTTGGTTTTATAGCCCATAACGTGCGTCAAGTGTTCATCTTCGCGCAAAGCTTTCAAAACACGCCCGAAAGATGATTTGTTAATCCACTGATATAACACATAAAAGGCAGTGGTAAATAAAAAGACTAAGCCAAGAAAAGCCGTATTGGAATAAAAGGCGTAAGAGCCTATTTCAGGCTTGCCGATTCCAAAAATTCCTAATGGGCCGTGAGTAACAGATTTCCAGTTTTGTAAGATAGAAAAAACAATAATAGATAATCCTGCAGATACTATAGCATAATAATCACCCTGGAAACGCGCTAAAATTTTACCGACTACAAAAGCTAACAAAGCATTGACAATAATGCCTAAAATAATGGTCGTAAAAAAGCCTAGTCCCAGTGATGTTATACCTATAGCCGTAGCATAAGCTCCAATACCATAAAATGCCGCTTGAGCTAAAGATACCAAACCGCTCATTCCGACAAGGAGATTGAGTGATAATGCGAGCATAGAATATATGCTAAACAAGATTGCTAAGTTTATTAAATATTCCATAAGTTTATTTTACTCCCTGATTGTCACCCATTTACCGCCTTGATGTATGCGGACAATTGGATCATTAATAATAAAACCATTAGAATGAACAACACATTGACCACTCATACAAGGAAATTCTTTTCTATCATGAATATAGGCTGTAATTTCATCAGCTGTTGGTTTTTGTCCTTTCTTATAGAGATGTTCATACGCATCAATCATGATGTTAACGAAGTCATAAAACTCAGCAGAACCATAGGTGCTATCAATATTATATTCCTTCAGAATACTTTCTACAAAATCATCAGTTCCACAATTATATGTGACTGTTTTAATACCATCATAATTCTCTGCAACATTATCCATGTCTAAGCTAAATGAGTAAAAGTCACTATATTCAACACCGGCCTCCGCCAATTGCCTTATAATAATATTCCTCTCTGGAGGAAAGGCAAAGATGCCAAAACTTGTATATCCCTCATTCTTGGCTTTCTCTATAACAAGACGAAAGTCTGTTTCTCCTGGGTTAAACTCATTAATTTGATAGCGAACACCTTTTTCAGTCAATTTTTCTTTAAGATAATGCGTTAAAGGTCCTAAAACGCCTATATTTTCAACAAAAATCGAGATATTATCTTGATTGTTCTTGGTAAATGATTCCACAAATTTGTCGCTAAGTGCTTCAATAGATGTACCTTGAGTAAAAGCATATTTACCAAAACGTTGATAATTTTCTTGCTCGATAGAAAAAGCATATAACACTTTTCCCTTTTGATCGGAAACAGGAGCAATAACTCTTGCCATAGCAGTTGTTATCGTTCCCATAACATCAACATTATCCTGCATTACTAATTTATTGGCTATAGGCAACATAGAAGGAAATTTGGCTTGATTATCCTCAAAAACCAACTCATAACTGTAATGTAAATTTGATTTATTTTTTTCTTTTAATGCTTTTTCCATACCTGCTCTTGCAGCTTCTCCCATAGAAGCCTGAGAACCAGTTAAAGGCAGAATAGCCCCAATCTTTACCACTTGTTTCACATTTGCCTGTGTTGATTCCTTTTTCTCGTCTTTACAAGCAACAAGTGCTAAAACCATACATAAATTTAAAAGTAATTTCTTCATGCTCTAATCCTCAATTATTAAAGGATTTCCGTCTTTAATCGTTTTCACGACAGTGTTTGTGTATATAAGACCGCTATCTAACGACATTTTACCTCTCGGACTCATGTAGTTCTCAATAATTTCTTTCATCTTTTCTCCCATATCCTCGGCATTAATCTTACCAGGTATTTGAAATTTTTCAATAAATTTTCCTATAAGCATCACATTATCATAAGTATTAATACTGGCGGCCTGTGCCTGAACTCCGAATTTTTCGAAATAAGCCTTATTAAAATCATCGGCTCCGTCTCTTAAATCAATCATAATCTGTTCATTGAAGAGTTCGGGATTATTACTATATATAAAAAGCAAAAAAGAACTCAATTTTCCGGCATACCCGTAATCAAGTAATTGTTTTGAAAATAAGGACATACTCGGCTCAACCAAATGCATAAAGACAATATCGGGATTTTCCTGCTTGATTTTCAGCGCTTCCGTCTTAAAATCCATTTGCTCCATATTAAACCTGTTAATAGATAAAATCTCTATTTCATTTGCTTTTAAGACGCTTTCAAGTGTCTGTAATACAGCTTCTGTTGAAAGATGGTTAAAAGCAACTAGGCTGATTGTTTTCATCTTGTTTTTCTTCATATACTCAACCAAACGCTCGGATGTTTCTTTGATGGAATAGCTGTTAACATAGTTAAAAGCGTTATCACCGATAGTATTATCAACAGCCGAGGAAATATGGATAATTTTATCTTTAAAAGCCAAAGGCTTAACAATTTTACCGACAGCCGTATTAAAGGAGGTTAGGGCGGCAACCTTGTCAATTTGCACTAATTTATTATAAATTGCCGGCGTTTTACTAGGTGAAGAACCGATATCTTCGCAGATAAACTCATATTTATATTTGCTGTTTGGCATGGAATTAAGTTCTTCAATCGCCATAAGAGCACCGTTTTTAGCACCTTCACCGATATGGGCGATACCGCCTGTCATGGGTAAAAGGCCGCCAATTTTCACCACTTGTTTAATATCGGCTTGTGTCGATTCCTTTTTCTCATCTTTACAAGCAACAAGAGCTAAGACCATACACAAACTTAAAAATAGCTTTCTCATTTTTTACTCCTTAACAATTATGGATTGTCCGCTAATAATTCTTCTAATTACCGGTTCTGCATATAAGAAACCATCCGGTGCAGTTGAAATTGTACCAACGGCAGTATGTTGATTTGCTGCATTATTTTCAATGTAATCAGCGACTTGTTTTCTGTCAGTTGTGCCAGCTCCTTCGTAGCCAAATGTTATTATTTGCAAAATAAAATCCATATATTCTGCGTAATTTGTAACGGCAGAACCTGTTTTGGCCTGATATTTTTGAACATAATCATCAGTTGCCGGAGCCGCGTCAACATACCACATATTTTCAGCAAGTTCTTTATTTTGCAGATAACTAAAAGTTTCTATACCAGTGACGGGGATGTTAATTTGATTTTCATGGTATTGCCGCATGAAAATATCAATTGTCGGCATCGCCAACAACGCAATAATATAATCGGGTTTATTCTCTTTTATTTTATGGAACATAGTACGAAAATCTTTTTCATCAACGTTAGTGTAGTATATTTGATTGATGTTCAGAGCTTTTCTTTCGTCGTTTTTTTGTTTTAAGTATCTGAGCAGCATTTCCGTTCCTGACACATTTGCAAGAACGATATCAACATTTTTTGCTTTTTTTTGAATAAGTGTATTATAAAGTAAATCTATTTCTCCAATCGGGTTAGAAGAAGCAATAATGTTATATTTTCCGATTGCCACGCTCGGATCAGTAGCAGTTGAAATGTGTAATATTTTGTTTTTTTCAGCTATAGGAGAAACAACCGCTCCAAAATTAGACATGACTGTAACGATGACATCTACATTGTCCATATATATAAGCTTTTTAGCTAAAGTTGCCTGCTTAGCTAATTGATTTTGATTGTCTTCAAAAATAAGTTGATACTTAAATTTTGGTGATTTTTTATTAAAGTCTTCAAAGAATATGTCAACCGCATTTTTAGCTGCCTCACCATAGATGGCTCCATCACCTGACAATGGGTATAAAACGCCAATTTTAACAACAGGTATGGTGTCTGCTTGTTCATCCTTTTTTTCATCTTTACAGGCAATGAGTGCCAAAACCACACATAAACTTAATAAAAACTTCTTCATTCAATTATTCCTTATAGGTAACGAGTTTATCATGGGTAATAGTTAATAACTTTGAAGGTATGTAAATAAATCCTTTGCTTTTAGTGATTTCTTCATCATAAATTGTTGGAATACTAGATTGAGAATTTAAAAAGAAAGCAATGTGTTGTTTATCAAGATAAGGGGCGTTTTCAAAAGCATGAACTATTGCATTAAAAGAAACATATCCGACAGTTGCACCGAACAAATAATTTTCATCATTAAATTTTGTTTGATATGCCGCTAAGAAATGTTTATTTGGTATTGCCGGAGAGCCGAAAACACTTCCTTCATAAAGACGTTTGTTGGCAATATTCAAGCCTAAATCTAACCCGGTTATAATAATGTCTTCACCGTTAATTTGCTTAAGCTGCTTGGTTAAAATATCAGCTTCCGGTGCAAATGCCCCAATAATATAGGCAGTAGCTCCAAAAGACTTGGTTTTGACTATATCTGTTCTAAAATCGGTTTGTCCGAAATTAAAGGTTGTTTCTTGATAAATAATATCTTTTTCTTGGAGAAGTTTTTTCAAAATATCAGTTCCACCTATAAAACCGGTCTGATTAACAGTAAATAAATAGGCCTTTTTAATTTCTTTTTCGTCAAGATAGTTTGCAATTAAACGAGCTTCTTCTTTCATATCTGCATATACATTATAATTATATTCATCGGTTACATATTGAGGAAACCAAGATTGTCCGAAGTGAATGATTTTATTTGCCGAAGCCATTGGTCCAACAATGTTTGCAGCAGGATCAAACATGGTGATGATAGCATCAACTTTGTCAACGCTTATTAACTTTTGAGCAAGATGCTGAATGCTTTTATTGGCATTTGCGGAATCTTCAAAAATAAGTTCGTAATTGTTCTTAAGTTTTGTCGATAAGGTTCCTTTTGCAAGCATAAGTCCTTGTTTTTCACTATTTCCCCAAGTAGCCAGATCACCGCTTAAGGGAAGAATAGCCCCAATTTTGATAGTCGGTTTAGCTGCCTCATTTTTTTCGTCTTTACAAGCAACTAGAGCTAAAACAACACATAAACTCAATAACCATTTTCTCATATTTTTACTCCTCAATTTTACAGAACAACAATCTTTATCATAACTTATTCTTTCACCACTTCAATTTGTCCTTTTTTAATGGTATACAGATATGCTTCGGTTTGCATCATCCCATCAGAATTGAATGATATATTTCCAATTGAGAAACTGTTCATTTTGAGATTTGTAATATTATCTATAACTACAGACTTATCTTCGGTAGTATAAGCTTCTCTTATGACCTCAAAAGCAGCATAAAACAATTCTGAATAATTAGTAGCATCAGAATGCGTGATTTGTTGAAACTTATTTATATAGGACTTGGTTGGCACAACAGCTCCGGAAAACCAAGTTCCTTCAAATAAGGTCTTATCTTCCGGATAACCAAAAGACTCAACCGCTGTAATTAAAATATCTTGATTGATTTCACGCAGCTGTTTTACAAATATTTGCAACTCTGGTGGTTGTAATTGCACAATCATAGCATCTGGTTTGTTTTCTAATATTTTATAAATCAGTATTCTGAAATCTTTTTCTCCACTATTAACCGTATTATCTGATACAATATTAATTTCACCACTGCGCCCCGCCTGGCGGATATAATCAGCAACAGATTGCATCATAGCTGTATTTTGAATAACAAAAGCGATTCTTTGCAGATTTAATTTTTTTAGTTCATCAACCATCTTTCCGGTATTTTTATTCGGAGGAGTGCTGACCGTAAAGTTATATTCGCCTTTCGCTACATTTGGCTCAGTCGCCATAGATAGATGGATGACATGATTATTTTGAGCTATCGGAGATACTACAGAACCGATATCAGAGCTAAGAGTTACAATGGTATCAACCTTATCTATATCTATAAGTTTTTTAGCAACAACAGCACTTCTTGAAGTACTGAAAGCATTATCCTCAATGAAGAATTTGTATTTATAAGAAGAATCTTTTGTCTTCTTATTTTCTTCAAATATTTTAACTGCGACTTTCATTGATTCGCCAAAATGAGCATATTCTCCGGACATTGGCGCAATAACTCCTATTTTAATAACCGGCTTTGCCTTCACTTGTGCCGATTCCTTTTTCTCGTCCTTGCAAGCAATAAGTGCTAAAACCATACATAAGCTTAATAACCATTTTCTCATTGTGTTACTCCATTACTTCTACGATTGGCAGGTACCTTATGGCACGATTATCCAAAATAAGTTGACCGAAAATACTGTTATGTTCTTTTACAACTTTATCTAAGGTTTTGTCTTTGTGCTGTAAAATATCAAGCATTAAAGACAATTGTGCATAGGCTGTAGCAGACATTTGCTCTAATCGTTTGCTGTATTTTTGATAGAAAGCTTTTTTGAATGCTTCATCATTACTTCCTATATTTAAGCAGAAACGCCCCTTATACAAATCAGGATGAGAAGAGATAAAAAATGCATATTGGGAAGTTATTTTGGCATCAGGCTTAATCTCAAGCAATTGCTTGGTCAAAATATCAATTTCCGGCGGAAAAGTTTCTATCAGATAAATATCCGGATTAGTTTCAACGGCTTTATGCAACAATAAGCGATAATCTGTTGCTCCGAGATTAAACTTTTCGTTAAAAGTTATTTGCATTCCATAAGTTTCTGCCAAGTTGCTTATGGTTTCTTCTACCAAATTGGCATACATTTCATTGGCCGTCAGTAAAGCTATCTTCCGATAACCGAGATTCTGCATATACTTTAATAGCACAGTAGACTCATCTTGCGCAGCAGGAGCCATAGTATAGTTATAATCTTTTTCTGTAAAACGAATATCACTTGATATGCCTAAATGAATTAATTTAGCTCTTTTAGCAACATCAGCAGCAATACTTGCCGTTTGAGAAGTAGCGGTCAATAGTGCATCGACTTTATCAATGTCTATTAGTTTTTTAATTCCGACAGCAGCTTTGGCTGGAGATTGCTGGTCATCAAAATAAATAAGCTGATATTTTACATCAGGGTGTTCGTACTCTTTGACAAATTCATAACCTTCTTGCATTTGTTTGCCCATATACGAATTTGCACCGGTTAAAGGCAAAACAATGCCGATTTTAATTGTTGGCTTTGTTTTTGCTTGCGTTTCATTTTTGTTATCACAAGCCACAAGTGTTAAGATAAAACATATATATATAAGCAGTTTTTTCATTTTATTTTTCCTCCGGCATTGAAGAAGATGAGACTAATCTACCATTATCAAATTTCACTTTAATCAATTTCGCATCAATTATTCCATTTTTGTCAACATTTACCGATCCTCCAATTGCTGAAGGAAAATTTCTTAAGTTATATAAATCTTGGTTAATTTGCATGGAAGTTGGTTTTGTTTCGTATTTTTCATAAAGTTGAAAAATTATTTTTATAGCATCATACAAATTTGCAACGCACGATGTCAGCGTTAAATCAGATTTTTTAGAAAATTTAGCTTTGAAATCTTCCGAACCATCCGGAGACATAACAAACTCAGTACCATCTAAAAATTGTTTATAATTAGTTGCCTGCAATAAATCTATGGCAGTGTACGGTTTATTTAAATGCCCTTCAATTGCTTGTTTAAGAAAAATATCAAGTTCTGGATTTAACATAACTAACATTATCACATCAGGATTTTGTAACTTTATTTTTTCAATAATCGTGCGAAAATCACGTTCGCCGAAATTTACAAAATTAGTAGATGTAATTTCTATATCAGTTTCTTTGAGATATTCTTCTATATAACTAAGCATTTCGTTCATTGAGGCATAATTTATAGCGACAACCGCAAACTTTTTGATATTTTTTTCTTGTAATAAGTTTATAAAGGCTTGGGCTTGTGTCGATGGTTTGGAAAAGTGATTAAAGGAGTAAGTATATTTTTTAAAGAAATTTTCACCCCAGGCACAGCCGATATGGTTGATTTTATTTTTTTCAACAATTGGGGCAGTAATTCCGGCAGCGCCATCAAATAACGAAAGTACAACATCTGTATGTTTTATATCGGCAAAATTATTTACATTAAGAGCTGTACGTTTATAATCGTAACCATCATCTTCAATTATAATTTCGTAATTATACCTACTATCTGCGGGAATTTCATCTTTAGCCATTAATATTGCTTCTTTAATCGCATTTCCGATACTCGCAGCATCTCCGGTTAAGGGCAAGCTGATACCGATTTTAATTGTCGGCTTGGAATTGGTTTGCGCAGCAGGATCTTTCTCGTCTTTACAAGCTACAAGAGCTAAAACCATACACAAACTCAACAACCATTTTTTCATTATTTAATCTCCTTCTTTTGAAAGATACCTCTCGGGCGCAATGATAAAAATGCAATAAAGATAACAAAAGCTATCAAATCACGCCATTCGGAAGCAAAAATCAATACGCCGACATTCTCTGCCAAAGCCAGGAATAAAGCGCCTAAAAATGCCCCGCGCAGATTCGCTAAGCCACCGATAATTGCACCAATCATTCCTTTAAAAAGCAAATTAAAGCCCATCGTTGGCGTCATGCCGGTATCATAACCGATAAGGACCCCATCAAAGCCGAGTACAATACCGGTTAAAATCGAAACGAGCAAAATAATTTGATTATTTTTCATACCAATTACATTTGCAAGAGAGGAACTGTCATGCACAGCCCTGATTTTTAAGCCGATAAAAGTATGGTGCAACAAATAATTTAAAAAAGCAAAACAAACAAAAGAGGATATAATGGTCAAAGCTTGAACCAATGGAATACTTGCAAACCCAAGGTGCACAGTTATTGCAGACTGAATCGAACCTAAATTCTGATATTGCGGTCCGAAAACAAGTAAAATAATCGATTCGAATATAGTATAAACGCCCAAGGAAGCCACCATTAAAACCATGGAAGATGCCCCATGATTGCGCATAGGGGTATAAATTCCGGCTTCTAAAGCATAAGAAAACAACGCACAGATAATAACAGCACCGGTAATGCCAATCCACATCGGTAAGCCGCATAATGAGATTAAGCCGTATGAAGCATATGCTCCGAGTGCACCGACCGCACCCAATGTCATATTGAAAAAAGGAGAAACAGAGTACATCAGTCGAAAAGCCATAGCCATTAAACTGTATCCGGCACCGACAATCAAAGTATTAAGAAATAAATGCAGCAACATAAAAAAACAGACCTTTAATTACTAACCTTAAAGCATTATAAAAACATTTATTTTAATTTTCATCAAAATAATGCAGATATTGGCAATATTTATAAATCATGCTGTTTAGGCAGTAAACGATCTATTCTTCAATCCGTACAACTTTACCATCGAGAACCTTCTTTAAGACAGCCTCAGAATTAAATATTCCGTTTTGTTCATCTATTAGCGAAGTCACAAGCCATAAGCACTAAAATCATACATAAACTCAATAACCATTTTCTCATTATCCTACTCATCAATAATGACAAGTTTACCTTTTTTTATCTGTTTTATTACTGCTTTTGATAAAACTATTCCCTCAGAATTAATTTTTAGTTCTCCAACAGCTCCAGTGTAGCCTTTTAGGTGTAGTAAATAGTCTGCAATTTCATCAGAAGTGGGTATAACCTTAGTTTTCTGATAAAGATCAGTATAAGCTTTCATCAAGAGACTGGCTACATCATAAGCATAGCCGACAGAAAAATAATTTGTAGAACCATTGGTAGCAGTCAATCTTTCCAATAAGGCCTTATCTCCATCAGGTGTCGTAACAAAACTCATACCTTCAACTAATGCTTTATCTTGAGCAAACAATAAAGAATCTATTGCAACTAACGGTACATTAATATTTTTTTGAAAAAATGTTTTTAAGAAAATATCCAAACTGGGTGGTAACGCACACAAAAACCATACATCAAAATGACTTTGTTGAACTTTTTCCAACATCAAATCAAAATCCAGATTATCCATGCCGAAATTGAAACGCTCTGTTTCAATGCCTTTTTCATGTAAAATCCGTTCAACCTCATCAGTATGCTTTTGCAAAGCCGGCTGATAAACTGCAAACAAAGCTACTTTTTTTGCCTGTTTATCTTCAATTTGTTTCACTAACTTTTCTGCTAAAATTTGTGAGGGTGTAAAATGCGTAAAATTATATTTTCCCTCTGCTACGCGACTGTCATTACAAATGGCAAAATGAATTTTTTTAGCTTGGTTTGCAATAGGAGAAACCACATTTCCGGCCATGGAACTCCAACTGATAAGCGCATCTACCTTGTCGACATTAATTAATTTATTTACAGCTATGGCAGCACGTTTTGTTTCATATCCGTAATCTTCAAAAATAAATTCAAAATCAATACCGGAGGAGGTAAAATTATCTTTGGCAAATTCCATCGCTTGCCGAACATTTTGTCCGTTTTCTGCATATTTACCGCTCAAAGCATCCACTACGCCGATTTTAATAACAGGCTTTATTATTTCATTTTTCTCATCTTTACATGAGGCTATTGCTAAAACCATACATAAACCCAATAACCATTTTTTCATTGTGTATCCCACTCATAACGAAGATTAAAAGTAACATGTCCTACAAATAGCAGAAAATTTTTAGAGATTCAATCAGAAAATCTTCGAAAAAGGATAATTTCCTGCAAAATGCTTACTATTTGCTTACAGGAAAAAGAAAAGGACTTAAGTGATTAACCTAAGTCCTTGTTTTTACTGGTGAGCCCGACGGGATTCGAACCCATGACCCTTTGATTAAAAGTTTAAAGTTTATGGTATTTTAAGGACTTCTAAAATTTTCTAAACAATCACACAAAACCCTTGACATTGTAAGGATTACACCTTATAAATACTTCTATAAAATTACAGGCGATTTTATGCTAAAAGTATACCATTGGTATACCAGCGGTATACCGAAAATTGAATCGAAGGGGGAATAAATGAAGCTGAAAATTACAAAAGCTAACATAGATAAAATTAAGCGTATGCCGGAGGGTATTTATAGAGATAGCGACTTAATTGGCTTTGCTGTTAGGGTAAGAACAACAAAACAGACTTATATTGTGGACAAGAAGCTAAACAACAAAGTTATTCGTAAAGTAATTGGCAATGTAGGGGCATTAACCCCCGAGCAGGCAAGAAAACAAGCTCAAGTTTTATTGGGTGAGATTGCCAAAGGTATTGATATAAACGCAGAAGCCAAAAAAGAAAAAGCAAAGGGTATTACCCTAAAAGAGGCTTATAATGACTATAAGCAAACCAAAAAATTAAGAGAAACCACCGTAACTGGTTATGATTGTGCTATGAATAAGGCTTTTAGTGATTGGCAAGATAAAGAGCTGACTAAAATAAACCGTGATATGATAGAAAAACGCTTTAAGGACTTAAGCAAGGAAGCCCCGACCGGAACGAATTTATATTTTAGATGTTTAAGGGCTGTTTTTAACTTTGCAATAGAGAAATATTGTATTGATGGCGAGCCGACAATCCCCTCTAATCCTTGTAACAGAATATCCGCATTAAAGATATGGAATGAAGTTAAACCCCGTAGTCGGTATGTTAAGCCATCACAAATAAAGATGTTTTTTCACGGCTTAACCATAGATAAAACCGACAGCGACCATTTAGCCACCGTTAAAAAGCAATGTATGTTTATTTTATTTACCGGCGCAAGAGACCAAGAAGCCGCAAGCCTAAAATGTAGCAATATAGACTTTGAAGAAAGAACGATAACCTTTGAAAATACTAAAAACCACCGCACACATATTTTACCATTTGGCGAGTGGTTTGGTGAGTTTTTGGCTGATTTATGCGAAAACAAACAACCGAACGATTATCTTTTTGCCGCAAATAACCGATTAGGGCACTTAAAAGACCACCGCAAGGCGGTAAAACAAATAAGCCAAGATTGTGGCGTAGATTTTAGTTTGCACGATTTGAGGCGAACTTTTGCCAGTATTGTTGAAAATGATATAGGCTTAAATGTATCTGAATATTTACAAAATAGGCTGTTAAACCATGTGCAAAATGATGTGCACGGCAAACATTATGTGCAGTTTGATATTGAACGGCTTAAACCGATTATGCAAGCGGTGGAAGATTATATACTAATACAAGCAGGAATAAAAGAAGAGTCAAAAGCCGAAGTTGTTAGCATAGAAAAAACAAAGAAGATTATATAACAGGAGTGTTTAATATGACGGATTTTAAATTAAGCGAACAAGATAAAAATAGAATACGATACAGATTAAGTTTAAATGACGAAAGCAAACTATTTGAGGTTATTACAGATATAGTAAACGAGCATTTAAAGATGAAAAAAGCCAGACGTAAACTTGCGGAAAAAATAATCAACAGCCATAAACAAAAAAATGTGAGAGCTTTTTGGCAAAAAGAAAAACAAGAGTTATATAATATTTTTTTATCACTATCAGAAAATGTTAAAAAAGGGCAACATACTAAAGAATTTGTTAATACAGCAACAGAAACAGGAACAAACCTTTCAGATAGAAAACTTGAAGAATATTATAGAGAATTTGTAAAAAACTATGCTTTACAAGAAATTGATAATGAATTATTTAATATAGCAGATATTCAAGCAAAAAAATAATATTACCTATACTAGTAGTATACGAAAGATTTAAGATAAAGCACCTTGTAACCTCTTAGATGACACGGCAAGCGAATTAAAGCCGTTAACACTTTTAAGAGGTTAATAATATGAATTTAATAACACTTCAAAAACAATTTATTGAGGCAGATAATGAAGCCTTATTAGAAACAAAAGTAGTTGCAGCCTATACAGGTTTATCAATCAGTTGGTTTAATAATAAAGCGGTTTATGGCGGTGGAATCCCTTATACAAAGTTAATCAATAAACGGCTATATAAAAAAGCTGATGTTTTAGCGTGGTTAGAGAAAAACAGCCAAAAGGTTAATAGCACTTCTGAATATAGAGAGGTTTGCTATGCGTAATTTAGACCGGCACAATAAAAAGGTTATTATGCGATGGCATAGCAAGGGCAAAATAACCGACAAGCAAGCAGAATTTTTAATCATAAATTTAAGTTTAAGCGAGGCATAAAATGGCAGATGTTAATTTGTTATATAATGCCCTTGCCGAATATCATATTGAACCACCGAAACAATATAAATGCAATGGCTTTATGCGGTGGGGTAGAAATAGCCGTTATTGGGCTAAAGAAGTTGATGACGGTTATATATTTGGTGATTATAGCGATGGATTAAGTGAGAGCATTTTTCCTAAAAATGAGAAACCGCTATCAGACACAGAAAAAAAAGAGCGTAAAGAAAGAATTGTTAAGGCTATGAAAGAGGCAGAAGCCGAACAGTTTAAACTTTGGAACGATACCTCAAATAAAGCCCTTAATATTTGGCAGGGATTAAAACCGGCGGACACAAACCACCGCTATTTATTAAAAAAGCAAGTAAAGGCTTATAATTTAAGACAATCTGAAAATAAACTTGTTTTGCCGTTATATGATACAAACGGCAAAATATGGAGTTTGCAATATATCAATGAAGATGGCGAAAAAAGATTTTTAAGCGGTGGTAAGAAAAAAGGCTGTTATTTTACGATTGGCAAGCCTAAAGATAATAAAATTATTGTTTGCGAGGGATACGCAACAGGGGCAAGTATATTTGAGGCAACAGGGCAAGCGGTGGCGATAGCGTTTGATTGCGGCAACCTTGAGCCAGTTGTAAAAGGTTTATTGATTAAATATCAAAGTTATGAAATAAGCATAGCAGCGGATAATGATATAAAAGAAAATGCCCCGAATACTGGACTAAACGAGGCAAAGCGTATATCTAAACTCTATAACATAAATGTTTATATCCCAAGTTTTAAGGATAGTCAAGAAAAATGCGATTTCAATGACTTAATGATAAAAGAGGGATTAGAGGCGGTAAAAGTAATTTTTAAGCCCCAAACCACCGCTAAAGAGCATAAGCAATATATACCGCAGGGATATTTAGTTAAAGATGATGGTTTATACAAAATACCCGATGGCGATAAAGATAATCCACCGCTAAAAATATCTGATAAAATAGAGGTATTAGCGGAAGCGAGAGATAGTAAGGCGCAAAATTGGAGTAAAGTTGTTAGATTTAAAGACCACGATGGCAATAGCAAAACAATTTTAATTGAAAATACTTTGTTTGCGGCAGATGGCCGAGAATTAAAAGAAAAGTTGCTGTTTAATGGCTTGTATATAAACAAGCCTCAAGAACTCAAAAAATATCTAAATGACTTTAAAACAGATAATAGGGCTAGATGTATTGATAAAATTGGCTGGTATAAGGATATATTTGTTTTTCCTGATAATGAAACGATAGGCAACAGCCAAGAAGCAATAGTTTTTCAAGGCGATAATCTATTAAACGAATATCAAATAAAAGGTAGTTTAGAGGATTGGCGAGAAAATATAAGTAAATATTGTCAAGGCAATAGTCGTTTAATATTAGCGGTGAGCACAGCATTTGCCGGAACGCTTTTATATATTACCGGATTAGAAAACGGCGGTTTACATTTTGTGGGGAATTCTAGCACCGGTAAAAGCACCATTTTAAAAGTGGCTTGTAGCGTTTATGGTAATAAAGACTTTTTGAAAACATGGCGAGCAACAGACAACGGACTTGAGGGGATAGCCGCAACCCGAAACGATACTTTACTTGTTTTAGATGAATTGGGGCAAGTTGACCCGAATAAAGCCGGTGAAATTGCTTATATGTTAGGCAATGGCAACGGTAAAATAAGAAGCAACCGAAACGGCGCAGCTAAAAAGTCTTATAATTGGCGTTTTCTCTATCTTTCAAGCGGTGAAAAGGATTTAAGCGATTGCGCAACCGAAAGCAAAAAGAAAGTTAAGGCAGGGCAAGAAATACGGCTTTTAAATATACCGGCAAAACCAAGTGATAATAGTTATGGCGCATTTGAAACCTTTCACGATAAAGAAAGCGGTAAAGCATTTAGTGAATATTTGAATAATGCTGTTAGAGAATATCACGGCACACCAGCAAGAGCATTTATAAATTGTTTGGTTAGTGATGGACTAGACAATATAAATAGTGATTTTAAGCATTTTTTAGAAACTAACGAAAAATCATATTTGCCTGATAATGCTGACAACCAAGTAAAAAGAGCCTTTAATCGCTTTATGTTGATAGCATACGCAGGGGAATATGCCACCGCAAATAATATTACCGGTTGGAGTGCAAGCGATAGTATAAACGCTTGTATAAAATGTTTTAGTGATTGGATAGAAACAAGAGGCGGAATAAAAGACCAAGAAGATAAAGCTATTTTAGAGCAAATAAAATTATTCTTTGAACAAAACAGCGAAAGCAGATTTGTTGATATAAACAATGATGTAGATAGAAAAATTATCAATATGGCAGGCTATAAAGCCAAAGAAAACGGCGATACAGTTTTTTATGTATATCCTGAAACTTTTAAAAAAGAGATTTGCAACGGATTTAATTTTAAGCAAGCAAAAGAAGTTTTGTATAAAAAAGATTGGCTAGAAAACGAACAAGCAGAGCCAAAAAGTTTTAAGAACGAAAAAAAGCGAGTTTATAAAATTACTTCTAAAATGTGGAGTGATGAAAATGTTGGTTAGCGAATTTTTAAGTAAAAATAAAAATATTGTAGAAAAAAACGTTACTTTTGTTACCATAGCCGCAAACCCCAGTATTTACAAGGAAAAGTCAGTAACGAAACCCAAAAATGAATTTTGTTACTATTTGCCTGAAACCCTTATAGATAAAGGGCTAAAGGCTGAAAAACAAAAAAACGTTACTATCGTTACCGTAAATAAAAAAAACGTTACCGCTGAAACCCTTATAGATAAAGGGCTAAAAGCCCATAGTAACGAAAGTAACGAAAGTAACGCAACAAAAACACATAATCGTTTTTTAACTTTTGAGGCGGTGGATTGGTTAGATTGGTATAATGAAAGAGCGGCAATTTATGAGTATGAAAATGGCGATGTAAGAAGTGAAGCAGAAATAAAAGCCTTTGATGATTGCATAGCAAAGTTTAGAGAATTTGATAAGGTGGCAGATTTAGAAACAGCGGTAAAAACTTTAATGAGTTATGGTTTGCATAACCCTTTTTATAAATATTTAGAGCAGGAGTAAAAAATATGAATAATGATAATTTAAAAACTTTAAGCCCGAGTGAAGCCCGAGAAAATGGTAAAAAAGGTGGTAAATCTAGTGGTAAAGCAAGACGAGAAAGAAAAGCCCTAAAAGAACAGTTGCTTTTATTACTTGAAAGTGGCGATTTTCAAGAAAATATTTGTTTAGCTTTATTAGATAAGGCACAAAATGGCGATACAAAGGCTTTTGAGGTGATTCGTGATACAATAGGCGAAAAACCTACGGACAAGCACGAACTAAGTACAGAAGTTAAACAGGCAATAGTTGTATTTGATGACGAAGCAAAAAGAGAATAGTTTTTATAAAAATTTACTCTAAAAAGTATACCATAGGTATACCGGTAAAAAGAAAAGGACTTAAGTAATTAACCTAAGTCCTTGATTTTACTGGTGAGCCCGACGGGATTCGAACCCATGACCCTTTGATTAAAAGTCAAATGCTCTACCGACTGAGCTACGGGCCCACGACATAACTGAGAAGGGTTTATAACGGATAAAAAAAAGATAGTCAATAAAAAAATAAAAAAAAATCATTTATATATATATTTATTAACTTTTATATGATAATAAAAACATAAAACACGTTATAACAATATATTAGATGGGGGAAAGATGTCCACAAGTAAGAAAAAAGAGCAAGAGAGCAGGTTTGATATTTTGCAAAACGATGAAGGGGAGATTTTAATAATAATGAATTCTTTTGCCGGAGGTCCGGAAAATCCCCGTTTTGTGTATGATGGCGGAAAGACAGCTTTGCTGTACCGTACCAGAGAGAAAGCTGTTGTTTTTAATGATATTCCTAAAACTGCGCGCATTCCTTTAAAGTCAGTCAATTCAATGTTAATAGTAGAAGTTGAAAATGATGATGTTGCAAGAGAATATACCGTTCCTGTCCGCATTGTCAAAGATATAAATAACTATTTGAAATAGAGAGATAAAAGTATATTTAAAGCAGGGGCGAATATGACAAATATAATGGCGTATCTTCTTGCTGTAAGTGTGTGCGGAGCATTTAGGTTGCGCGTTAAATATGATCGTATATGCTCTTGGATTATGTTTATAATCATAGCTTTGTTGTTCGTAAGTGATTATAGGCAAACAATGATTAATCAATTGGGTGGTTTCTCTATATTATGGAGCAAAACACAATTGGGAGATATAAGGCTGGATTTTTTTCCGACTTCAGTAACAAATCAGATTTTATTACCAATATTCTTACTATCATTATGGGCTGTTTTTAATAACAGTATATTTCGTTTTGAAGAAAAAAGGTGTGCATTTAATTCCAGCATTATTCTCAATTTTATAGTAATTAGTTTGATGTTCTGCGCCACAAATTATGTACAACTAATAACTATGGTATTCTTTTCGGATATTATTGGATATATATTATTAAAAAATGCATATATATCAAAACGTTACGTTATTTATAATTTTTTTGCGGATATATGTTTATTTATGATCTTAGCTTTAGCCTGTGGAAAAATTCAAAGTATTGATATGACAAGATTATTAGGATATGAAGAAATTGGCCGACATAAGGATTTTGTTGGTTTGACAACAGCTCTTGCTTTATTTATTAAAATAGGAATTTTTCCTTTTCACAGATATTTAACAGACATCAGTTCCGCCAGGTTTCAAAGAATGCTTGTGATTAACTTATTGGGTTCACCTTTAACAGGAATGCTTTTGTTATTAAAATTAAAGAATTTAGTTTTAGTATCTAACTCGTTTATACCCTTATGTAACGGTATGGCATTTATCGGTTTTATAGTTGGCATTATATGCTTCACATTTCAAAAGAAAATAGAAATAAAAACAACGTATTTTAATATGGTAATAAAAAGTTTATTGCTACTGATTTTAATAAACCAGTACTTTAACTGGAGTACAAATTTAGCATTGTATTTTATGTTTATGTATTTGTTTAATCAACTCTTTTTTGAAATATATATGAGCCATGTCAGAATAGGGAACGTGTCCTGTATGCATCAGATGGAAGTCAAAAACATAAAACAGCTGAGAATGATTCTTATAGAAGAAACAGTAGGGTGGAGTATGTGGCTGATTTTATTGTGGTCAATCAGCAAAGAACTGGATAATCCCACTATTTTGTACACATCTATCTTTGTAATATTGGCTATTTGCATATTTCTCAGTTATATATATCAAAAACGACCACAGACATTGCTGTTTAATAGTAAACAACATATATTCATAGTTCCAACATGCATTTGTTTGAGTATACTGACAGTAATCGGCTATATGCTTGAAATAGAATATCTGTATTTTATCATAATATCGTGTCTTGTCTTAGGTATAATTATTTTGCCGTGGTATAAAATACTTAATAAAATCTATGATAGACCGGAAAAACAGTTCAAACCAAAGAAGCTCTTAGCCGATAAATTTATGCAACCTTTGTCATATATAAGCCGAATGTTCCAATTATTTTTAGATGTATTTTTATCAGAAAAGATAATTACAGCTGGCGTAAATTTTGTCAGTAAACAAAGCTTGATATTGTTTTTAAAGATAAGTAAAAGACAATACGTTATAAATATATTTAGTATTATTTTAGGATATTTGATTTTTATAATAGCATTCGTTGTGGGAGACAAATAATGACTTCTCATGTCTTGCTTTTACTAATAATAATTCCTTTACTAGGTGCAATAATGACGTTAGGCGCCAAAAATGATCGAAATTATGCACCATATAACATATATGCAGTATCCACTTGGTCGATTATAGCTAATTTGACAGCAATATTATATATTCTGACGAAAATGAATCCTGAGAAGACCGGCATCCAAATTATAGAACAATACAATTTGTCAACCTTTCCCATAATAGACGTTTTATTAGGCGCAGACCTGTTTTCTGCGTTATTGTTGTTTGGTATTAATCTAGCATTTTTAATAGCCGGACTTTGTAATAACAATTCAACAGAGCGGCCAAAAATATTAATTGTATCACAGCTATTCTTTATAAGCACCTTAAATGGCTATATAATGGCGGCAGATGTTATTTCATTTTATATCTTCTTTGCGGCCAGTAGCATACCTTTAATTACAATGTTGAGTGCTTGTGAGTGGAAAAGCAAAAGTAGCATACTAATCCAGTTTAGTTTGTATAATTTATTGGGAATTATTCTTTTGTTTATAGCTGTAATGATAATCTATAATTATAAGGGAGGAAATATTCCGCTTAATATGGCCGGAAACGTAAATATTAAAGGAAAAACAGAATATTTTGTGTGGCTGAGTCTCTTTTTTGCTTTTATATCACGCATGCCGATTTGGCCGTTTCATTATTGGATAAGTTCTATTAATGCTACAATGCACAATTCATTGGTCTTTAATACCAGTAATTTAATACCTTTGATAGGGCTATATGGATTTATGCGTTTTTGGCCCAATACAGTGCCGGTAACTATAGCCGCTTATGCACCGCTTTTTGAAGCGGCATGCGTTATCACCATGATTTTAATTTCATTTATCAGTCTAACTAAAAAAGAATTTCGTTATAAATTGTTTGCCTATACAACTATTTGTTATTTGCTCTATTTAAATGGAGTTTTCCTACCGACAAGCGGTTTGAAGCTAAATATAGGATATGCTTTATTTTCATATATTATTATCTCGACCATATTATCGCTACTTTATGGATATATTGAGCAAGAAAACAGAGAACTGAATACGGAAATGATATTATATAAGACACCTCGTGTTTCTACATGTATTTCACTTTTTATATTAGCAGGAATAGGCTTACCGATAACCCCGCTCTTTTGGAACAATTTCATCATAATTTCAGAAATATTTAATTATAGCTTGCAGTTAGGTGTTCTAATTATGATTTCATTATTTATTGTTGGTTTGTCAATGCTTAAAGTACTTTATGATATGCAAAACAGGACAGTGAATGCAACAAGAGAAATAATGATAAATGATATTTCAAGAAGTTATCTGGCAATATATATGGGGTGTTTGTTAATTTTGTTTATATCTTTTTTACAACCGCTGTGGTTTGTTTTTTAGGGGAAGGCAATGTTAGGACAAATAATATATATACTTCCTGTTTTAGCTTTAGCAATCGGATTACTACATCTATCTGTAATGTATTTATTAACAGAAAATACATCCAAACAATTCTCTGCAATAGCAAGATTTTGGATATTAATTTCACTGTTTTTTTCAATTTTATTTTATAATGATACACTTTACCCGAAATACTTTACAAACAATTCTCATACACTGTTTTTTATTTTATTGATTGATATATTTCTGTATATCATGCTAGCGTTGTCATCGACATGGTTCTATCGGCAAAATGAGACAGGATATAAATATTTTATCTTGATACTAATGGCAGATATTTGTTTTATTCTCCTTATAACAACAATTAATATAGGAATATTATGGCTATGTTTTTTAGGAATAGTTTTAATTAATAAATACATAGTAAACTTAAATTTGAACAAAAAACAAGAAGAAAAAAAGATATTTATAAAACAAATACCGATATCATTTTTTATATTAACAACGGCTATAGGATATTTATGGAATATAACTGACGGAAAAATGAATATTAATGAGTTGCAAAAATTTTTTACAGATAACAGAATAGATATAAAAGTATTTTTATCGGCTATAAGCTTGATTTTCCCATTTTTTTATGAGTTGGGAATGACACCGTTTCATATACAAAAAGTAGAAAACATCAGTAAAAGTATTTTGCCGATTAGTCATTACTTAGCGATTATTCAACCTGTTGCATTATGGAGCGTCATTATAAAATTGACTCATATGTTGATACCGATATATCAAGACAGTTTAACAATAGCTTATGAATGGATTGCACTATTATCTATAGTAATAGGGGGTATAGGGGCAAATTCTAAAGGTAATATACAATATATATATAATTATTGCTCGCTATTTTTTGAGGGATGTGCATTATTATTACTGTCTTTATTTCAAAAGGAAGCAGAATTTACCGCAATGTTACTATTAATTATATACTTACTCAATTTGAGCGGTCTATATGCCATTAACTATAATTTAAAAAGTCATGGAGAAGATTTGAAAAATTTAATATCATTATCCGGACTGGCTCAAACACGAGCAGTGCAGGCATTTTTTTTGTTAATATTTATCTTTTCTATATTAGGGTTACCTCCATTAGCCGGTTTTTTGGGAGAAATGAATATATTATATTACTTAATTATACATGAAAAATATATTTCTTTGCTGATTGTTGGTATTTTTTTATTATGGTTGGCAAAAGCTTATTTAGAGATTGTTAAAAAAATATATGCCCAACAAAAGATTAAAAGTTTTGATGCAGAAAACAAGTATGTTATGTTTTTTACAATTTTAATTTGCGGTGTTATTTTATTAATTCCGTTTAATCCTGGAAACATAATAGAGAAAATGAAAGATATGTATGATGTCATTTGGTTATAAAGGAAAAATAGAACAGTGGCAATGGTTTGAAGCCGAAGAAGTAGGTTCAACCAATGATGCAATAAAGGAATTAAAAGAGGAAAATTTTCCGGCTGTTATTAGTGCAATAAGACAGACCAAAGGTAGAGGCAGACGAGGGAGACAATGGATAGGAATAGACGGAAACCTATATTTTACTTATAATTTAAGAATATTGCATCACGAACTAAGTCGATATGTTTGTTTAATAGGCTTGAGCCTTGCTAAAACGATACAAAGCTTTGCTTTGGATAAAAAAGTGCAAATAAAATGGCCAAATGATATTTTTATGGACAATAAAAAATTGACGGGAATTTTAATAGAAAATATAAAAGATGATAATTGGGCCATAGGCATCGGTGTAAACATCATGGCCGCGCCCAATATAAAGGATCAGCCATATAAGGCTACATCGCTAAAAGAAAATAAAATACAAACCAATAGAATAGCAGTAATAAAAAAATTTTTAACTCAGTTCACAAAAGATGTAAAAATATATGAACAGGAAGGTTTTTCTGTAATAAGAGAACAATGGCTGGCAAATGCGTATAAATTAGGTCAGGAAATTACAATAAAAAATGAAAAAAATATAAAAAAAGGAATGTTTTTAACACTTGACGATAATGGATATTTGATATTAAAAACAAAATGTGGAGAAGAAAAAATCATTACCGGTGATGTGTTTTGCTAAAAGGAAATAATAAATATGAATTATTTTAAAGAAAAGGGAATATATTTCTTGCCTTTAGGAGGAGCTGATGAAATAGGCATGAATATGTATGTCTACGCTGTTAACGGCAAGATGATTGTTGTTGATGCCGGATACGGATTTTTAAACGATGATTATCCGGGGATGGATATGTGCTATGCATCGCCTGAATTTTTGGAAAATTACAAAGAAGATATTTTAGGCTTATTTATTACCCACGGACATGAAGATCATATGGGAGCAATTGCGCATATATGGCCGTCATTACAATGTCCGGTATATTCGATGGATTTACCTCTTAAATTAATTAAATCCAGATTAAGTGAATATAAGATGGAAAATTATGTAACCTTAGTTTCAATGAATGAATTACGGACTGTAAAGCTGGGTGATTTCGATATTGAATTTATTTCGGTAGCTCACACTATACCAGAAACATCTGCATTATTTATCAAAACACCGTATGGCAACGTAATGCATGCTACGGATTGGCGATTTGATGATAATAAAATGCCTGAAATAAAAACAGATAAAAAAGCATTACAAAATGCAGCCAAAACGGGAGTAGATATTTTAGTCAACGATTCCACGAATGTTTATGTGGAAAAAGAACAAAAAAGTGAAAAAGATATTCGTAAGAACCTGATTGAAATGATTCCGCAAATGAAAGATGGTATAATTGCGACTTGTTTTTCCTCAAATATTGTTCGTTTGGAAAGTTTAATCTTAGCGGCTCGTGCAGCCTCGAGAACTCCTATCCTTATGGGGCGTAGCCTAATAACGAATGCTAGAATAGCCAAAGAATGCGGATATCTTCAAAATTGTGATGATTTACACACAATTGACCAAGTAGAAGGGATAACAGCTGATAAAGCACTGTATATTTGCACAGGAGCGCAGGCAAATTATAGAAGTGCATTAACCTTGATTGCAAACGGTGAAAGCAAATATATAAAACTGAGTAAAGGTGATAATGTTATCTTTTCTTCCAAAATTATACCCGGAAATGAAGAAAAGATAGAACGCTTACAGGAAAAAATGCGTCTAAAAGGCGCAAATATAATTACAGAAGAAGAATATCCGGTACATACATCGGGGCATGCCAACCGAAAAGATTTAAAAGAATTATATGAATTAATTAATCCGAAAATTGTTTTACCTGTACATGGAGATAAAAAGTTTATTCGTGAACATAAAAGATTTGCTCTAAACTGTGGAATAAAAGATGTTTTTTCAACTCAAAACGGAGGTATATGCCTTTATAAAGATGGAAAAATAAGTTTGCAGGAACGAATTCAAACTGACATAATGGGCGTTGATAGAGGGAGAAGCGTTTCTTTAGGTTCTGATCTAGTAAAAAATCGTCGCCGCATTATGTATAATTGTACTTTATTTATAAGTGCCGTTATAGAGACAAATAATCATTTGAAATCATTAGATTTTAGTTCAATTGATATATTAGAAGAAAATGAATGGCTTGTTTTAAAGGAAGAGATATTGAAACAAGTTTTCCCATTGATCGCAGTGAAATTAGAAGAAAATCCTAATAAAAATGCAGTGGAGGATTTTATAAGAGGACAGATCAGACGTCGTGTATTTAGTGCGACCGGAATTAAACCTGTGACAAGTATTCATATTCACTGGTTGGAAGAAGAAGTACAAAACTGAAGAAAGGAAACAAATATGCAGAAAATAATTCCAGAACGTTTAAAATCAGGTGATAAAGTCATGATTATAGCCCCGTCAAGAGGTATCAAAATTATTGGTCAAGATTGTAGGAATATAGCGCGTCAACGTTTAGAAAGCTTAGGATTAGAAGTTGTATTTGCTCCAAATACAACAGATGAAAATTGGGACTATATGGGTTCTGCGAGTATTGAAAAACGTATAGAGGATGTGCATGCGGCATTTAAGGACAGAAACGTTAAGGGTATAATGACAATGATTGGCGGGGCAAATTCCAATCAATTGTTACCATATTTAGACTATAACTTAATTAGAGACAATCCTAAAGTATTCTGTGGCTTCTCAGATATTACAGCATTGCATGGAGCAATTAATGCTCAAACTGGTTTAGTAACCTATTATGGTCCTCATTTTAGCTCATTGGGAATGAAATATGGTTGCGATTATACTTTTGAACATTTTATTAAAATGCTTTTAAGCGATGGTCATGATAATGTTACTCCGTCTAAAGTTTGGAGTGATGATTTATGGTTTATTGATCAGGAAAAAAGAGAGTTTGAAGCAAACGAAGGATATTGGCTTATTCATAAAGGAGAGGCAAAAGGTACGATAATCGGTGGAAATTTATGTACGTTTAATTTATTGTTGGGAACAAGTTATCGACCGGTTTTTGTAAAAGAAACAATTTTATTTATTGAAGATACAGAAAGTGTATCTTTAGCTGATTTCGAGCGTAATTTACAAGCCCTGATTTATCAACCTGATTTTGTAAATATTAAAGCGTTGGTTATTGGGCGTTTTCAAAAAGGTTCCAAGGTAACAAGAGAAGGCTTGGAGTTCATCTTAAATACAAAAAAAGAGTTGAAAGATATGCCGATTTTAGCAAATGTTGATTTTGGTCATTCCTATCCATTACTGACAATTCCGTTAGGCGGCACAGCAACATTGAAAGATGAAAAACTACAGATTGAAAATTAAATTAGTTCGATGACCTCATCTTCTTTTTCATAATCTCAGCTAACTCAATAAATTTCTTAGCTTGGCTGATTGACGACCATTGTTTAGATTTTTGAGATAGATCATTTCGGCGTTCCAAAATCTCCTTCGGATTAGCAAGCAATCGCTTTATTTCCGGTAAAAAAGACTTTTCATATGAGTACATAGGAACCGTATCACCAAACATTTTAGCAATACCATTATTATAGCGGACATAAGGTAATCCGCCATTTTCAATAATGGAAATAATACGCTGACTAACAATTTCATCACGGATATCATCATCAGTTTGATCAGCTAAAACAAGAGGATAGCGCTGGAAATCACGAGGCTCTGCAGATTTATTCATCAATTCGCTTTCTGTCCAATATCCGCTAAAGCCTTTGCCATATACATCTACTTTTAAATCAGACGGTCCGGCTAAATACAATGCAAGTGAAAATCCGAGATCATTATCCCCATAATACATAGGATAATCTTTACTGATAGCAGAGAATTCATGAGCGTTTACATCAATGGCATTAGGAATATAGGCCGTACGAACATTAATGGCTTTAAGATGAGAGAAATCAGGTACATTTTTCACAACAATCACATCATAAGGACGAAAAGCTTCCATCTCGTTTTTGTTTACTCGTGGAATCCATAAAAAATTAATCGCATTTTGATCTGTGACCGGAGGTAAATCATCAACGTTCTCTGTAGCATAGATATTAATTAACCCGTTTTGAAATTGATTTTTAGTTGAAAGGATAACATTAATGCCTTGTTTTTTGAGAGCTTGTGCAAGTTTTTCTAAATGCCAGTAAGAAACATCATCATTGGCATTTAAATAAAATACTTTATCAGCTGCACGAGTTAAATTCGATAAATAAAATAAGACAAGACAAATTCCAATAAAAATACTTAAAGTAACAAATATTTTTTTCATTTTTTACCCTTTCTGATATGAGAAAATAAAATCTTTAACTGATTGGCGATGATATCATTAGTGTAATGTTCTAGAGTGATTTTTTGTGCTAACTCAGCCTTTTTCTGTCGTTCTAACGGATGCGCTAAATAAAAATCTACTAAATGCTTAAATTCTTCTTTTGTTTTAAACATCGGAATTGTATCACCAAAAATTTCTTTAATATAAGGGCTATATTCGGAGATAACAAAAGCACCGACGGCCGTGGCATCATATAAGCGATTAATGACAATTCCCATTTTTTCCAAATCATCAGCATGATCGCTTAAAACAATTTTAGCAGAACTGTAATATTGATTGAGTATATTGTTATCTATAAAATCACCTTTAATAAATTGTTCCGGAATTTTTCCATGCCAATTTAATCCGTAAACGGATACATTATAACCCAGATCAACAGCATATAAAGCACTGCGACGATCATACCAACAAGAACCTACAAATAATAAATCTGTTTGCAGTTCTTTTTTGGGTTCATAATGAAATTTTTGAGGATTAGTAAATTGCGGAATAAACTCTGCTGTATAGTCGAAATATTTTAATTTCTCCCAAACAGCTTTAGCCGGTGTAGCGATAAGATCAAAATATTCAAGTTCATTATTAAGATAAGCATCTGTGTTATGAATAAAAGTATCACTTGTATTAAAAAATTTACCACGTTTAGGTATAAAAGTCGGAAAGTAAAGATACATTATTTTAGACTTATTTTCATCTTCAAAATCAGTTAAATTATACTTGAACTGTAAATAGAGCAAATTGCCGGCATTTTTGTAAAACAAATCAGGATGAAATCCTTTTTCATAGTAGTAAGTCTGTACATCAAAACCATTGTTTTTAAAAGCGAGCTCCATATCTTTACCCAACCAAAAATCGCCAACCTCATGGGCAGTATGAGGCCAAGGAGCTTTTATGATAAGAGAATTATCAGATATGGCAGGAGGCACTTTTGGGGCAGCAAGAGCTGATAAAATCTTTTCCGCAATTATTTTATTGGTAAAGTGCTCAAGTGTAATTTTTTGTGCCATTGATGCTTTTTGTTGGCGTTCTTTGGGATGTGCAAGATAATATTTAATAAGTTTGGACAGTTCTTCTTTAGTCTTGAACATAGGAATAGATTCTCCATAAAATTGTTCAATTTCAGGCATATAGTCAGAAATCAAGAAACCTCCGCTTGCTGTAACATCAAATACACGATTACTGATAAAACCTGCTTTTTTCATATCTTCGCGTGTATCATTTAAAACAATTTTAGCCGAAGCATAGTATTTGTGTAACTCATTATTATCAATATATGCTCCTTTAAAATATTTTACCGGAGCTTTAGTTTGCCAACCATCACCATACAGTGAGACATCAAAACCGCTTTCAATTGCCCAAAGAGCACTAATTCGTTCATAACCAGGTCTTCCGACAAAAAGAATATCATGAGCTTTTGTTTTATCATACTCATAAAAAAACTTTTTAGGGTTTGTAAATTGTGGAGCAAAAATAGTGGGAATTCCAAAATTTTCAATTTGTTGTTGGTAGCTAGGTGATGCTACGGCAATAAGATCATAATTCCATAGTTCGGTTTGTAAAGAATACCAATCCGGTTCTGTAACATTCTCTAAATTATAGTATTTTTCCATATGAGATGTTTCCAACGGATAATAAAGATACAATATATTTTTCTTTTTAGGAGAATGCGATGGATTAAAAGGGATAAAACCATGCATATAAATGTCAATATCTGTCTGATTTGTCTGATCTTTATAATGGTTACCTATATAAGTATCCATCACCTGGTGACCTAAACTCTCAAATCCTTGTTTGAAATCTTGACCGAGAATGTAATCTCCCCATGTTAACCAATCTTGTGCAGCAGAAATTTTTAACCCGATAATATCAGCTCTTACGAGCGAAGTCCATATGCAGAAAAGAAAGCAGAGCGAACAGGGGTACTTTTTCATCAATGCCTCGTTTCGGCTGCAACCTGCATTAAGGAATGAGTTGATTTAACGTTACATTTATAGATTTTGACAATAAAATAAATACCTATCGGAATAAAGATAAGCGCATAAATCCAGAAAATATCAATAACCTGAATATGATTTATTCCTTCCTCATGTTTAAGCAGGAACTTGGGGGACATAAGCATCAGAGCAGTCATCAAGCGGCCGGTCATCATATTAACAGAAGACGAAAGAGATCTGATTTTAGGATTAATAAGACGATGCAAACGGCTAATATGAGTGATGGTAAACATAAGCTGAACACCAATGCATACGCATAGAAAAATAATAAATAACAAACATTGTGCCGGTGTAATAATACCAAATTTTAGCAGTACAAAAGAAAATAAACAACCGCAGATTTCCATAACAAATGAACAGCATCCTAAAGTAAAAAGTGAAATTTTCTTGGCAACTGCAGCGGCATAATAACTGAAAGTAGAACGTAAAATATTATTTATAAATACAACAATCCCCATAATCTTGATGTAGTCCAGCCAATCCAGTTCTACTAAATAATTCCATATAGTATCACCGAAAAGTCGTGCATCCCATCCGATATTATCAGCAAAGTCAGTCAAAGATACTTTGGGGTTGATTCCTGAACTTTTCATTAATGGTTGAAAACTCCAGAAGAAAAAGTGAGATATGCCAACCATAAATCCGGAAAACAAAACTAAATACTTATATTTTTTTGATTTTAAGATATATCTGACGGCGACCCAAAATTTTTGTAAACGTTCATTAAAACTAATAATCGTTTGTGGTTGCGGAATATGAGCGTTAGGCAACAAAGAAAGTAATATAACTGCGGCGGAATAAATAATAAATTCAGCCTTAAGCAGAACCTGAGAACCGAATTTTTCATATAGACCAGCACCTAATAGAGCTGCGATTCCTGTTCCGATATACATAGCTGCATTAAAATTTGAATAAGCTTTTACCATCTTACTTTCTTCATTATTCTTTTTCAATATGTCATATATAAAAGACGAAGAAACAGAATCAAAGCAGGCTTTAGAACAAGCATAAAGAAATTCGCCCAATAGAATTATTTCAAAGCCGCGAAAAAAAATCCACAAAAATAAGCGTCCCAAGAACAAAGAGTAAGCGGTGATTAAAATATATTTCCTTGGAAATATATCGCCCAAATAACCTGCCGGAATTTCAAATAAAAAAGCAAAAAAGACAATTAATCCTTGTATCAGATAGAAATCTCCGACAGAAAGGCCGTTCTCTTGATAAAAAAATAACAAAACCGGCAACAAAAAAATCTGCGACCGTAGAAAGGCAGCAATATTATACATCGTTAAAGGGGTTGCAGAAAATAGCTTACTCATCTCTAGTCTTTTCCTTTGTTATATTGATCATCATAAATCAGATAAATACAATTGTCTTGTATTATTTTTTAGTTATTATAGTATAAAAGAAGATTGCTAATATATATTAAAGGCCTAGAAAAAATGAAATAAAAGACAGTATTTTCTTTTATGACGATAATTGCCAAAATATAAATAGAATAAACATCAGGAAGGATTTCCATGCTTCAAAAATAAGGTTGACAAAATATTTTTTGGTAGTTAACATCAACGAGATAAAAAATTATTGTATAAAAAATTATTGTATAACTAAAAAAAATGATTATGGAAAAATTTTGTTCTTGGCGGCTATCCAGAATACTGGAAGCGTCAGCATGGAAGAGATTGTCCACGCGAATCCCTTGGATTGTGATTTTAGTGTTTTTTACTATCATCTTAAGTATGATAGCTCTGGCGGATAAAACATCTCAAGAGGCAAGTAACTCATGGGTTCTTTCGGGTATATGTGGGATATTCTTGGTCTATACTATACTAAAAATCGTCTTAGGGGCAGATGAAAGTTATAGATTGAAGCTTCAGACACAAGTATGTGATATTTACGTTTATTACAAAGGCAATTCTGGCGCAGATATTTCTATCTTACAAAATGGTAAAGAAACACATGTAAAAACTCGTCTAGGTGAAGAAGGATACAGATTTTACAGGAGTTGTTCTTTCGCGTATAATCCCATAGATGAAGATTGTTGGTCTTACCTTAGTCCGACATCTGATGAACCTCAGCGGCTAGGAAAGAAAGTTTACTATGGAGTAGGGGATTCTGTCTTCTTAAAAGGTATAAATGCAGATGGTACAGTAAATTTGTGCGCATTACATGATTGCGGCATAATTAATATAAATGCTAACAGGTTTATAGTAGATGAGGCTTATGTGCCACCTAAAGCTGAAAAGAACATGAAATATCTTAATGGATCGCCGGTAAAAAAATTGCCGGAAAGCTATCTTATTGTAGAAAAAGATGGAGAATATGATGTGTATGGCTTATCAAATACATGGACCGAAAAACCGCAGTGTGTGAAAATATGCGTACCGGCAATTATCTACGCAGATATAAATGAAAGAGTGGTCCTTATAAAAAAAGGCAACCAATACGAACTGTTATGTCGCAAAGTAGCCGCGACAAGGTGGGTAAATGAAGTCATTGCTGAGCTATGTATTCACAATGAAATTGGGCGTATAGGCGGCACTGTTTGGAAATTTAATGAAGACAAGCTGCAATTAGAAAAACTCTACGAAGGAATGTATTATTTAATAGGATTGGCAGATGGCAGCATTATTGGCGAAAACGGATGGGAATATACACCTACAGACGGCTTTGAACATGGACAAAATAAGAAAATTTATTTATAGCTGTTTATTTTCTTTTGGATATCAGTAACATTTCTTCCGTAGAAAGCTTCTCCATTGATGATAAGCATTGGAACACCATTAATTCCCAAAACTTGCGACAAAGAATCAATATCTTGAAGTCCGCGGCGAATTTCCTTCTTTTCAATGAGTTCTTTAACTTCTTTAACATTTAAGCCCTCATCAACCAAAATTTGATTAATTGCTTCTTCATTGATTTCCGGAAGAGTCATAATGCCGTCAAACACTTCAGCAAACTTTCCTTTTTGCGCGGCGACAAGGGAAACCTTTGCAGCATATGGAGAATGTTCACTTATAAAATAAAGTGGATTGAAGATAAAACGAACATCCGGATTATCTTTTATAACTTGCGACATAATCGGCGCCAAAGCTTTACAATGCCCACAGGCAAAATCAAAAAATTCAATCACTGTAATTTTAGCATTTTTAGGACCGATAGCAGGAGAAACCGAATTATTGATTAATCTATCCCAATGCTGGCGATAAAGATTATTCGTCTCCTCTTCTGCATGAGTATCATTTTGTTTTTCTTGTTTACCATCCTCTACAGAAACTATGTCTGATTTTTCTGCAATACGCTGATCAATCATTTCTATCAGTTTTGCATTGTTTATATCGGAGAAATGACGAATTGTTTCACCAAAGTTTTCATTTTTAGTAACCATTTCGAAAATTTTCTGAGAATTTGCCTGCAAATATCTTTCTACTGAGACATTAATATTCTTTGAGGGATTAAACATAAAATGATTATATAAAAACACAGTCACAAAGGCGCTAAACACAGATAAACAAATAATCATTAAAATATTAAGTATTTTTTTCATAAAATCTCTCCATCAATTGCATAATAATGATAATTTATCAAATGGTAATATTTATGCAACAATTTTTTATATATTCAATAAAAAAGGGAGCTAAAAGCTCCCTTGGAAATAAGTAACAATCATTACTTAAGGTTATCAATAGCGTTTTGAATCGGTCCTTGTTCAATAGCATGCAATGCTTCACCATTAATTATCAAGGTTGGAACGCCACGAACCTCTACTTTATGAGAAAGTTCCGTAATATCAGCAAGAGCTTTTTTGATTTCATCACTTTCCATAATTTCTTTAGTCTTTGCGACATCTAAACCAGCTTTTTTAATCACTTCATCAATAACTTCAGCTGTAACTTGCCCGTTATGTGTTAAGAAAGCTTCGTAAACCTCAATAAATTTACCTTGCTTGTTAGCGGCCAAAGCAGCTTTAGCTGTTTGGATGGAACCTAAGAAAGTAACCGGCTTAAATACAAATTTAACTTCCTTATTTGCTTTGATAACTTTCATCAGTTCGGGAGCTAAACGTTTGCAGTAGCCACAATTAAAATCAAAGAACTCAACAATGGTAATTTTTGCATCCTTAGGACCAACAAAAGGAGAGTTATCAGCAGTACTTAACTCTTTCCAATTATTTTTATAATTTTCAGCAACACGTTTTTGTGCCTCTTCTTGTTCCTGTCTTGCTGCCAATTCTAAAGCTTCACGAACTTTAGACGGATTATTCATCAAGTAGTCTTCAACGGCTTGATTAATATCCTGAACATTACCAGAAGAAACATTTGAAGCTTTACCGGCAACAGTACTGGCCAAAGCAACAGAAAAAGCAACACTGGCAATAACAGAAACCAAAACGGTGATAATATTGTCTTTATTCATAATTTCTTTCCTCAAAAAAATGTTATATAACCCCTAAAAGGTAGCTTATAAAAAAATAAATGCAAGCCTAAAATAAAAAAATATTGACAAAGTGTGTAAATTTAAAAATGATAAATAATATAAAGAGAGTAATTCAATAAAATATGGGGAATGATAGATGTTCAACGTTAAAATATCATTATTTACACGAACGAGGGAATTGGAACACAGTATTGATAAACTACACGATAAGATTATTGAAATGGCAATGGTATTTAAAGAGGCTATAGATATATACCTAAGAGAACATCGTAGCGATAATTACCGTCAAACCAGTAAAAAAATTAAAATAATAGAGCATGATTCAGATATATTGCGTCGGGAAATAGAAAGTCGTCTATACGAACAAAATTTAATTCCGGATATGCGAGGAAATATTTTACAACTAGTTGAAAATTTAGACAGAGTCGTGAACTTATTTGATGAAGTTGCTCACAAATTCTATATAGAACAACCTGATATCCCAGAGGAATACTACAGTCAATTTAAAACATTGGTAAAACAGGTTTCTGAATGCGCTGAAAATATGGCTATATCTTCCAGAGCTTTCTTTAGAGATTTGGTAACACTGCGGGATTATTCTCAAAAAGTCTATTTGCTTGAACATCAAAGTGATAAGACATCAGCAAAACTAAGAAAAGAAGTTTTCGATTCGGATATGGAATTAGCGCGCAAAATTCAAATAAATACTTTTGTGGAAGAAGTGGCAGACATAGCCGATTTAGCCGAAGACTGTATTGATGCTCTTTTAATCTTTGCTATTAAAAGGGAAATATAGATAATGCTGACATATTTGTTTTTTTTATCAAGTTGTTTATTTTTAGGATGGTCATTAGGTGCTAATGATGCTTCAAATATTTTTGGCACAGCTGTTGGCACAAAAATGTTACGTTTTTCTTTTGCAGCCACAATAGCCGGTCTTTTCATTGTAGTAGGTTCTGTTTTAGGTGGGCAGAATACAGCAGATACACTAAATAATCTAGGACAAGTAAATACTCTGCCGGCAGCTTTTTCCGTATCATTAGCTTCTGCACTGGCTGTGGTAGTTATGTTGAAATCTGGTATCAGTGTATCCATTTCACAGGCAATTATTGGAGGGATTGTCGGTTGGAATATTTATACCAATAATTCTACTGACACGGAAACATTATTAAGAATTTGTATTTCATGGATATTATGCCCGATATTAGCAGGGTGTATAGCGGTTTGTTTATATTTGAGCGTAAAAAAGATACTTCACCACAGTAAAATACACATTTTATGGCAAGATTGGGTAGTCCGTGTAGGAATGATTTTAACAACAGCTTTAGGCGGATATGCCTTAGGAGCAAATAATATGGCCAATGTTGTCGGTGTATTTATCGATTCTTGCCAGTTTAAGCCGATTAGAATAGGTGAAATATATACCTTAAATAGCATTCAAGTCCTTTTTTTACTCGGGGGTGTAGCTGCTTGTTTCGGTGTTTTCACTTATTCTCAGAAAGCAATAAAAAATATAGGCAAAAATTTGTTGGCTCTTTCTCCTGTTGTTGCATGGATAGTAATCCTTTCACAATCATTAGTTTTAATAATGTTTTCATCAGATAAACTGGAACAGCTTCTTCAATTATTACATTTGCCGTCATTACCGGCAGTCCCAGTATCTAGTACACAAGCTGTTATAGGTGCAATTATTGGCATAGGTTTAGCCAAAGGCGGAAAAGGCATAAAGTGGGGATTAGTTTTAAAATTAATGACAGGATGGGTTACATCTCCGCTTATAGCTTTCATTTTAAGTTATATTACTTTATCGTTTATGGAAAATGTTTTTCGCCAGCCGGTGTTTTTGCCTTAGGATATCAAAATGTATAATAAATATCTGCTCAGTAAAATTATCCCGAGTTGCTTACTACTTATTCATCTGATTTTAGGTTTAGGATATGGTTTGTTCATAGCGTGGTTTACAGATACATTAGGCGGAGATACATTAGAACACATTCACTCATCTTGGTTAGTGTATGCAAATTTTATTCCGTATAAAGATTTTTTTCAGCATCATAATCCGTTATTATGGTATATGTTTGCACCGATTGTAGGTCTCCATGCCAAAGGAATAGATGATAATACAATAACTTCTTTGGTTATAAGTAGTGCAATTATTATTTCTTTTATCAATTACTTTTATTTGTACCTGATAACAAAACGTTTTCTAAGTGATAGGTTTGCCGGTATTATGGCAGCAGCAATTGCATTAACACCTTATATGTTTCTATCAATTATCCATTTTCGTCCTGATAACTTTATGTTAACGACATTTTTTGCCGGATTATACTACTATCTAGCTTATTTAGAAGATAAAAGAATAGGGCAGTTAAGTCTGTCATTTTTGCTGTTTTGGTGTTCATTTATGTTTCTGCAGAAAATAATATTTACATTACTTTTGCTAGGCGGAATAACAGTATACCTATTATATATCAGAAAAATTAGAGTGACTGATTTCTTATATGCCTTAATGATACCGATAACATTAAGTTTAGGATTTGTAATTTATCTATGGGCAAATAATATTTTATATATTTGGTATCAGTCTAATTTTACGTTTAATCTTTATATTCCGGAACTTTTTGATGAGCGTAGAATAGGAAAAGTATGGACAGAACTGTATCTGATGTTAATCGGTTCGGGATTATCAATTCTTTTTTGTTTCAGAAAAGCAAATATATATTATAAAATAATCAGTATACTGTTCATTGCTGAGCTAATGCAAAGATTGTTATATTTCTCGGCATTTGCTTATTATTTCTGCTTGTTGGTTTATTTAGCGGCAATGCTATCTGCTGTATTTTTAGAAGAAAAAATTTTCAAGCACCACGAATGGGTATCGTATATTTTAGCAGGTGCGCTTTTAAGCTGTATGTATAAACCGGCGATATATGAAGGGAATATAGGTAAAAGGATAGGGAGATTTTACGAGCCGTTAAATAAAGAGGTTGTAAAATTATCAACACCTTGTGACTATATTTTAAACGGTGATGGAACAATATACAATTTGTATAATCGTGATCCGCATTATTATTGGAATTTATTGGGACAAATTGATGTTATAGGTGCAAAAGTAGGAATACATCCGTTAATGGATATTAATAGAGTAATTGAAACCTACAAACCTAAAATTATCACTGTTGTTCCTTTCTATGATAAATATGCAAAAGAAAGAGGAACTGATATAATCATTCATCAACCGGATATGAACATAATAAATAAATACTATAAAACATTGAAAAATTCTGACACGCTATACATAAGAAAACCGGAAGTGGCACCGGTTAAGTGTGATTTTGATTATAAAAAACGTTATTACTACGCATACGACTAAATACATAAAATAAAGTATCAATACTAAAAACTTTTGGAAGTAATACAAACAATTATAAACTCACTAAACTAAAGAAGCCAGCCGGACAAAGACCAACGAGCTTCTTTGAGGTTAGATTTTGTTTAGAATCTATATTTTAAGCCAAGATCAAGCATTTCCGGTTCATTCTTTTGAATGAGCTTATTGTATTTCAGTTCAAGCGTAAAGGCTTTATAATCATAATTAATAGCAGCTTCTAATAAAGCACGATCTTTTTGATAAAGATGCGCATAGTCATTAATTGTATACCAACCATTAGCACCTTTATGATGAGCACTGATGCCATCATACGGAGAAGTTAACTCACGATAATATACGCCACCAATCTTAAAGCCTAAACGACCAAATTTCTCAAGCGATACTTTCTTCTTTAAGAACAAACCGGCTCCTGCTTCAATCGAAAGGTTCTTGGTATTCTTGGTAATAATAGCCTCAGAGGCGTTACCTTCATCCAAACCTTCTTCATAATATCCTAAAGCATTTAACATCAATGCTGGTTCTAATTCGGCGAAGCATCCTAAATTCATTGTATAACGCAATTCATTGGTGAATCCGGCAAAGATATCCTTCAAATCCGATGAACGTGCATCTTTATAACTTCTATCCATATCACCAAAACCGTAGCCGGCACTTAAAATTGACGCTAAGCGCAAACGGTCGGTAAATTTATGCATATATGGGATGAACAACTGAATGATATCTAATTTACGATCTGCACCGACATCATAACTTGTATTTATCTTGGTTAAAGCTAAACCTAAACCTAAACGATTCCAGTTATTTAATCGTTTATCTCCATACATCCACATTGAACTTGCATTCATATCGTAACCGGATAATACACCTTTGCCTCCCGCATCAACACTTGCAGTATCTGCACCGGCGACCACTCGATACGGATCATTTGTAGGTTCCAAAATATTATCAGCCAAACCTCTGTTTAAGCTCTTTAAGGCAATCATATTTTCATCTACGATATTCGGCAGAACATCAGCGCCGGTTACACGAGCGACTTTGCGGTTCAATGTTTTCTCATTTGTTTCAGATTTCAAATCTTCATACAATTCAGGCGTTGAACCTTCTATATAGTTTTTATCAAGATATACACCGATTGAGCTGTTTGGAGATACTTCGGTAAAGTCACGTCTTGTCTGTACAACATCATAGCCGGTAGTTCCTTCTGTTTGACGCAATTCAGCATTAAACAAAGCTGACTGAGAAAGAACATTCAATTCTTCAACATTATCTGAAACAACTGCACTTTGGATGATATATTCATCTTTATTGCCTTCTTTTACAGATGCAACACCAGCAGTTAAATCTCCGGTTAAGCTTTCTGCTTCGTAAACACCACCATCTTCAAGGTATATCTTGCCACCCAAACTATTGAGGTCCAATGCGCCGGCGGTAGTTATTACACCAGCATTGTGCAGTTCTGCACCATTCAAGTAAATGCCACTGGTACCATCTTTAGTTTCGCCATTAATATTAATCGTACCTAAGTTATTAACTTCCGCATCTCCGGAATTACTATTGATATATATACCCCAGCCTTCACCATCTTCTGCATGATGAACATCTATCACACCGGTTTCTGTGTTGGTAACAGTCGTACCCGTCCCATCCTCGACATAAATACCGTATGCATTCTTTCCTGCAACAAGGATATTGCCGGAATTTTTGATTTTGTTAGCTCCTTCACCATAAATACCATAGGCTTTATTTGAAAAGCCGGTAATATTGATATCTCCGGAATTTAATACCGTACCGCCGGTAGATGCATACATGCCGATAGATGTATTTTCTTCATTAGTGGAATGTATATTAATACTGGCTCCGGCATCATTACGCATCTCATTTGCATCGCTTAAATACATACCGATGGCTGTCCCAGTTGAATTATGTACGATATTTATCTCTCCTGTTTCCCCTGTTTTTTCATTAACGGTATTTAATAAATTTTTTCCTGAAACAGAAGCCAATCCTATAACATCCTCATCGTCATAAGAAGTCAGTTCTATCTTAGAAATATTCTCTACAGTAGAAAAAATAGGACGCTGCATGGAGTTAGTTCTAACATTTAATTTTACATAACAGGTTATGGTTGTATCACCTTCATATTTCAGAGCAGAAGTTCCTGTAACCGAAGCCGTTATCGGCTCTGAATCATACAGGGCTTTTTCTTCATCACTAAGATCTTGATATTCTGCCTCTGGTATGGAGTTATAGCACTCCATAACATATTTACAACAAGTCGGGCTATCTGATTTAATGACCGGCTGACCAACAACAAAGCCATCTTGAGTAATATTTAATGGAGTAGAACAAGAGCTACCATATTCAGGAGTCTTACATATACAAGCCCAACAGGTGTTATCACCAGCAAAATGGCTGTCATCATAAATACTTTCTGTTATTACACCATCACAAGTCGGTTGTACAGTAGAATAACCACCCCTGCATGTGTTTGGAATACACGGATAAAAATAATAAGCTTCGTTATTTTCCACGCATATAAGCTTTTGTCCATAACTATTATCTGTTGTAACAGCAGAAGTGCCTAAAGTATATCCTTTCGTTCCAGTTTTCTGCCCGCCATTTTGCTCATTCTCATTTATACCACAATCTGCTGACGAGGCTGTACTGCTAGTTGCTGCTATATATTGATAGTTTGAATTGAATCTATATGAATAGTCTTCCTTGATATCATCGCAAGTCGTACTCTGATCAGTGGATACATAACAAGTAGAACCTAAAATAGTATACTCATACTCCTCACACTTACGATGAGAAAAAGATTCACATAAAATTTTTGATTTGTATATATTTTTCTCCAAATGGGAGGTATAACCATCTCTATATAAATAATAATTCGATCCAGCGCCCCAATAACAAGCGGGCGTATATATACATCCGGTAGCATCCTCAGTACGACAAGCGGTAGTGGTTACAAGACCAAGACCAGAAACTGCGGCTTCGCAATCAGCAATACTTTCATAAAAAGCCGCTATAGCATTTTCAGTCTTATTGGTATTACAAATCGGTTCATAACAAGTAATAGCTTCAGCGCCCGTACGGAGATTAGTTGATATTGTGACAGAAGATGCAACTAAATGACCACTATAAGTATTAATATTACTCTCATTATAATAGCCACGACGACCATAATTATTATCACATTCACACAAGAAGTAATCTGTATTATCTTTTGTGCACCGTTGATATTCTTTTGTTCCTTCAGGGCAACTGCCAACATAACGATATAGGTTAACGTCACAATCATCACCTGTAGACGGTCGATAGCATGTTATCGTTCCCTCGGTAGATAGGTTAAGATCTGCATAAGAAACAGACTCAGAGCCTTCCGGAACAGTTTCTCCTGGAGCTAATTTAGTCCAACCTTCTTTACAATCATATAGACATGTCATACACGTTAAAGTCTTAGTTTTTGTAGCTGTTTCAGATTCATAGTACTCAAAAGTTCTTGTTTTGCTACTACTGGTTAGAGCTTGTAAACTGTCGTTACACTGCTGTACTGGAACTGTTGAGGCATAGCCAGTATCACCGCAAGAAGGTATAATCTCACAAAAGTAGCAGCCATCATAAATAGTGGAGGCCTTCTTTCTAAACATAGCTGGACAACTTTGAGTGGAATTGACATAAGTACGATTGTTTGTTGAATATTGAGAACAATTGATTTCAATCTCAGAACATGTGCCACAAAAACTTTCGCTAGCACTTCCATCTGAACTTACAATACATACTTTATCTGTTCCACTACTAAAACCATAACCTTGTTGTGCACATTGCGCCTCTGTATACTGTCCATCCGGGCAAGGAGCGAAATTAATTTTGTAGCAGCCCAAAACATCTATAGTCGAAGAATATGTAGATATTTCGCAGGATATCTTAGATTGAATATCCTCTTCCGAATACCATCCGCTTGCAACATCACATTTGCAATGATAACAAGTCTGACCATTGTGCTCAATGTTAATTGTACCATTACAATGACCATTTTGAATAGCTAAACCTTCATCAGAGAACCAACTGGGGCTTGGATACCCATTTGTCAAAATAGAACAATCATCTTTTATCACGCAGGTCTTATCCTTCTGTGTAAAAGAATAACCATCCTGAATACTACCATCATCTTCTTCAAATCCTAATGCTTGATTACAGTCATAAGAGCAAGTGTAACACTTTTTTTCAGCTGACGTACCCTCATTGATTGTGCTATCATAATGTTTATTCGTTATAAGCATAATATGATCTGTACAATCCTCGTATGTTTCATCAGGGCAGGCTGTTTCTTCACCAGGAATAATACATCCGGTATCAGTTTCCGTGTTTTCACAAACTTTGCTCGGGTATTTAGCTTTACATGCCGCTATACCTTCGGTTGTGTTTGGAAAACGATCTTGATCTGGATCACACGCGTATGTACAAGTATAACACGGTGTGTCATTGGTTAAAGTACGCGATGTCTCAGTTAATTTCATACCTGTTCTGGTAGCACATTGTGAAGTTTGTTCATCTGCATTACAAATCGGATAGTAACAATCTGTCGCATTATCTTTATTGCAAGTAGTTACTGTTTCAGTATTTTGACACACCTCTTGATCTGCATAATAGCCTTTACTTTCATCACAAATACATTTTAAATGATTGCCTGTGCCATCTTCACATCGATCAGCCTCTTTGAGATTTGTCGGACAGGTATTTAAATGCGGGTAGTCATTTGTATCACAAGCATATTCACACTTGTAGCAGATGCCAACATCAGACTGAATACTTTCTTCATTTACTAATACTTGTTTTCCTTGTGTCGTCGGACATGGTTGATCACTCGGATGTGTTGATGGACACCCTGTATGCCACCAACATTCTATCCCGTTCTCTGTTGCAGAAGTACAGGTATAATTGCCTGATGTACATGAACTACTAGTCTTATAATACTCATCTTTACAATCGTATTCGCATTTATAGCAATTATCATCACCGGCCATTCCGATAACATTTGACGTATTAATCGTAACCTTTAGATGCGGATATGTGTTAACGCATTCTTCAACTCTTTTTACTCCCGCTGCATCATAATCAGTACATACTTTCGGTGTACATTCACCGCATTCCGTATCACCGGCATAAACATTTTTGTTTGTCCATGTATAGCCTGCACCCTTAGCTGTACATTGTGCTTGCGTTATATAATTTGCATCATAATCAGTACAAATCTTTGGGGTACATTTACCACATTTTAATGGTCCTGAATAGCCTTTGAAAGTATAAGTGTAACCGATACCGCCTTCTGCACCGCAATCCGCTACACTTTGATATTGTGTGCTATAACCATCTGTTATATCGCACTCCAATTCTTCATCCTTAATGTAACACTCTGAATCTACGTCTAATACACAATCATAGCCGACATAATGTTCTTTACATTTTTGATATTCAGCATAATAGCCACTATTCTCATCGCACTCTTCTTCTTTATAGCATATTATGCCTGCCTCTGTACTTTCTCGGCAGATATGTCCAACTCGACATGTTGTTGTTGTCCATCCTTCAATAGCTTTACATTGACATTGATAAGTTGTAGTTGTCGTGTTACCATCGCTTGATGTTACACAATTATCTTTTTCTTCAAAACCGGTTATTTCACATGTCGGACTTGGATAGGCACTACAGTCATCCGGCTCACAATCCAAATGTAAGCCTTTTTGATCTGTGCAACGCTCTGTTTCATGCATTCCCGTCGGGCACCTTTCTTCATACGGATAATCAGAACAGTCATTGTCATATACTACCTCACATGTTACAGTAGATCCGTTTGATGCATTTATTTCTGCTTGGCGACATAACTTCCCTTCAGGACACTTACCTAACACATATGCTTCGTCCATCTCATTACAATCATAATGACATAAACCGCATACATTATCGCCATCATAGTCCGTTACTTCAAAACTCGTTTTCTTTAAATATGTATATGTTGGGCACGACTCTGCATCTGGATAACTTGTCTCACCATTGTTTTCACAGCCATCAGGAACACACTTGTTACACGGCGTATCTCCTTCATATCGCGTTGTGTCTTGCTCCATTTCATATCCGGAATCACCTGTCGTCGGGCATTGTGTTACTTCTTGTATGGATGATGTATATCCGCTGTTACAATCTAATTTTTCGCATCTATAGCATGCCTCATCACCGCTGTACGCTTGTTCCGTATCTTGTATAATGCGCCACCCTAACTCTCCGGCTGTACCGCAATCCGCTGCACTCTTTATTGATGATGAATAATTTGTCTTACAAGCAACAGGAACACACTCTGTTTCATCCGCATTCATCTGCCAATTTTCATCACAGCTTGTCAATTTGAATTTATACGAACACAATTTACAATAACCATGATCAGGACACAAATTTAATTTGTAATTTTTTATATTACATTTATGTTTGTCGCCGTCTAAAAGCGTATAGGCGCCAACAGCCGCGCCTACGCCTATAATTCCCCATAAAGCTAGATTAGAATTATTGTTTACCCATAATGCACATGGCTTGTCTGAACATTTACAAGACTGATCTTTATCTGCTCCCCAATATAATAAACGACGATAGGCTACAGTATCTCTTGCTTCTTGCGCCAGACAAAGAGCTGTTTTGCCATCTTCATTTCGCATATTTAAATATTTCTGATAATTTTGTAGCTGTGTGTTATTACCGCTTTTTGCCCAATTATATAACAAATCTGTTGTTAATTTTTGCTGGTGCACCAATCTGGTTCCGGTACGCTTAATTACTGTTGCCGCACCGCTATTTGCTACGGCACTGACTGGTTGTATCGAAGTACCTGTAGGCTGCATTTGTCCTGACGAGTTAGACATATAAACTGTTCGTCTCCTTGTCTCTGCATTTGCAGTTGTTCCTAAACTCAACACAATCAAAACTAGCAATAAATATATACTTTTTTTCATATCAGTCTCATCTTCAAAATATTTTGCGTGCAACGAAACTCTTGCCTGTATTTAAATACAAACCGTTGCAGTAACTTTAACCTGAATATATATTATTGTAAATCTAGCTTTCTTGTTTATTAACAAAAATTAACAGAAAGTTAATAGGTTAAACTCCAAATCCTGTTCTTAAGACTAAATATCTAAATCTTCAGCAAATTTTGCCCGTTCTATGATAAATTTAAAACGTTGCTCTGGATCTTTTCCCATCAATCGCTCGACTTGGCGTCTTGTTTCAAAAGCCTCATCACGAGCCTCTTCAGTGTTAGTTGTTGGAATTGTAACACGCAACAAAACGCGATTGTTCTTATCCATTGTGGTTTCTTTTAGCTGAATGGCACTCATTTCTCCTAAGCCTTTAAACCGACTTATTTCAGGTTTTTGATTAGCTTTCGCTTTTGCTAAAACTTTATCCTTTTCCTCATCATCTAAAGCGTAATAATTCTTACCGCCGAAAATGATTTTATACAGAGGAGGGGTGGCAATAAACAAATGTCCGTTTTCAATAAGTTTTGGCATATATTGGTAGAAAAAAGTCATTAAAAGTGAGGTAATATGTGCCCCGTCAACATCAGCATCGGTCATGATAATAATTTTCTCATACCGAAGGTTCTCTTCTTTATAATTATCTTTTGTGCCGCAACCAAGCGCTTCAATCATGTCTTTGATTTCTTGGTTTTGGGTGATTTTATCTAAACTGGCGCTGGCAACATTAAGAATTTTACCGCGTAAAGGCAGAATAGCTTGCGTCATTCTGTCTCGTCCTTGCTTTGCAGAACCACCGGCTGAATCTCCCTCAACAATAAAAATTTCTGTATCATCAGCCGCAGCTTTAGAACAATCAGCCAGCTTTCCCGGTAAACGCAACTTTTTGGTTGGAGATTTACGATTCTGCACCTTTTCTTCTTTACGTTTTTTCCGAAGTTCAGCTCTGTCAATGACATAAGAAATAAGAGCTTCAGCATTTTCTTTATCAGAAGAAAGCCAATGGTCAAAAGAGTCTTTAACGGCCTTTTCAACCAAATAAGCGGCTTTGATTGATGTCAATTTATCTTTTGTTTGCCCTTGAAATTGCGGATCACGAATAAATACGGAGAGCATAATAGCAGCATCACTTAAAAAGTCTTCTGTCACAACATTGGCAATTTTTTTTATATTAGCCATATCAGCATACTCTTTAAGTCCTTTGATTAAAGCTGTTCGGAAACCTTGTTCATGGGTGCCGCCTTGTGGTGTGATGACGGTATTGCAATATGAATTACAAAATCCTTTTTCATCTTCTGGCCAACTGATAGCCCATTCTACTTTTCCTTCATTACCGGATAAATCAGCCTCACCGGAAAAAGGTATACGATTAATCGTTCCGCGGGTACCGATTTGATAATTAAGAAAGTCTAATAAACCATTAGGAAAATTAAATTCTGTTTCAGTCGGAATGTTATCACCTTCTTTTATAAGCTCCGGTACACATTTCCAAAAAATCTTAATTCCTTTAAACAAGAAAGCTTTTGAACGAGCCATACGATATATTTTAGCCGGTACAAATTGATTATCGGAGCCGAATATTTCTTCATCAGGCAAAAATGTGATGCTTGTTCCACGACGATTCGGCGCATTACCAACAAGTTCTAAAGAAGTAACAGGAATACCGCGAGAATATTCTTGTCTATATAGCTTTTTGTCGCGAGCGACCTCAACAACAAGCTTTTTTGACAAAGCATTTACAACAGATGAACCGACACCATGCAAACCTCCGGAAACTTTATAAACATCTCCACCGAATTTACCACCGGAATGAAGTGTTGTAAAAATAACTTCAAGAGCAGATTTGTTAGGGTATTTAGGGTGATAATCAATCGGAATACCTCGTCCGTTATCAGCAATTGTAACAGATAAGTCAGCATTAACAGAAATCTCGATACGGTTAGCAAAACCGGCAACGGCCTCATCCATAGAGTTGTCTAAAATTTCAGCAACCAAATGGTGAAGCGCTTGCTCATCTGTTCCGCCGATATACATGCCTGGTCGATGACGAACTGGCTCTAAACCTTCTAAAACTTCGATATCTTGCGCCGAATATTCTTCTTTTGTTTGTATAGCCGCAGAGTTTTCAAATAAATCGCTCATTATGCCTCATCTTGTTTCTTAATTTACTAATGACGAAAGTATATAAAATAAAAAGCAATCAAACAAGCAAAATAACATATGTTTTAACAGGAAAATAACGATAATATAATTATGCTAAGGCAAAGCGACGATGATTTTATGAGAAAGTAGTTGAAATTTTTAGTAAGTAATCTATTAAAAAAGCAGAAACTGTATTGAAAGATTATTTTAGTGAACTTTACTCTTAAAAATAGTTTTTCCATATACTGCTATTTACTCCATTTGTGTTGCTCTTGACATTAAAATTTTATGCGTTACATTATTCCCAAGAACAATTAATAGGAGATAAAATATGTCAAAAAAGTTATTAAGTAGTGTCTGCGCAATATTGTTGTTGTGCGCTTGTGCCGATAACATTAATTCTGACCACTATACAACAAGTGCAACAGGTAAAGTTTCTACTGTAGCACAGTGTACTGTTTTGAGTGTTCGTCCGGTATCTGTCGATAGCGGCGATACCAGTGCCGGAACAGTTCTCGGTGGTATAGCTGGTGGTGTGGCCGGTTCTACAATTGGTCATGGGAGAAGTGCAAACACATTAGGAGCTATCGGCGGTGCCTTACTTGGTGGTTTAGTCGGTAGTGCTACCCAAAAAGGTTTATCTTCACAAAAAGGGTTAGAATATATTGTTAAGTTAGATAACGGACAAGCTATCAGTATTACTCAAGGTAATTCTCAACCACTTATGGTCGGTCAACGCTGTTTGGTTTTATATGGTAATCCTTCGCGTATCATTCCGCAATAAGCTAAAGCATGAATATAAAAATACGGACAGTGATTTTTTGCTGTCATGAGCATAAGTTTTCCGGATACCAAAGGTTTAAATTGCCTTTGGTATCTACTTATTAACATTAATATTTTGCAAAAGTTTTTCTACAAACTTCGGAAGCGTATCTCCGGCTCTTCCCATGATATGCTTATCAAAATAAAGATTATTTGATGTCGGTTCCAAGTTGAACTCTATTGTATCCGCTCCATAGTATTTTGCTGTTTGCACAAAGCTGGCAGCAGGATATACAACTCCAGACGTTCCCACCGAAACAAATAAATCAGATGTTCGTAAAAGTTTTTCTACTTGCTCCATGTAAAGTAAATTTTCTCCAAAAAAAACGATATTAGGTTTCATTGTTGCCATTGTACCACATTGTTCACATATCGTTTCACTCGTTACGTCTCCCCATGTTTCAATAACATGCCCACAATTCATGCATACTGCTTGATTTATTTGTCCGTGAATGTGATATATATTTTTGCTTTTGGCTTTTTCATGCAATGTATCTATATTTTGAGTAATGACATTGATTTCTGCTGGATATTCTTGTTGCAACTTTGTAATGGCAAGATGTCCCTTGTTCGGTTTTGCATCCCATAGTTCTTGTTTCATATTATTATAGAAGTCATGGACATAATCTGGATTTTTATAATATGCGTCAATTGTTGCAACATCTTCAACCCGATGATTATTCCATAAGCCATCTTCGCTACGAAATGTTGCTAATCCGGACTCTGCAGAAATTCCTGCTCCGGTTAAAAATGTTATGCGCTTATAAATTCTTGTCATTTCTCTTCCTTAAATATTTTATTAAACAATTTAAGATATATGTACCATATATTGTTTTTTTAGCAACTTTTTTGTATATGGGGAATAAATTATGTTTACAAACTTGATGCTGATTTTAGCTTGTCTTTTATTTTTTGCGGCAGCCATTTTTCTCTTTTATCAATTTTACTCTTTCATTCGCTGCGGTTGCGGTAAATATGGACCTTTTGTTTCAAGCTATGGTAAGCTAAAAGAAGATATTTTAGATGAAGCACGCGCTATCTTGAAAAAAGCTAAAATGCCTTTTAAAGTTACTGATTTAGGTTGTGGTAGCGGAGCTTTGCTGTTGCCGCTTGCTAAAGAGTTTCCTAATCATGAATTTATCGGTTTGGAATGGGATTCTGTTCCTCTTACTATGGGAAAAATTAAAGCAAAATTAGCCGGTCTTAAAAATATTCGTTTCGTTAAAGGTGATTATATGAAAGAATCACATGCAGATATGGATTTGATTATGTGCTATGTGTTAAAAGTAACCGGTGAACCTTTAGGTAAAAAATTATCTAAAGAAATTAAAGACAGTTGCATTGTTATCTCTGAAATGTTTCCATTGAAACACTTAGAAGAAATTAAATCTGTTCAATCTTCTTTATGGGGTGTACCGGAAAAATATTTTGTTTATAAAAAGCCATCAACAGATAATGTTGCTACAAATATGAATGAAAATGCAAATTAAATTATAAGGAGAACGCATCGTGTCAAAAAAAACTTGTTTTATAATATTTATCGTGGCAATGATTGCCATCTTGGCCTCATATATTTGCCGTTTCACACCGATTACCAAAGAAGTTAATGCAATTTTTACTCAAATGCAAAATATTTATATTGTTCTTACTGCTATTACTCTTGCTTTATTGCTCAGAAAAGTCAAATACTATTGGCTTATTATGTTGGGCTTAGCTATTATTACAGCTATAGTTGTGCACACTTTTATATTAGGAGCTTCTGTGACAGTCTTTGCAGTACTTTATAAAGCTCTTGCCTTTATTGTTTATGTTTATCTTGTTTGTCTATTACGTTTTATGCTTTGAATTATCTCAGATATTTTCTTTATAATAAAAAAGGCGGCCATAGCCACCTTTTTTATTGTTAAGTTATATTGATTATGCAGATTTACCTAATTGAGCAGCTACTTCAGATGCAAAATCTTCCTCACGTTTTTGTAAGCCTTCACCCAACTTAAAGCAAACAAAGCCACCTAGCTTAACCTCTGTACCATTTTCTTTAGAAAAATCAGCAATTATATCTTTAACTTTTTTATCAGGATCCATAATATAAGCTTGTTCTTCTAAAACAACTTCTTCGTAGTACTTACGAATACGCCCTTCAACCATTTTCTCAACAATGTTTGCCGGTTTTCCGGAAGCCAAAGCTTGTTCTGAGAAAATAGCCTTTTCACGAGCAACTGCGTCAGCCGGAACTTCGGCAATTGTTTGAGCAATCGGTGCGGCTGCTGCAATATGCATAGCGATGTGTTTACCCAATTCTTGCATTTTGGCTTTATCAGCATTGCCGTTTAAAGCTACTAAAACACCAATTTTACCAACATTTGGACGTGCTGCATTATGCATATATGAACATACAATACCGTTCTCGGCACTTAAATATGCGGAACGACGTAAGTTCATATTCTCACCGATTTTTGCAATCATATCAGTTAAAATTGTGCCCATTTCTTTTCCTGTCACCGGACATACGAAAGATTTCAAAGATTCAATATCGCCTTTAACGGCTAATGCTGCCTTTGCAGAATTTTCAACATAATCTTGGAATATTTCATTTTTAGCAACAAAGTCAGTTTCAGAATTAACTTCAACAACTGCACCGGCATTGCCTTCAACATAAACAGAAACCAAACCTTCGGCGGCAATACGACTTGCTTTTTTGGCTGCAGATGCCAGTCCTTTTTTGCGTAACCAGTCAATTGCTTCTTCCATATTGCCATTAGTTTCAACCAATGCCTTCTTGCAGTCTAACATACCGGCACCGGAGGTTTCTCTTAAACTTTTTACCATTGCGGCGGTAATTTCAGCCATTATTTCATCCCCTTATATTGATATTAGTAAAAAAAACGGCGGCGGCATCTACCACCGCCTTTATAACTTTTGCTTTAAATTAAGCATTTTCTACATTGTCGAGAGACTCTTCCGTCTCTTCAACTTTAACACCTTGAGCAGCAACCTCTTGTTGCATACCATCCAAAATTGCAGAAGAAACGAGTTCGCAATAAAGTTGGATTGCTCTAATGGCATCATCATTGCCCGGAACCGGATAATCGACATCATTTGGATTTGCATTTGTATCAGTGATACCGATTACAGGAATACCTAATTTTTTAGCTTCTTTGATTGCTAATGATTCCTTTGGTGTATCTATTACAAATAACAAATCCGGCTGACCACCCATATTTTTAATACCGTCTAAAGAGAGAGCCAATTTTCCTTGCTCCTTCTTTATATTGAGCATTTCTTTTTTTGTGTAGCCATCATAAGCATTCTTTTCTTCCATCTCATTTAATTTAACAAGACGGTTGATAGAACGATTAACAGTCTTCCAGTTGGTAAGCATACCGCCGAGCCAACGATAGTTAACATAATATTGTCCACATCTTTCAGCGCTCTCTTTAACAATTTCTTGTGCTTGGCGCTTAGTTGCAACAAACAACACTTTACCGCCCTTAGCTGCAACATCGCGAGCAACAGCCAACGCAGTATAAAGCATCGGATAAGTTTTTTGCAAATCTATAATGTGAACATTATCTTTTTTTCCGTAGATATACGGAGCCATTTGCGGATTCCAACGACGAGCGTGGTGTCCAAAGTGTACGCCTGCCTCAACAAGCTGACGTAAAGTAAAAGTTGGTAATGACATATTTATTTTCCTTATTTTCCGGTTAAACCTCCGCAGGCGGATAGCTCAAATCACTTTAAGCACCGGAGCGTACCACCTCGAATTTCAAAGCTGACGCCAAGCCTGCGTGTGAATTATGAATCGGCACCATTGCCGAATTCGTTGTGTTTATAAACATAAAATATTTATTTTGCAAGAGTTTTTTATATTTTTCTTAAAATTTGTAAATTAAAAACAGAAAATGAACAGTGGCAGATAAAAAACAACAAAAGCATGAAGTTACTGAAAGACTATTGGAACAATTTGAAACAGAGATAATTTGACAACAATTCTTATCTACTATAACAAAAGGTATTTACATTTAAAACAAAAAGACTTAAACTCCTCTGCGTTTTACAGAAATAATTAAAAGGGATTGATTTGAAATGCTAAAAAGAACGAAAATCGTTGATTTGTTAAAATCAGAAAGAACACAAGATGAAGTGTTGGCAAAAGGATGGATTCGTACAAGACGGGATGCAAAAGATTTTTCTTTTATTGAGCTCAATGATGGTTCTTGTCTTAAAAATCTACAAATAATAGTAAAAAATAATCTCCCTAACTATAATATAATCAAAACTCTTTCAACGGGGACATCAATTGCTGTAACTGGAGCATTGGTCGAGTCTCAAGGAGGAAATCAAAAATATGAATTGGTCGCAGAAAACATAGAGATATACAGTATCGCTCCAGATGACTTTCCAATCCAAAAGAAACGCCATACGGATGAATATTTGCGCACGATTGCTCATCTTCGTCCGCGTTCAAATAAATATAGTGCGGCATTCAGGGTTCGTTCTGTACTTTCATATGCAATTCACAAATTTTTCCAAGAAAGAGGCTTTTTCTATGTGCATACCCCGATTATAACCGGTTCTGATTGTGAAGGAGCAGGTGAAATGTTCCAAGTGACGACTCTTGATATGAAAAATTTACCTAAATTACCGAATGGAGAAGTTGATTATCGCCAAGATTTTTTTTGTAAGCCGGCACATTTGACGGTATCTGGTCAATTAAATGGGGAAATGTATTCTTGCGCTTTAGGCGATATTTATACTTTCGGACCGACATTTAGAGCAGAAAATTCCAATACGGCACGGCATGCCGCAGAATTTTGGATGATAGAACCTGAAATTGCCTTTGCTGATTTACACGACAATATGGATTTGGCTGAGGACATGGTGCGCTATTGTATTTCGTATGTAATGGAACACTGCGCTGAAGATATAGAATTGTTTGCTAAGTTTGTTGATCCGACATTATTAGATACATTAAACAATATTAAAAATAATGATTTTGCTCGCATCACTTATACAGAAGCTATCGATATAATGAAAAAATCGGGAAAAACTTTTGAATATGCGCCTGAATATGGAATTGATATGCAAACGGAACATGAACGCTATTTAGCAGAGGAACATTTTAAGCGTCCGGTAATAGTAACGAATTATCCTAAAGAAATTAAAGCATTTTATATGCGGATGAATGATGATGGTAAAACGGTTGCGGCAATGGATGTCTTAGTGCCGAGAATAGGTGAACTGATTGGCGGTTCTCAGCGTGAAGAACGCTATGAAGTCCTAAAGCAACGCATAAAAGAGCTGGGGATGAATGAAGATGATTATTCTTGGTATCTCGATTCACGTAAATACGGCTCGGTTCCTCATGCCGGATTTGGTTTAGGGTTTGAGCGTATGATGATGTTAGTGACGGGAATAGCTAATATTCGTGATGTTATTCCTTTTCCAAGAACACCGAAATCACTTAACTTCTAAGGATAAAAAATGAAGAGAATTCTAATTCTGTTGCTATTTTTTTTGCTGAATTTTTCTTCTGAAACAGTGGCAGAAGAAAGTATAACTTCTGAGACTCAAGCTGTCACGGAAAAGCAAGAAAATGCACAAGGCGATGCGCAAATAAAAACTGATGATACTGAAGTTGGAACCTCTTTATCAGAAGAAGAAAAACTCGAGATAAATATTCCATCTCAACAGGTAGAATTAACTGTAGAGAAGAATTTTCCGATACAAAAGATAAATTTACCTACCTGCGACAATGAACAACTACTTGAGCTAACCAAAGATTACATCTCATCTTATTTTGCTAATTCTAAAAATGAAGGAAACCTCTATAGGAGATATAGACATTTCATTTTACATAATTTAAATCAATTTAGAGAGGTTAATATAGCTGATTATAAAACAGCTCAAGCCAGACCGGTATCGGATATACTTGCCGATATAAAGGTTAATAAGGGGATTCTAGAGGAAAATATTCGTGTATGTAAAAATCAAAGTGAAAATAAATTTGCCGGAAAAATGTATATGATTATATACCCTAAAGAGATAGGTATATTTAAAATAGATTTGGTTAATTTAACACCTAACAAAGATGAAAACAAAAATACGGGCTTTGTTTTTACTAATTAGAACTTAATCAAAAGACAGGTAAGTAAAAATGAGTGATAATAGGAATTTAGTTATTGTCTCCAATAAACCTCAATTACCGATGGTAGTTGAGGAAAATGGAATATATTCCTATTTAGAGCAAATTAAACGCTTTCCTGTATTAACGGAAGCAGAGGAGAAACAGTTAATTTTAGATTTTCAAACCAAAGGAGATCTTGCCTCTGCACAGAAGTTAATCACTTCACATTTACGATTGGCTGCAAAAATAGCTTTAACCTATAGGCGATATGGATTGCCGATGTCTGATGTTATATCTGAGGCAAATTTGGGTTTGATGCAAGCTGTAAAGAAATTTGACAGAAATAAAAAAGTACGCTTAGCTACATACGCAATATGGTGGATAAAAGCAGCAATTAACGACTATATATTACGTTCATGGTCATTAGTTAAGATAGGAACAGTAGCTGCGCAAAAAAAATTGTTTTACAATTTAAGCAGAATTAAAGCAAGGTTAGGGTTATATGAAAACAGAGAGTTAGAACCTAAAGTTGTTAAACAAATTGCACATGAATTGATGGTTGATGAGAAAGATGTAACAGAAATGAATTGTCGCATAGGAGGGGATAGTTCTTTAAATGTAAATATCGGAGATGATGAAGATGGTCGTGAAAAATTAGATATGATAATTGACGGCCGTGAGAATATAGAAGCAAAATTAGCAAATAAAGAAGAACGACAATATAAAGCACAAATACTAAAAGAATGCTTATTGAAATTAGATGAAAGAGAGCAATACATAATCAAAAAACGTATGTTGACAGAGACACCAAGCACATTAGATGACTTAGGGGCATACTTTCATATTAGCCGAGAAAGGGTGAGACAGTTGGAAAAGAGAGCATTTGAAAAATTAGCTGCAGAAGTAAAAAAAGCAATGGCCGCCTGATATGGAGTATAGAGAGGAAATAATAGCGACACTGATTCAAGCAGCGATACCTTCTCCGCGTTTGGAAACTAATATAATATTAAAATTTTTTGCACCGAATTACCCGTTAATTACACCAGAAGAAAAAGAAAAAATAGCAGAAGCATTAAGGAGACGCCAAAATCATGAACCACTGGATAAAATTATCGGGAAAAAAGAATTTTATAAATCTACTTTTAAAGTTTCGTGCAATGTGCTCTCACCAAGACCGGATACGGAAGTATTGGTGGAGAATGCTTTAAAACTGATTGAAGATAATAAGTCATATTGCATCTTAGACTTGGGAACAGGAACAGGGTGTATATTGCTCTCAATCATAAAAGAACGACCATATTGTCAGGGAATTGGCGTTGATATTTCACTCAAAGCAATTAAGATTGCAGAGGAAAATGCACGAGAAATCGGTATTACAAAGGCTGTACGTTTTATAAATAAAGATTGGAATAATTTAGTATTATCAAATGTTGATATGGTTGTTTCCAATCCGCCATATATCTCTAAAGCAGAAATAGAAAATTTATCAAAAGATGTGAAAGACTATGATCCTTTGCTGGCATTAGATGGTGGAGAAGATGGGTTGCAATGCTATCGAGATATTGCCCGAAAAACATCGGATTTTCTAAAAGATAAAGGTTATATTTTGTTGGAGGTCGGTTATAATCAAGCAGAAGCCGTAAAGAATATATTTATTAAGCAAGGATTCAAATTTATAGCCGTAAAAAAAGATTTGGGCGGTATAGACAGATGTGTTATTTTACAAAAATAGTCAATAATTTGTAAAAAAATATTGCAAAAAAAAATAGAATAGTTATTATAAGAGTGTATTTGGTACAAAGAGATATATAAATGTACCTTTTTTCCTTTTTTTATGTAATAATGTATAGGGTTTAAGATCTCCCTTGAAGTAGGAATAGATGAAAAAACAGAATAATAGATTTCGTAATGGGAATAACAATAATAGTGGTTATACCCTAAATTATAAATTTGATAGTGTAAGTATTGCTGGGAAAATCAGTGGAACAGCTTTGGATTTAATTCGTCGCTATAATGATTTAGCTAAAGAAGCACAGGGGTGTGGAAACTATGTGGAAATGGAAATTTATCGCCAATATGCTGAACATTATCGGAAAATTGTAACTGATATTAACGAACGTCGTCAAACGCGTTATGATAACCAAAATAAAACGGAAGAAAACAGTAATTCAGATTCTGAAAATACAGTAGCGGAAGAAACGGTAGCAGAGACAACGCCTGAAGAAGAAAGAAATGTACCGATTGAAGCGGTAAGTGCGCCAAACGGATATGTTGAAACGCTGCCGGCAAATGAAACGGTAAAAACTTTTCAAGTTGTAGAAATAAAGGAAGAAACAGATAAGACAGAAACAACAAAACCTAAACGAGTTTATCGTAAACGTACTGCCGCATCACGCAAAACAGCTGCAGAAGCATAATTCTGAAATAAGGAGAGATAATGCCTGTTATTATTGCTTTTTCCATTGTTGCATTGTCAATGGTGGCTATTTTATACAAAACATATCTTGGTTATGGTATTTATCCGTGGTATGTCAGGTTGGTTTTTATTTTATTTTTAATAGTCAGCATTACTGCTCCGATAATATGTTTCAAGTTAAGACATTATGAGCTGAATGAATACATGGCATATTTGCCTAAAACATTATATTTTCTGTTCGGTTTTGTTTTTATACTCTTTTTAATAACAATTTTAAGAGATCTAATTTGGGGTATGTGGGATGTTATTCGTCATACTTCTCTAGCAGAGATGAAAGATCCTGCACATTTGCAGACACTCAATATAATTACTTTTATTGTTTGCCTATTACTGAGCATATATGGCCTCTATGAAGCAGAGAAGCCGGCAAAGATTGTAACTCATGACATTGTTTCAGCAAAAATAAAAACACCGCTAAAGATGGTGATGATTTCTGATTTGCATATTGATGAAGATGTATCGCCAATAAAAATAAAAAATATGGTTAATCGAATTAATCAACTCAAGCCTGATACAATCGTTATGGTCGGAGATTTAATCGACAATACATCAGCAAAGCTATATAAACAAATGGAAGAACTCAAAGCATTGAAAGCACCTAAAGGAACGTATTTTGTATTGGGAAATCATGAGTTTTATAATGGCGCATTTAATTGGAGTTTGACGTTTGCTCAAATGGGGTTTATCTTTCTAAATAATACAGGTGTAAAACTGGAGAATAGTGATATTTTCATAACAGGAATACCAGACATAAATACAGCAGGGAATGCTGGAATGAGGGTTAAACTTGAGAATGCTTTATATGGTGCTCAGAAAGATGATTATGTAATAATGTTATCTCATACTCCGAAAATTGCTGAAGGTATAACGAAAGAGAATGTAGATTTGCAATTATCAGCGCACACACATGGAGGGCAGATTTACCCGTTTCACTACTTAGCTAAGCAAAATAATGATGGTCATTTGGCTGGATTCTATGATGAAAACGGCGTAAAAATGTATGTTTCGCGAGGTACACGTTATTGGGGACCACCGATGCGGATTTTTGCTCCATCAGAAATAACTGTCTTTAATTTTATACCAGAAAAAAACGATGATAAATAAATTAGATGAAGCTTTGACTATAGCAAAGACCTATGATGTCTCCACAGAAAAAGACTATGCAGTTGTTTATAGTATAAGCTTTATGCCGACAGACAAAAATAAAAATGAAGCAGAAAAATTTATAAGAGAGCATCCAACAGCAAAAATGCTTAATGATACGCCTTGCGGCAAAACACTTATAGATTTGGGATTAGACGGAAAGGTAAATGAAGTCGGTGAGGTTATAACAAATATTTGGCGCACAGCGTCGGTACGTTATATAGAAGCAGCTTCCGGAAATATTAATGCTTTTGTAGAAGGTGCAGATGAGAGAAGTACTTTTTGCACCACAGAGCTAGCTGAAATTATGAAAAACCAGCGGATAACCCATGTTAATGGAATAGAAAAAGATAAATTTGCCGCAAGTTTTAAACCTCAACGATACTAAAACACTTGCTCTCTTGTCGTTTTAAATTCAATTTTCGGAAAATCTTCTTTAGCTTTATTCAGATGCCATGCATTGCGTGCTAAAAAGACTGTTTCCCCATCATGATCCTGAGCAATATTAGCTTGGTTAGTATCAATGAACTTATTAAGTATAGTTTTATCATCAGATGCTAACCAGCGCGCAGTATAATACTGTGTCTGTTCAAATACCACCGGAATATTAAATTCTGTCCGAATGCGATCCGCCATAACTTCAAATTGAAGAACACCAACAACACCTACAATCCATTCCGAACCGATAACAGGCTTAAATATACTTGCACCACCTTCTTCAGCAATTTGTTGTAAAGCATTGCCTAAATGTTTAGATTTAAGTGGGTCAAGTGCGCGCACTGATTTTAACAGCTCCGGAGCAAAAGATGGGATACCGGTAAAGTGAAGCTTTTCTCCTTCTGTAAGCGTGTCACCGATTCTGAGCTGTCCATGATTAGGAATGCCGATGATATCACCGGCATAAGCATCTTCTGCTAATTCTCGTTCTTGCGCTAAAAACATTACCGGTGTCGATACTTTGATAGGTTTGTTTGTACGGACTTGGTTTAAAGTCATACCACGCTTAAAGTGTCCTGAGCAGATACGCATAAAAGCAATACGATCGCGATGCTTTGGGTCCATATTGGCTTGGATTTTAAAGATGAAACCGGTTACCTTATTTTCATCAGCATTTACTTCTCTCTCAGCAGTAGGTTGTGGTCTCGGAGTAGGAGCTAAACTGTGCAATCCCTCCAAAACTTCTTTAACTCCGAAATTATTAATGGCACTGCCGAAAAACACTGGAGTCAAAGCGCCGGCTAAATACAAATCTAAATCAAAAGCTGGACAAAGCTCCTTAACCATCAGCACATCTTCGCGCAACTTACTAACAGCGTGTTCCGGCAACAAGGTATCTAATTTTGGATCATCTAAGCCTTTACACGTCTCAATCACGCTGTTGAGCTGCCCTTTATTACCACTTTTATTCATTAAAATTAATTGGTCATTTAACAAATCATAACAACCGAGGAAATCCTTACCAGAACCGATAGGCCAACTGGCAGGGCAAACATCAAGAGCTAGAGTCTTTTCAATATCATCAAGTAATAAAAACGGGTCTTGTCCTTCTCGATCCATCTTATTAATGAACGTAATAATCGGAATATTACGCAGACGACAAACCTCAAACAATTTCTTTGTTTGTGTTTCAATACCTTTAGCTTGGTCAATCACCATAATCGCTGAATCGACTGCGGTCAAAACACGATATGTATCTTCTGAAAAATCTTCATGTCCTGGGGTATCAAGCAAATTAAAGGTGATATCCTTATATTCAAATGTCATCACCGAAGAAGCCACGGAAATACCACGTTCTTGCTCAACTTTCATCCAATCGGAATGAGCGCGTCTATTTTCTCCTCTGGCTTTCACTGCACCGGCTTGTTGAATAGCACCGCCAAAGAGCAATAATTTTTCAGTTAAAGTAGTTTTACCGGCATCAGGATGCGAAATAATAGCAAATGTTTTTCTTTTATTTATTTTATTTTCAGACATTTAAATCTCTAAATTATGGTTATGACATCAATTTACCCGCATCATAACGAAGAAATTAGAAAAAGCAAGGATAAAAAATGATATTACTATCTCTTTATCTTTTTAGCAAATAACCGTATCACTTCAACCGTGCAACATACAACCATAATTTTATTCAAAACATAAAATTTTACTCTGTTTCTTTATTTTTTTTAGTGCAAAGTAATCGTGAGAATTAATATCTTTATAATACATTAGTTATTATAAGAAATAGAGGAGATAATATGAATTTTATAACTAAAGAGACAGCAGATAATATTGATTTAATCCGCAAAATTTTGGCTGATAGCGGTTTTTCGGAAATTAAGAATATTACGCACTTACAAAGCGGTTCGCGTTCGGTTGCATATTATGCCGACGATTATATTGTGCGCTTTCCGAAAGCGGAAATAATTTGGCAGACGATGCAACGCGAAAAAATGATAATTGACACGATTTATCCGCATTTAATGCCGTATTTTGAGGGTAAGATCCACAAAATTGAACTGATTGACGGCACTTATCCGTTTTCTGTTTCCAAGTGTATATATGGTAAAATTTGTGACGGACGACCGGAAAGCGACTATGCCGTTTTATATCAAAATATTATACCGGAGCGACAACTTAAGCTGGCGCAAGATTTAGCGATGTTTTTTCATTTAACGCACCAAATTGATTATAAAAAGCTAAATATGCCGGAGCCGACCGAGGCTATTGATAATTGGGATATTACCGTAAGAGATAATTTTGATTATGAATATGCCAAAGAGGTATTATTGCCGCACGGCATTGATTTAGATGACTATAAACCGGCTTCTCCGAATACAGATAAAGCTCTATGTCATAACGATTTAAGCGGCTCTAATTTAATACTCAATCCCGAAAGCGATGATATTCTTGCCGGCATCATTGACTTTGGTAATGCAATTGTAATGCCAAAATATCAGGATTTTTTCCCACTTTATAAAATTGACCGCAAATTGGCGATTGATACGCTGACGGAATATAACAAATTGACAACTTCTAAAATAGAACAGAAACAAACAGATTTTATGGCTTTATGTTATATCGGTTACGGTTTGGCGCAAAACAAAGACAATCTGTCGTCCCCATATTTTATGAAACTATTAAAGCCGTTTCAGGTAAAAAAATAACATAGCGGTCAAATCCTCATCACTTCGTGATAATCAAATAAAAAAAGGTGCCCGTAAAGGACACCTTTTTTTATTTGTTGGTCGGAACGGGTGGATTGACGTCGTTTCACTCCGTCGCTTCGTCACATCTGCCTTACGGCATCGGCGTTCTTCCGCCCGCCTGATGTTCCTTGTCAAACCACTTTCTCGTGGCTCAAATCCACTTCACTTCATGAAAATCATATAAAAAAACACCCATAAAGGGTGCTTTTTTATATGATGGTCGGAACGGGTGGATTCGAACCACTGACCTCTGCGACCCGAACGCAGCGTTCTACCAGGCTGAACTACGTTCCGTTCCAAGTAAGGCTATATCTACACAAAAAAAAATAAGAATACAAGCTTTTTTTTCATATTTTGATAAAAAAAATTGACGCACTACTAGTAGAGTGTTATAAAGCAAAAAAATAATATAGAGGAAAATAAAATGCTATATCTCGGATGTCATCTTTCATCTTCTGCCGGTTTTAAAGCAATGGCAGAAACAGCGATCAAATTAAAAGCCAACACCTTTCAGTTCTTTTTAAGAAACCCGCGCGGTGGCGCTGCAAAAGATATTAGTCCTGATGATGTTCAGGCGTTTTTAAAATTGGCAGAGGAACATAAATTTGGTAAAGTATTGGCTCATGCGCCATATACCCTAAATCCATGCTCTAAAGATGAAAATACCAGAGATTTTGCCAGACAGGTTTTTGCAGATGATTTGCGACGGATGGAGAATATTCCCGGAAATCTATATAATTTTCATCCGGGATCGCATGTCGGGCAGGGGGTAGAGGTAGCTATTCCTCAGATTGTGGAGATATTAGATGAGGTAATGTCGGAAGCCAAGCACACCACTGTTTTGTTGGAAACAATGTCTGGTAAAGGTAGTGAAGTCGGTTCAACATTTGAAGAATTGGCTGAGATTATTGCGAAAACCAAAATAAATACACCGGAGAAATTAGGCGTGTGTTTAGATACTTGCCATGTTTATTCCGCCGGTTATGATATCATAAATAAGTTGGATAATGTGCTTGAAGAGTTTGATAAAGTTATCGGCCTAAATCGCTTGCATGCCATTCATTTAAACGACAGTATGACGGAATTTAATTCTCATAAAGACAGACATGAAAAAATAGGTCAGGGGAGTTTAGGACTAGAAGGGATAATCCGTTTTATCAATCATCCGGCATTAAAAGGGATTCCGATTAATTTGGAAACACCAAATGAACTAGACGGCTATGCGGAAGAAATCGCTACATTACGCCAAAATTACCAGGAAAATTAGAATAGAACTTCGGTAAGTATGCCGCAAACAACACCGATACCATATAAGAGTGCCAAAATTTTTAAATTATCATTTTCATTGGCATTAACACGATAAAGCACTAAAAAGCCTAAACCGGCATTGCTTAATGTTCCGGCCATCATTGTTCCTAAAGAAATTGTTTTCGCTAAATAAAGCTGGGTAAGGAAAACAGAAGGATAACAACTCGGAATTAAACCGACAAGAGCTGCAATAAATTTACTCAGCATAGGTGTACTAACAAGCATATTATTAAAGGTTTCCATTCCACCGAAGGTAAATGCCGCATTAACCGCAAAAGAGAAGAAAAATATAATTAAACTAATCTTTTCTGTGTGCCTAAAAGCAGCACGCCATATATTTTCTTTATCAGAACATTTGCACTTCTCTTTTCTACAAAATGCAGAAATATCAGGGTCATTTTTTCGCTTAATAAAGGTGTTGGGTAAGAATCTGTCAATTAAAGCACCTGCTAATATAGCAAAGAATATTTTAAGACAAAGAATTTCAAGAATGAGTCGAATGCCAATACCACCGGAAATGAGCAAAGGTAGCATTTCATCAGAGGTTGAGAGAAAAACAGCAAACAAAGCACCCAATGTAATCAAACCGGTAGCATAAAGATTGGCAGCAGCTATAGAAAAACCGCACTGCGGAATAAGCCCTAGTAAACCACCAACAATAGGTCCGTACTGTTTTGCTTTACGGATATAAATCATACTGCGACGCCCCATCTGATGCTCTAAATATTCCATTAACAAATATGTTAAATAAAGATATGGAAACAAAGAGAGCGTTTCGTATAAAGCGTCAACAAGAATGTCCATAAAGAGGGTAAGCATAGGCAATTCCTTAAAAATTAAATTGTCATTACTCTAGCAAAAAAACATTTTTTTGCAATAAAAAAATTCAGCAATAAAAAATCAGCTTTAACGGTCAGCATGTTCAATTGCTGTAAGTGTAGCAGTCCTATTCATTCCTTGCTTTCTATAAAAAGCAAACTTTTCACTTAAAGTCTTAAATCTGTTAGCACCAATATTAAATACGGCCGTTGCTTCAACTATTTTTTCTTTGGAAATTGCTCTCCCTTGTGTATCAGCTCTACAACAATCAATAAATAAATCAAAGTCATTAGCCGGAATGCACTCATTTAAATCATAAAGTTTAGCGATTCTCATAGACGAAAACAGATGTCCCTTCATATGGTGTTCACAAACAAGTTTGGCAAAATCGGTATATTCTTTTGAGACGCCTAATCGGATACATATTTTCTCTACCAGAGGTAATCCGTTTTTATCATGATTAAAATGCTGCGGCCATTTTTCTTTTGGAGTCGCTGTTTTGCCAATATCATGCAGTAAAAGTGCAAATTTTGCTTTTGCTGGCAAATCTCTGTTGGCTTGTAAAACAAGTAAAGTGTGTGCTCCGCTGTTTCCCTCCGGATGAAAATCTGTTCTTTCTGGAATACTCCATAGCTTATCGACTTCAGGTAACAAATCTTTCAATCTACCAGAATTATGCGCATGTTCTATCCAATCCGCAAAATTTTTTGTCTCAAGCGCATCAATAAATTCTTGATATAGGTCATTATAAGCGCTAGTCATAAAATTCTCCTTCAATTAAAGACAATATAAGTATACACTATTTAGGCGAAATTTACAATAAACATTTAGAAAAAAAAAGAACTCATTATCAGAGTTCTTTTAATTTAATACAAATATTTATCGCTATTAAGCTGCTTTTTCATCAAAGTTATAGAGTTCTTCAACAGAAACTTTCTTTTCCTTAGTTTCAACTTTAGAAAGAACAAAATCCATAACTTTTTCTTCATAAACTTGAGTGCGTAAACGTTCAATAGCCTCTTTATTTTTCAAATAAAAATCAAAGATTGCCTGTGCCTGCATTGGATAACGCTGCGCTTCATTCATGATTGCCTTATTAATATCTTCCTGCTTAACTTCAATCTTTTCTTTACTGCCAACTTCTGCTAATAATAACCCAAGTTTAACACGACGAACGGCAATCTCTTTATATTCTTTGAGCAAATCTGCCTCTTTTTTCTTCTTTTCATCTTCATCTAACTGATTATTCTTTTTGGCAACTTCATATTGCTTAACAATAGCATCATACTCCATATCAACCAATTTTTGCGGAACATCAAATTTATAAGCTTTATCTAATGCATCTAAAAGAGAACGCTTCATTTTCATCTTGGAAGCATTTTCATAATCACTGGCAATATGTTTCTTAACTTCTTCTTTGAGTTCATCAAGAGATTTTTTCCCCATTGACTTAGCGAATTCATCATTAATTTCAGCCTTTTTAATTTGACGAATTTCCTTAATGGTCGTAACAAACAGAGCTTCTTTACCGGCTAAATCTTTAGCATGATAGTTCTCAGGGAAAGTTGCTTTTACATTAACTACATCTCCGACTTTTTTCCCGATAAGTTGTTCTTCATAACCAGGAATAAAAGAATTTGAACCGATCTCCAAAGGATAAGCTTCCCCTTTACCGCCTTTAAATTCAACACCGTCAATAGAGCCGATAAAATCAATAACAGCAATATCTCCTTTTACTGTGGGACGATCTTCTTCAACTTTTGTTGAATCACGATGACTCTCAACCATATAGTTAAGAGCTTTCTCTACTTCCTCAGTAGGAACATCAGCAGTTAATTTTTCTACTTTTATTGAAGAGAAATCTTTAAGCTCTATTTCCGGCATAATCTCCATAGAAACAGTAAATTCAATATCTTTCCCTTCTTCAAACTTTTTAAGATCAACATCCGGAGTAAAGACAGGACGCAACTTTTTCTCTTGTAAAAGGTTATTGACTGTATCACGAATACTATCATCTAAAGCTTCACTCATAGCATTTCCTTGGTATTTTTTCTTAACCATTGCAAAAGGAACTTTACCTGCTCTGAAACCAGCCATACTAACTGTTTTGGCTATTTTATTTAATTTTTTTTCAACTTCAGCATCAAAATCTTTAGCGCTGATGGTTACATTATATTCACGGCTTAAGCCTTCAGATTTTACTTCTTTAACTTTCATTGTCTTCTCTTCTAAAAAATCCACCTTTAACTAAAGATGGTGCGGATAAAGAGACTCGAACTCTTACAGCTTAACGCCACTGGAACCTAAATCCAGCGTGTCTACCAATTCCACCATATCCGCGGTTAACAAAACAAATTCTGCCAAAGTATAGCGGACATTTTTATATAATCAAGTAAAAAATAGAAAAAATAATAATGTCAATTTTAAAACAAAGGAATAAAAAAGAGCCTGTTGCAACAACAGACTCTTAAATGACAAAAAAAAGATTAGTTCATTTTATGGCGGGAACAATGCTTTTCAGAATGATGTTGATGATTATTTTCATATTCTGATTTAGAGTGCAGATGATCTTCTTCCTCTCCGGCAATAAACTCTTTAACATCGTCAACGGTCTCTTTTGTCTTTGTCCAAATATGCCCGCTGATATCTTTCGTCTTATCCCAGGTATCGCCGGCAATTTCTTTAGTATTATTCCATAATCCTTCTTTTTTAGTCATAAACACCTCCTTATAGTAGATTTTTTTATTTTCAGTAAATAAGTTGATAAGGTAACAAATTTTACTGAAAAAATAATCATTAGATTTGACATAATATTTATTGTTCGTGTAAAAGATAATCCATAAGGGTTTAGTTTTCAATAGAACCTTATTTAAAACAAAATGTTGATTTGCAGTTAAATTATCAATATTTAAATAAATATATTAAAATTAATATATGGAGGAAACATGAAAAAAATTTTGTTAACATTATTAGCTTTTTTTACTGTTATTGCAAATGTATCTGCCGTTGAAGTGCAAGACAAAGAAAATGCTTTACTGTTGCAATTAAAAGACGGCAACGTTGTTATAGAAATGTATCCGGATGTCGCACCAATTCACGTCGCCAGAATTAAAGAGTTAGTACGTCAAGGATTCTATGATGGCTTAAAATTTCATCGGGTTATTGATGGTTTTATGGCGCAAACGGGCGATCCTTTAGGTAACGGAACAGGTGGAAGCGGTAAGAAACTACCGGCAGAATTTAATAATAAGCATCATGGACGTGGTACTGTATCTATGGCACGCGCTCAAGATCCGAATTCCGGGGATAGCCAATTTTTTATCTGTTTTCAAGATGCCGGTTTTTTAGATGGTAAATATACCGTATGGGGACAAGTCGTTTCTGGCATGGAATTCGTGGATAAAATTAAACGAGGAACTGGAGGAAACGGCGAAGTATCTGATCCGGATAAAATAATTTCAATGCACGTTTTAGCGGATATGCACTAGGCCACTGAAAGAACAGAAAAGAAGGCTGCAGATGCAGCCTTTTTATAAAAATAACTTCATAACAATCAATAAAATAGACTTGAAAAAAACAAAATAAAAGTTAAACTTTTCTAAGTGTTATATACAGGAGAATATTATGAAAAAATGGATTGAACAAATAAAAGCCAAATTTAAGAACCAAGAATTTGATTATAAACAAATGTTTTTAGGTATTGTGATTTTTATTTTTGCTATAGTATTTTTAACTGTAGCTTTTCATTCTGAAGAGGAAAAAACAACAGAAACATATGCAATATCAAAAGTTATTACAAATAAATTGAACAAAGAAACGCGTTTTAACAGAGTATCAAGAATTGTTCCTGACAACAAAGTTGTAGAGGAGAATGTAACCTTAAATTTTGAAACTGTTACAGAAAGAGCTATGGAATATAAGATTTATTACACGACAAAAAATAATGCTCCTTTTGATGAAAACAATGTAATTTTATACAAAGGACAAACTGGTGATAATAAATATAGCATACCTCTGCCTGTTAAACAAATTGCCAGATTTCGTATTGAATTAGAGCCTAGAGCAGGAAATGTGACATTTAAAAATATAAATTTAACAGGAACACAACAGGCTGATTTGAATAAAGTTGAACAATATGAATTTTATCAAGTAGAAAATATAAAAATAAATGAAGATAATAGTATTAGCTTTTTATCGCGCTCAAGAGCGCCAGCTTTAGTTTATTATCAGTCATTGCTTCCAACAGAGGAAATAGATGAAAAAACAGAAGAAGAAATAAAAAACAGAGAAAAGGAGTAATTGATAAAAAATCAAATTAAATATAGAGTTATATTATTTTGACGTTAACCCTTTGTAATAAACAGGCAGCAAGAAGAAGAATGCTGTATATATTACCATCAATGACACATATTCAGAGAATATATCAGCCATAATTCCGACCAATATAGAACATATTCCATAGACCAAACTTCTAAACAACGATACCACCGATCCCATAGTTGCACGTTGTTTATCAGTAAACTCTTTTTGCATCAAAGTATTTTGTGCCGGTTCTGCTATTCCGTAAGTTAATTCATCAAAAGTTTTTATAAACGGAGAAATAATACAATTTGTTAAAACAGATAAAAAATCAACAACATAATTTAGTCCCATAAATATCATAATAGTTTTGGTATAACCTATAGTTTTTGATATTTTATAGGATAAAAAATACCCTAAAGTCCCTAAGAAAAAACTAACAGTTCTCAAAGCACCCAAAACCCACGTTGCTACAAATTGATTAAAAAATACATTAACAAAATCAAAAGCGGCATAACCTATGCCATAATCCATTCCCGACGCCAATGATAGATAACGAAGCCGTTTATTCTTCCATATATTTTTTACAGATTCACTAAAGTGTTTAAACGGATTATTACTAACTTCATCTGTATGAATCTCTGGCTCGCATAAACGCAACGATATGAGTAGCATTAAAAAACTAACTAGCACTACAACATAAAAAGTTTCTTTTATACCCCAAAGCCAAACGATGCCGGCTCCGACCATTGCAGATACGCCAAAAGCCAAGCTACCGTAACCGTGCATTCTCCCCAAAACTTTGTGATATTTTCCCTGCAAACGATTTTCTTTCAAACTGTCGAAAACAAGAGCTTCATTATTTCCGCTCATCAATGCATTATATAAACCATAAAAAATACTCGCTGTTACTAGGGCTAAATAATTGTTTGCAGCAGAATACAAACAAGCCGCAACAAAAACAGATAACGATCCCCAAAAGGTGATGGTTTTTCTCTTAAATTTATCGGACAATATACCTGTCGGCACCTCTAAACAAGTTGTAGTCAGATTATGAATTGCCCCTAGACTCATTGCTAAGGTAAAACTTCCTGTGATTTGAGAAAAATAAATCACAAAAAATGGTGCGCATGGCCAAAAATTATTTAAAAAGCTGAATATATAGAACAATTTAACATTTTTAAACGATGGTTTATAGAAAGTCATTGACTAGCCTTTTTTTTACAAAATCAAATAGCACCTTCAACTTCAATCGGCCTTTCTTTGACAGTTGTTTTAACCCGAGTAATGCGCATGTTATCAATTTTAATAACTTCATAACTGCAGTATTCGTCTTCAGCCATATCACCTACTTTAGGTTCTCTGCCCAAAAGATTGAAAACATAACCGCCTATTGTACTTTCTTCATGCTCTTGATAAGGAATATCTAAAACTTCGCATGCATCTTCTAATAAATAAACCCCATCAAACTCACAAACTTTCTCATTAATTTGTTTAACAGGCTCTTCTGAAACATCATCATGCTCATCACGAATATCACCAACCAGTTCTTCCAATATATCTTCCATAGAAAGCAAGCCGGCAGTTCCTCCATATTCATCAACAACAATTGCCAAATGAATTCTTTTCTTCATCATTTCATGCAAAATCTCTGAAATAGATTTATTCTCAGGAACAAACAAAATTTTGCGGCAGATGCGTTTAAGAATATCTTTATGCTGTGTATCCTTACACTCTAACAAATCACGAATATGAATCATCCCCAAAATCTGGTCTTTATCATTAGCGCAAAGCGGAAAGCGTGTATGCTTGTTTTGTTTAACCAATTCCATAACTTCGTCAAAACTGTTGCTTTGATAGATGCAAACCATATCTTGTCGAGGAATCATGATTTCATGTGCGAAAATTTCTGAAAAACAGATGGCATTTTGAATAATTTCACTTTCTGTATCATCAATAACACCGCCTTTTTGCGAGGCATCAATAATTAACTTAATTTCTTCTTCTGAATGGGCGTCTTCATTTTCGTCAGCCTGTTGAATACCCATTAACTTCAAAATCCAAATAGATACATGATCAAAACACCAAATAATTGGTCGACATATTTTATCAAAAGAATAAAGCGGTAAGGCAACCAACATTGCATAGCGTTCAGTATCTTGAATAGCCATGGATTTTGGAACAAGTTCTCCTAAAACGACATGTAAAAGAGTAATAAAAGTAAAAGCAATACCAAAAGAAAGAGAATGCAGTAAAACGCGATTATCCGCAAAGAAACCGCCGAATACATCTTCTAAAAGTCTTGCTACTGCTGGCTCTCCAAGCCAACCTAAACCAAGCGATGCTAAAGTAACACCAAGCTGTGTCGCACTCAAATAAGTATTGAGATGTTCATTAATGTGCAAAGCAATTTTAGCACGCTTATTACCGGAGTGAGCCAACTCTTCTAATTTCGTGCGGCGGATTTTAACAATTGAAAACTCTGAAATTACAAAAAAAGCATTACAAAAAACAAGAAACAACACTAATATTAAGTTGATTACATAACTATATATCGGACTCATGTCTGTTATATTATTTTTTACCTCAATCTATTAAACATATAGGGCATTCTATAATACATATTTATAAAATGTCAACATGTCTTTTATATCTTTAAAGATAAGGTTAGGAACTATATAAAACAATGACCTTCAAGAGCCAATAAATGTCTTTTGAGGTTAAGCCCTCCGGCATATCCGATAAGATTATGATGCGCCCCTATAACACGATGGCAAGGAATAATAATGCTGATAGGATTAACTTTAACAGCTTGTCCTATGGCCTGAGCAGACATCATTTTTGATGGCCTTTGGGGTGCCAATATATTTGCAAGATGACCATAGGTATCAACCTGCCCGTAAGGAATAGCTTTTAAAAGTTGCCATACTTCAAGTTGGAAAGTTGTGCCTGAAGGGTGCAATAAAGGTAAAAAAGAAGGATTGTATCCTGAAAAATAGATATCCAGCCATTGTTTAGTTTGCTGTAAAACATCAAGAGCTGAACCATCTTGCGCTTTGTCAGATAGAATTTTTCTTTTTGTTTGCAGGGAAGTATAAAGGCCAATTAATCCGATACCGTCACTAAACAAGTCAATAATACCGATAGGGGAGTTATAATTGGCCATATACAACATAAAAGTACCTGTGATATATAATTAAATAGAAATAGTTTCCGCCATTTGTTTGCGCTTAAAGGCAGAACGGTTAATCAGGCTGTTTACTCTTTCTACCGTTTCCTTATCAACCCCGTCAGCTATAACCTCGGCAATAGAGTTTTCTTCATCTACAAGTTTTTTTAGAATAGCATCTAGGATTGGATAAGGAGGTAAGGAATTTTCATCTTTTTGTCCTTCAGCCAACTCTGCAGACGGAGCTCGATTAATAACATCTTCAGGTAAAACATAATTTAAACTGTTGCGCCATTTTGCCAGTTCAAAAATTGTTGTTTTATAAAGATTACCTATTGGTGCCAAGCCACCACAAGTGTCACCGTAAAGTGTACAATAACCGGTATAAATTTCAGACTTATTCCCGCAAGCAAGTACCAAGCCGCCGTTTTGATTAGAATAAGCCATTAAAATTTGCCCACGCAGACGCGCTTGCAGGTTTTCAATAACAATTCCTTTAACTTCACCGGTAAAAGATTGTTTTAAAAATTTAATTTCCGTTTCAACCAATGGTTCAATATCAAGCTCTTGATAATCCAGGTGATTAAGCTCAGCAATTTCTCTGGCAATTTTTAAACTTAAATCAGAGGTATATTTAGTTTTCATCATAAGAGCGGTTACGTTTTCACCGCCTAATGTATCGGCAGCCAAAACAGCTGTTATGGCAGAATCTAATCCACCGGAAAGTCCTAAAATAACTTGTTTAAATCCATTTTTTTTACAATAAAGATTTAAGCCGTTCTTAAGTTTGTTCCATAATTGCTCCATAATTTTATCCTCCGGTATGTTTTCTAACTAAATTTTGTTGCAGGCAAAAGAGCTTTTCTTCCAGTCCGACACCATAAATATGAGGGTTAGTAAGTCTTTTATAAGAAGCATCTAATTTATCTAAATTATTTTTTGCCTGTTGCTGTAATTTAGATAAGTCAATTTCAGGCTGCTTGATAACTTTCCCGTCCAAAACAATCGGTTGCAGTAAATTATAAGCTTGCTCGCCGGATTGAAATAAGACACATCTGCCATTAAGACTGTTAAGTGTATAAGATGTTATATCTTTATTAAGTATACCATTTTTAAGTAAAGTTTTATCTGTAGCTTGGCAAATAATATCTCCTTCAAATAAACCGTTGCGGATGATACGGATAACATTTGTCGCTCCGGGAATTGTTGTTTTTCCTTCAGCAACTTTGATTTTAGGCATATTTTGATATTGTTTTGTTTTAAATACACCGCCTAAAGCAGGTGTGTCATATGCGGTAACAAGTTTTGTTCCTGCCGCTAAAACATCATAAGGTGCTTTTTGAACAATTACTAAATTCTCAATTAAATATTCATCTAAATCATTTGAGGCAACCAGTTTAACATTCTTTAATAATGGGCTATTGCCTTCTTGAGCTAGAATTCTTTGAGCCTCTTTTGCCCAATAGGAAAGATCACCTGAATCAATCCTCATTCCCATTAAAGGTATATGTGTTTCCTTTGCAGCTCTGATGGCATTTTTTATGCCCTGTCTTGTATCATATGTATCAACCAGTAAGGTCGTGTTACCTGGGTTACTACGCATAAAAGCCTTAAAAGCATCAAGTTCTTTTTCGTAACTCATAACATAAGAATGCGCCATAGTTCCTGCGCAAGGAATATTATAGTATTTTGCCGCTGCAGTATTAGAGGTTGCTACTGCGCCACCGATAAAAGCGGCTCTGGTAGCCGAAAATCCGCCAAGCTCCTGACCTCGACGCAAACCGAATTCAAGTAATGGACGCTTTTTTCCGTCTGAAGATGCGGCATAAACCATGCGCGAAGCTTTTGTAGCAATAAGACTTTGAGAATTAAAAATATTAAGTAAGGCAGCCTCAACCAAATCAACCTGCCAAGTAGGACCTGTTACAGAATAAATTGGTTCATTGGGGAAGACAATTTCCCCTTCTTCAACAGCGCTAATGCTGATTTGCAATTTTTGATTTTTTAGAAACTTAAGAAATTTTTCATCAAATTTAGCCGAGCCGTCAGTATTTTTTTCTTGGCGCAAATAATCAATATCATCTTTAGTAAAATGCCATTGTTCCAGCCACTGAATAAATTCTGCTAATCCTGCACATAACAAATAGCTTCCGCCGAATGGACATTTACGGAAAAAAGCTTCAGATGTTTTGATTTCTTCTGTTTTGCCATCTAAGAACCACGCCTGAGCCATTGTCAGATGGTATAAGTCACAGAAAAGAGGGGTTCCGTTGCTTAATAAGTTTGGTCTGAATGTTGTTTGATGTGTCATGACTATTCTCCTAATTTTTTTGGACAAGATTATACTCAATCTTCTTACAATTTAATCTTTTACGAAAAAATTGAGCAGAAGTAATACATTTAAGCTGGCCTTGTTCAATAAAAGGTTGATAACAATCTTGTCCTAAAATGTCGCTGATTTGTTGATTTAATCCTAAACAAAGATCATCAAAAATAATAACATGTGCTTTGCGTTTAAGAAATCCATCCATAGCTTGTTTGACGCAAACATCACTGAGAACACCGCAAAGATAAACATTTTTACCATGCCAGTCTTCTGCAAGTATCTGGTAATTTTTTACCTCGTTCCACATATTATTTGCAGATTTATATAATTTTAAAACTTCAAGCTCAGGTTTAAAAGGAGCAGCTTGTTGCCAGCCCCAACTTGAAAAAATACAATGAAGCGGATAAGATTGAGATTCTAATGTGTGCGAATATGTTTCGGCAAAATGCGTATCATATGTATCGATAATTTTATCAAAACAATGGTTGGACAGATTATCAGCGAATTTTTGGTGACGTTCAATCAGCTCGGGGGCATTAATAGTCAACGCTCCGAATGGATGAACAAAATCATTCTGAAAATCTATTCTTACTAATATATTATTACTCATATATATTCCCTTTCAGGCTTATCAGGTTAAAATAAAACAACTGTCTTTCATAAGCCCTGCGAAAGACACAGTTGCAAACTAAATAATACCTTTTTTCTTATTAAAATACTCTTCAACAATATGATGATTAACAGAGGCGATAAAATTTTTCCAACGAGGATCACCGAATTTTAACATATCACGCACCATTGTTCCGGTAACAAATGGGAAAGAAGGATCAGTTCTGTCAACTAATTCTATATGCTTAAAACAATCCTTAAACCAATGTGCATCATAAGCAGAACCAGCGTAATAGACATCAGGCAAAGGGAGGTCAGAAAAACTTTCTTTCATAAAATCAAGCACAAATTCTCCCCATTCTGCCGGATTATTGATATCAAACAAACCTATAATTTTTAATCTGTCATATTCTGGCTTTCCACGATAAATATTTTGAATCATTTTTTTACGAGTCGTATAATTAAAAGGATTGCGAGCGGTTCCTTGTTCCTGAATAGAACCGAGGGCAATAGTTACCCGTTCGCATTCATTTAGCATTTGATCAATAATCTTTTGGTGACCGATATGAAACGGTTGCGCTCGCATAATGCACAAACCATGTTTATATTTATATTCTGACATAAAAAAACTCCTTTTCTAGGAGCCGTCAACAAAATCTAAATTTCAAATCTCGTTAAACCGGCTCAGTTTCCAACGCTCTCTGCTTATAAGCCCTGCAAGCACCAAGAACAATTGTAGAATAATATAAAAAAGAAGAAAGTCAATAATTATTTGTAATAATCTACATAACAAATTGACAAAACGAACTTGACAATATGGACAGAATATGGTATTAAACAAATATTATTTGAAATAAAGGAGGAATTAATGCTAAATAATACAGGTATGACAACACATGAAGTAATTCATGAATTTATGTCTATAACTGAATGCACAGAAGTATTTCTTTATGGTGGGGCAGCAATAGATCGTTATTTAAATCCAAATTGCGAAATTATGGACTATGATATAGCTATAGCATCGCCTGATGATTATATTCAGGCTTTAGAAAAATTAAAAGATTACGGTTTTACTGTCGGAAATACTAGAAGCACTCATAATTTAGCAACCGTTGCTAAACATCCTAAGTATGGAGTATTTGACATATCTTGTATGGATATAAGAAAAAATGGGATATATAATCTGGAGAAATTTTACATAGAATATTCCCAAAATTATCCATTGGGAAAAGCAGTAGATACATATGGTGCCGTTCCGGGATTGCGCAGCGGTCGTATTGAAATTGCAAATAATCCAGATAAAGAAAAGGCCTATGATTTATTGCGGCGTTTTTCTGTGTTGGCTGGCAAATATGATTTCCCAATGGATAGGGGAGGAATCAATGAAGACACGATGAGTATAATTGAACGTCGTTTAAAAGAAACACCGATAGCTTCTACCAATAAGCATGCTCGTGTACGTTGTTTATCCCGTTTCATCGGCGCAGCATTTAGGCAAAATAAACAAGATAAATATTTTCAAAGTATGGGCAAAACAGGGCTGTATACTTATGGTTTTCCGACTATTAATCAAGTTATAAATACTCCGGAATTTATTGAAGAATTAAAATATAATCCGGCAAAAAGTAAAAAGGAATTAATTGAAAAAATGTATGCCTACAGTAAAGATAAAGATGCTTTTGTTGATGAAATCTCTTTATTAAATGAACGAGAAAGAGATAGAGAAGACCAGCAAGTATTTGAAAAAGTAGAGGGATATATAGGAGAAAAGACTTCACTTAATCGTTTATACAACTCTATAATAATTCCATTACTACAATCAAAAGGAAGATAATCTGATGAAAATTACCGTTTTAGGCTCCGGATCAGCATATGGTCTGCCAATGATTTTTAATAATTGGGGACGCGCCAACCCTCAAAATACCAAAAACAAACGCACGAGAGCATCAGTTCTTTTGGAAATAAATGGAAAAAATATACTTATAGACGCAGGTCCTGAGTTGCGCCTTCAAGCTAACACCAATAACCTTAAAAATATCGATTCGGTATTTATTACACATGGTCATTATGATCATATTGCCGGTTTGCCGGAATTGCCGCGTGCAACAAAATTATTGGGACACGAAATAGATATTTGGGCATCATCAGAGACAATGAATGAATTAAAACGATGCTATAACTATCTTTTTAGAGAAGATAGAAAGGAGGAACCTGATAGTAAAAGCTTAAAATGGAATGTGTTACCGGATAAAGGGACATTCCTTGCTTCGGGAATAGAATTTGAAACTATTTTATTTCAACATCATCATATCCATTCATCGGCTTTCCGCTACGAAAATTTCGCTTATGTAACAGATTGGCAGGAGATCCCTGAAAATATTGAGCATTTTTTAGATAATGTGGAAGTCTTAATTATAGAATGCAACAATGGGACGCAACCGGAAGAAAACGGTCATAGTGATATTTATAAAATCAGAGAGATCAAAGAGAAATTTGAGCCTAAAAATATAGTTTTGACACATCTATCTGCCAGAATTGACGCTGATGAATTTCAAAAAAACTTACCTGATAATTGCCTTCTGGCCTATGATGGAATGCAAATAAAGCTATAAGCAATTAAACAATTTCACCTTTGGTAAAGCTAAAACCACGCAACAATTCTGTTGTTGCCATTTGTTGTTTACCTTCACGTTGAATAACATTAATTTCAATAGCTTGCTCTGATAGGGCAATAATTAAACTTGTTTTACCTTCTAAAATTTCACCTACTGCACCATTAGCTTCAACAATTTTAGCATCAAATACCTTAAATCTTTCGCCATGATATATAAAGTACATTGCCGGATAGGGATTAAATGCTCGAATTTTTTTAATTAACTTTTCTCCCTTAATAGAAAAATCAATCAGACACTCTGATTTATCAAGTTTTTCTGCATAAGTTACTTTTGAAATATCTTGTCGAATCGGTACAATATTCTTGAAGTTGGAAAGCGTTTGGCTCAGTAATTCTGCCCCAAGTTCAGAAAGCTCATCATGTAATTCTCCTCCGGTCATATTATCCGTAATAGAAACGGCCTCTTGTGCTAAAATATCACCGGCATCAAGTTCTAAAGCCATTTGCATTATAGAGATGCCACTTTGTTGATCTCCAGCCTCTATAGCTCGTTGTATAGGAGCAGCACCACGCCACCTTGGAAGCAACGAAGCATGAACATTTATGCATCCTAAAGGAAAGATGTCTAAAACACCTTGCGGTAAAATCAATCCGTAAGCGGCGACAATAGCAAGATCTGCTCCTATCGCGCGCAAAACATCTTGTTCATCCGGCATTTTTAATGTCCGCGGTGTATACACAGGAATATTTGCAGCCTCAGCAAGCATATGTACAGGCGTTTTATGTACCTTATTTCCACGACCGCTTATTTTCGGCGCACGAGTATAAACAGCTAAAACATCATGTTCTGCTAATAATTTTTTCAAAACCGGAACAGCAAAATCCGGTGTACCCATAAAGACAATCTTCATTACTCGCTAAATCCGGCTTTTTTATAATCAACTTTGATTTTAAAATCCTGTGCATAGCTATCAAGGGCGGCCTGCATCATATCCGCAAATAAAGAGACCTGTAAGCGTTCTTCCACAGCAACTTTTTCGTCAGGAGTTAGTTCATCTTCATAATTAACCGTTTCAAAAGGCGTGGCAACAACAAAACTGTTATCTGCTTTTTCAAACACACGAATTTGCCCTTGCTCTGCTAAAAAAAGTTCGCTGATTTCAGCCTGAGAAAGGTTAGCAAATGTTTCATTACGATTAATGGGAGATGAACGGAACGCTTCAAGATTTCTGGCTTTTGCTGCTACAGAAATATCACTTCCATCTTCCGCATCAGCGACAATGTTATCAGCAGTCTCTTTTGCCAAGGCATTTTTTTCTTGTACAGTCCACAGTGATATAATCTGATCTTTTACATCAGCGATATCAGGCATATGGGCATCAGCAATTTTTGTAATTTGTATAACAGCAATACCATTATCAAATTCTTCGGCAGAAGTAACTTCATTCAATCCGTATGAAAATACCAACTCGTTAAAATCTAATGTCTTTAAATCTTGTGCATAACTAGGAACATCTTTAACCAAACTTTCCTCTTGTATATCAGTAACCTTAAAGATCTGACCGCCAATCATAGATGCAATTTCATCGAGTTTCTTCCCCTCATTAACGGCATCATCAATCTGAGCCTTTGCCTCTCTTAGAGCATCGTAGAGATTTTCTTCGGCTAAAGTTTCTAAAATTTGAGCCTTCTGCTCTTCAAAATTTGCTTTTTTTGCCGGAATAATCTGCTTGACAGAAACAATTTGCCAAGTATCAGCTACAGGCAATAACTTATTTTCATTAATATTCATTGCAAACGTAACATCAGCCAAATCTTCAGCTAATTCATCTTGCGCAACAATACCTAAAGAAGGTTCTTCGGAATTATCGGCTTTAAATTCTTTGGCAACACTACCAAAGTCTTGTCCGTTCTGCAAAGCAGCCAATGCCTGTTCTGCTGTATCTTTACTCAAAAAAATCATCTGTTGTACTTCACGTTTTTCCGGCTGGTCAAGATCACCTTTATGCTGTTGAAAATAATCTTTTGCAAGTTCATCATTTGCTGCATATTTATTTAAGATAACTTCATTGGGAATAAACAGAACTGTAGCATCACGCTGCTCAGGTAGCATGAAATTATCATTGAAATCCTCGAAATACTGCTGTATCTCTTCATCAGTAATCTGTCTTTCAATCTTAACATCATCAGGAGAAATAAGCACATACTTAAAAGATTTACGCTGATTATCCATCCTGTGTGTAGCTTCTACTAAGACATCAGGAATATCAAATTTTTGTACTAAATCTCCTACAAGCATCTTCCGTGCCAAGGAACGCTTCACAGTATCAACATATTCCTGTTCTGTTATATTCATAGCAGATAAATATCTTTTAAACAAATCAGGGTGGAATTGACCATTAAGCGGGTTTTGAAATTCCGGTTGATGAAAAATAACATTTTGCACAAAAGCCTTCGGAAAATGAATACCATATTTAAACATGGTTTGATCCAATACGCCATCGCCAATAATTTGCTTAAGAACATTTTCCGTTAGATTCGCACGCATTTCATCTGTCAACTCAAAATCTTCAGGCATCAAGTTTTTCAAAGCATTGATTTCTTTTTGCAAGCGATATTGAAACTCACTTTGTGTAATTGATTTCTTTCCGACTTCCACAATAGTTCTATTTTGTGAAGCACTGCTTATGTAACCTGTTACTCCGAACAAAGAAACAAAGCTGACGGCAACAGCTGCAGAGATAATTTTAAAAAACCAATTGTCTTTTGCTTTTGCTAATTTCGTTATCATATTTTCCATCCCAAAAATAATTTGTTTTCGCCCCATTATAAAAGACAAAAAAATTTATGCAATCTGAAATATAAATATGTTCAACATTTTTTTTGTAAACAACTTTATTTTTTGGCTGGAAAATAAAAATAGCTGTGATAAAAGGATAGAAAATATAATTTTATAAGGAAAATGGGATGGTAAGAAAAACTTTAATTGCCGGTAACTGGAAAATGAACGGTTTGGTCGAAGACGGAATTACCTTAGCTAAAGGTGTAGCTGAAGAAGTAAGAAAAGCAAAGCGCAAGGATTGTGAATTCTTGATTTGCCCACCTTTTACTCTTCTGAATTTGGTAAAAAAAGCTGTTAAGGGTTCAAGAGTCCAATTAGGTGCTCAAGATTGTCACTTTGCATTAAAAGGCGCTCATACCGGAGATATAAGTCCGGCGATGCTGAAGGATTTAGGTTGCCAGTACGTCATAGTAGGACATTCGGAACGCCGTACTAATCATCATGAAACAAGTAAACTCATAGCACAGAAAGCAGAAGCAGCAATCAATGTGGGTTTGAAAGTAATTATATGTATAGGCGAAACGGAAGCAGAACGTGATGCCGGAAAGACAATAGCTGTATGCCAAAGACAAATAGAAGATTCAGTTCCTGAAAATGCTACAGGTACAAATACAGTTATAGCCTATGAACCTGTATGGGCTATAGGTACAGGGCGTACGCCGACAACTCAGGAAGTAGAAGATGTTCATGCTGCGATTCGTAAAGTAATTGCTAAAAAGCTGGGAAGAGCAAATGCAAACAAGATGCGTTTGTTGTATGGTGGTAGTATGAAACCAAGTAATGCCAAAGAATTATTGGCGTTACCTGATGTAGATGGCGGTTTAATTGGTGGTGCGAGCCTAAAAGTGGATGATTTTATGGCTATTGCTGCAGCAAGCAAGTAATACAATATATAAAATAGGAAAAGGAAAAGAAAATGGGATCAGTATTGTTAGTTATATATTTGATGGTTATCATTTTGTTGGTAGGATTAATCTTAATGCAACGCAACTCCGGTAATGCTTTAAGCGGTTTAGGGGGCGGTAATGGTGCAGATAGCTTTTTATCAGCGCGTGGCAAGGGTAACTTGTTAACAAGAACAACAGCTGTTTTGGCAACATTAATGTTTATTTTGGCTTTAGCATTAGATCTTTATTATAAAGGAGACACAAAAAAAGTTGATTCGATTACAGCACAAGCTCCTCTGACGCAAGAGCAACCAACAGTGCCCTCAGTACCTAATGCAACGGATGAAACGGCATCATCTGAACAGGCAACTTCTGAAACGAAAAAAAATGAGACAGAAAAGGCACCTGTTTCGGATGAAAATACACCTGAAACTCCTGAAGCGGAATAAAAGAATGTTAAGCGTTAATTAAACATAATGCACCTTTTGTAGAGGTGCCTTTTTCACTAAAAAAATGATGAAAGAAGGTAGAAAATGTCAGAATTAAATCCAAAAACAAAATTTATTTTTATAACCGGCGGAGTAGTTTCTTCATTAGGAAAAGGCTTAGCTTCAGCATCATTGGCTGCTATTTTGCAAAGCAGGGGGTTTAAAGTTCGCTTAAGAAAGCTAGATCCATACCTAAATGTTGATCCCGGAACAATGAGTCCTTTTCAACATGGTGAAGTTTTTGTTACCGATGATGGGACAGAAGCGGATTTGGACTTAGGACACTATGAGCGTTTTTCCGGTGTTTCTGCTAAAAGAAGCGATAGCACGACAACCGGAAAAATCTATCAACGCGTGATAGATAAAGAACGCCATGGGGATTATTTAGGATCAACTATCCAGGTAATTCCGCATGTAACAAATGAAATCAAAAATTTTATTACAAATGATTTGGAAGATGAGGATTTTGTTTTGTGTGAAATTGGGGGAACAGTTGGTGATATTGAAGGACAGCCGTATTTAGAAGCAATCCGCCAATTAGCATATGATTTAGGACGCGATAGGACAATGTTTGTGCACTTGACTTTGTTGCCTTATATCCCGACAGCCGGAGAACTAAAGACGAAACCGACACAACATTCAGTAAAGAGATTGTTGGAATATGGAATTCAGCCTGATATGTTATTATGCCGCTCACAGATGCCTTTGCCTGACAATGAGAGAAAGAAAATAGCTCTCTTTTGTAATATAAGAGAAGAAAATGTAATTGCGGCATTAGATGTAAGCAATATTTATCAAGTTCCTCTAGCTTATTCTAAAGAGGGCATGGATAAAGCAGTTTGTCGCTATTTTAAATTACCATGCCCTGAAGCTAATTTGGAGCGATGGGAAAAAATAGTTGAAACGCTCAGAGCTCCAGAAGGAGAAGTGAGAATAGCAGTCGTTGGTAAGTATGTAAAACTTTTGGAAGCTTACAAGTCTCTCGGTGAAGCACTGGCGCATGGTGGAATTGCCAATAAATATAAGGTTAAAGTAAAGTGGATAGATGCAGAAGAATTAGAAAAAGGGGATGTTGATGAATGGCTTTCTGATGTGAGTGGAATTCTTGTTCCGGGTGGTTTTGGTTCACGCGGTACAGCCGGAAAAATAGCTGCAGTAAAATATGCGCGTGAGCATAAAATTCCATTTCTAGGTATCTGTTTTGGTATGCAAATGGCTGTTATAGAGACAATGCGCAATGTATTAGGTATAAAAAATGCCAATACGACGGAATTGGATGAAAATTGTGAAGCCGTCATCGGTTTAATGACGGAATGGGATAAAGACGGTGCAAAGCAGATTCGTCATAAAGATGGAGACCTAGGTGGAACAATGCGTTTGGGCGCTTATGAAGCTATATTGAAAGAGGGATCAAAAGTTGCAGAAATATACGGAACAACTAAGATTTCAGAACGTCATCGCCATCGGTATGAAGTTAATATTAAATATAAAAGTCAATTAGCACAAGGAGGAATGCTTATTTCTGGGACATCACCTGACGGAAAATTGCCGGAAATTGTAGAGCGTCCTGATCACCCATGGTTTATTGGTGTACAATTTCATCCGGAATTGAAGTCAAAGCCTTTTGCTCCACATCCGTTATTTGTTGAATTTGTAAAAGCATCAATCAAACAAAGTCGGCTTGTATAAAATATGTTTTGAAATACTAGGTTATATGATATTTAAAAATCAACAAGGGTAAAGTATGCTAATATGGGTGCTCATTGTTTATACAGTATCAATAGTAATATGCTTGGCTTTAGTATATTTAAGCCATTGTGTAGGACGTTTTGACTATATAAAACAATATGCCAAAGGTAATATAAAGAAAACAAAAATCGTCAGCAGTTGCCTAATATTAACATTTTTTGTATTGATTTGGATAGTATTGAATTTAGCAAATGCCGGAGTTTGCACAATCTACATAGCAATGTTTTTTGGCTTAAGTGACTTAATATCTCATTTTTTGAAAAGATTTTTTTATATTTCGATTAAATACATCTATATAGGAACATTTGCCATTATAGGTAGCATAACGGCTTTGTCTATTGGTTGGTATTTAGACCATCATATTTGGCAGACAACATATAGTTTAACAACAGCAAAAAATATTTCATCTCTTAAAGTAATAGTTATAGCCGATACACACACCGGAACAACTTTTGATGCCAAAGGATTTGCCAATCATGTAGCTGTTATGCAAAAAGAAAATCCTGATATTGTCATTATAGCTGGAGATTTTGTTGATGATGATACGACAAAAGAAGACATGATAGAGACAAGCAGAATATTGGGAGAAATGCAGACAAAGTATGGTATATATTTTATTTTTGGAAATCATGATAAAGGTTATTATGGTGCTGAATATAGAGGATTTAGTGAACAAGAGCTTATAAATGAGCTTAAAAAGAATGGTATAAGAGTATTAAGAGATGAAGCAATTCTTGTTGGAAACGATTTTTATATTATCGGTAGACGTGATTTTTCAGAAGTTAAAGAACAAAAAAGAACAAGAAAAACGATGTCAGAGCTGGTACAACCTTTGGATAGCAGTAAATATATGATTGTAGTGGATCACCAACCGACAGACTATATAAATCAAGAAAAATCAGGAGTTGATTTAGTATTATCAGGTCATACACACGGAGGACAACTTTTCCCTTTTAATCAGGTTGGAAAATGGCTAGGGGTAAATGATCTTATTTACGGCTATGAAAGACGCAATAAAACAGATTTTATTGTAACTTCTGGATTATCAGACTGGGCTATTAAATTTAAAACCGGTACAAAATCGGAATTTGTAGTCGTAAATATTACTAAACAAGGTAATTAGGAAAAAAGATGCAAGTAAATGAGGTAAAAGAAAGAATAAAAAAGCTTGGTAGAACATCTTTAGGAGTATCTGTCCCTGCAATGCGAAAATTAGCACAGAAAATCGCAAAAGAAAATTATCAAGAATTTATTGAAAAAGATAAAGGCGAAAGCTTTGAAATAAGAATGGTTCATGCTTTTGTTCTAGGTTATGCTAAAGATGATATCAATGTTTTATTAAAGTATTTTAGAGAATTTATGCCATATGTAAACGACTGGGCCATTAACGATGCTTTGTGCCAGAATTTTAAATTAGCGAAAAAATATCCGGATGATGTATGGCAGTTTTTAATGGAGTATCAGTCCACAGCACAAGAATTTGAAAGTCGTATAGTTTCTGTAATGTTGCTTTCCCACTATTTAACGGATAAATACATTGACCGCGCAATTAAAGTGCTTAATAAATTGAATACGGATAAGTATTATGCACAAATGGGAGTGGCTTGGGCAATCGCAACAATAATGGGGAAATATCCTGAAAAATGCATGAAGTATCTACAATCAGCAACTTGCCATTTAGATAAGACTACATATAATAAGTCATTACAAAAAATTAGAGAATCTTTTCGTGTAAGTGAAGAAGTAAAACAAAAAATAAAAACCATGAGAAGGTAAGATAAGAGGAATGACAATGGAAAATCAATTTTCGAGAACAGAATTACTTTTAGGCAGAGAGGCTTTAGAGAAATTAGAAAAATCACGCATAGCGGTTTTTGGAATAGGCGGTGTCGGCAGTTATGTCGTTGAAGCACTTGTGCGTTCTGGAATTGGAGAGATAGATATTATAGATAATGATGTAGTTAGTATAACTAATCTAAACAGGCAGTTGATTGCGACAACAAAAACAATAGGTCAATATAAAGTAGATGTGGCAGAAGAGCGTATAAAGGATATTAACCCAAAGTGTGTTGTTCATAAATGTAAGACGTTCTACTTGCCGGATAAAAAAGATAAATTTGATTTTACAAAATACGATTATATTGTTGATGCAATTGATACGGTAGCAGGAAAGATAAGTCTTATTCAAAAGGCAAAAGAAACAAATGTACCGATAATTTCGGCAATGGGTGCTGGTAACAAATTAGATCCGACAGCATTTATTGTTGCTGATATTTATGAAACAACAGTTTGTCCGCTGTGCCAGGTCATGCGTAAAGAATTGAAAAGACGTGGTATAAAAAACTTAAAAGTTGTTTATTCAAAAGAAAAGCCTTTAAAACCTTACCGATATGACGATAATTCAGAAACTACCACAAATACCAAAAGGCAAACACCTGGATCTGTTTCTTTTGTTCCCCCTGTGGTTGGTTTTATTATCGCTGGAGAAGTTGTTAAAGATTTGATATTATGAGAAATAGGTAAGAAATTAATTGGATTAAAGCCATGATGGAGATCACGGCTTTAACCCTAAAAAATAATTAATCTTCAATTTTAATCGGTATTTTATGAGAAGTATCCTCTTTAGCAACAATCTTTGGAATAGTAATAGTCAAAACACCTTTTTTAAATTGTGCTTCGATTTTACTTTCATTCACATTTTGCGGCAAGCGTATAGAACGGCTGAAAGAACCGGAGGATATCTCTTGCATATAATAAGTTTGCCCTTTTTCTTCGGCTTCTTGTTTGCGTTCACCACTTATGGTCAGAATTCCATTTTCGCAAGTTAAAGCAATATCTTTTTCATCAATTCCGGGTAATTCAGCTTTAATCTCTATTTTATCTCCTGTATCAGCCATGTTCATTCTTGGCTCGGAAAAAGAGTGTAAAGCAAATTTATGTGTAGGAAAAACAATATTGTTAAAAAATGTATCAAACGGATCTTGATATGTTGTCATCTGTGCATATGAAGGCACTGCTGATATAATTACAGCGGTGGCAAGAATAGGCAATAACATCTTATGCATTTTAGTCTCCTTATTTAGCCGAAATTTCAATTTTTCGCGATTTAGACATTTGAGGATCTTTTTTAGGCATATCAATAATTAAAACGCCTTTCTTAAAGTTGGCACTTATTTTTTCATCAGCAATATTATCCGGTAATTTAATTGAACGACTGAAAGTTCCATACGAACATTCTTTCAAATAATAACCTTTATTTTTTTCTTCATTTTCAGCTTTCTTCTCACCACTAATTGTAAGAATACCGTCATCAACCGATAAATTAATGTCTTTTTCATCAATTCCCGGCAACTCGGCTTTAATTTCAAATTTATCTTTAAGTTCTGCAATATCGAGCTTTGGTGATAAGCTGCTTTTCATCTCTTCGCCGCTAAAAGGTGACATAAAAGCATCAAATAAGCGGTTTATATCAGATTGCAATCCCCAAACATCATTTGTGCGTGGTTCCATATCATGTTTTCTCAAAATTAAATGTGACATAATTTTTCTCCTTTTCAAAAAATATTTGCTAAATCATCAATTTTTAGCTTCTACTAACTATATGGTAATGAAATTATTCAGACACAAGAGAAAAAAATATTTTAGATTACTTGATTTTATGTATAAGCAAACCCTATATAATACAAACTTTTATAAACCACAGTGCTGATGACATTTTTTTTGTTCAAGCTGAATATTACTGTGTGTAATGCCGAATTTATGGCGAAGTTTTTTATTTATTTGAGTAATTAAGGCAAAATCACTTGCTTCAATATGGCATTCCATGGAGATATCGACTTCATTTATAGACCACAAGTGAATGTGATGAATCCCTTTAACGCCTTGAATTTTTAAAATTTCGCGTTTAATTTCATTAATATCAAGATTGTCAGGTGCGGCATTCATTAAGATATTAACAATTTTAGGAAAAGAAAAAAATGCTTGAAAAATCATATAACCGGCAATCATTAACGCAATCACACCATCTGCGCGATACACATTAAAATACAAAACACAAAGACCAGATAGAATAACACCTAGTGAGCCGAAGGCATCAGCTAAGTTATGAATAAAGACCATCTTCATATTTGTGTTATGGTGAGCATCATGATGAGATATCTTAGCAGTAAGCGTATCAATAATTAATGCTAAAACAGAGATCCATATAATTATAGCACCATCAATAGGTTCGGGTTTAATTAATCGACAAATTCCTTCAAACAATAAATAAAATCCCGAAATAAAGAGAAGTATTAAATTAACAAAACTGCCGATAATTTCTGCGCGCCTAAAACCATAAGTATATTTTGCAGAGGCCCTTTTGTGGCTGATTTTAAAAGCAATAATAGCAATCAAAATAGAGAGTGCATCAGAAGTGTTATGTAAGGCATCACCGATTAAAGAAATACTACCGGCAATAAAACCTCCAATAAATTCTGCAAGAGAAAGTAAAATATTGATGCAAAATGAAATAAGAAGTAAAAATACTGATTTTTCACTGACTTCATGATGATGGGGATGCATTGTTATTTTTTCTCCTATAATTACAATAATGCTTGTAATATATACAAAGAATAAAGTCAATATTTTCATCTAAATCAATTCGATTGGTATATTATTTAGATTATATAAGGTTGAAATGGAATATTTTTAGATTAAAATGTGGAAAAGATAATTTTCAATAGAAAAATATTGAACTAATGTTAACTAAAAATAAACAATTTATAGTTAAATATTAAAATGAATAGGATTCTATTTAAAGGATTTGTGAGTATTTTTTATTATTGCAAATTTTAAGGGCATTGAGATGGCAAAAATAAAATATAAAAAATTATTTAAAATAACATTGCTTTTGGGTATTTTAATAAACATATCTTATGCATATGCGGCAGAATTGCATGTCAGCGATTGGAGTAGTTTAAAAACAGCATTAAAAAATGCTGCAGATGGTGATACGATTGTATTAGATAATAGCATACAAGCAACGGAAGCGCTCGGATCAATCAATAAAAATATAACCATAGATGGACAAGGACAATATGGAATATATTCATCGTCTTTAGCTGGCTTTACTATTTCATCGGGGAAAAATGTGATATTAAAAAATATGGGACAAGCGACTATAGATGTAAATACAGGGGAAATAACATATGTTCAATATAGCGGGTTGCAAGGATTTAAGAGATCAAATGGTAGTGCACTGCAAAATAACGGAATTTTAACTCTAGATAATGTTATATTTTATGGAAATAATGGTAATGGAGGGCATGGTAAAGCATTATATAACAGTTCCGGCAATACAGTGAAAAGTATTACTGGAAAATTTTTAAATAACACAAATGGTGCAGGAACACTGGCAAACTACGGGATTATAGAATACATTGAGGCTGATTTTGTTAAAAATAGCGGAGGGACACATGGTGGTGCCATTATAAATAATAATGGCGGTCGAATCATCGAAATAAGAAATTCAAATTTTATTGCCAATAGTTCTACGCGCTCCGGAGGAGCTATTAGAAATCTTGAGGGAAATGGAAATGAAGTAACAATATATGATTCTCTTTTTAGATTTAATAGTTCTATACAAGGTGGTGCTATCAAAAATGGCAATTCTGCTTCGAATCTCTTAGTTGTAAATGGTTCTACATTTGATAGAAATTACTCCGTGCACGATACTCAAACTTCTACGTCACTACCCGGAGGTGGAGCTATAAGCAGTAGCGGCGGCTATGTACATATTACTGATAGTCAATTTATAAACAATGTAGCAGCACATAATGGTGGCGCAATCCTTTCAGAAGGAGTGTTATATATTAATGCCAAAGAGACAAATGTAGAATTTCGCAATAATAAGAGTGGTGCAACAATAAGCAACGCCGGTGTCAATGCAACAGTAACTGATGGCGTATATAATGATTTGTACTTGTTACATGATGCCAGTATAAATGCCAATACTGGAAAAAGCATAACCTTCAATGGCTCTGTCATAAACGGCGCCAATACCGTAGTCGTAAGCTTAAATAACGATACAGATGTAAAAGGTGGAAATTATACATTTAATAATGAGATATCAGGCGGAATTCTTAGCCTGTATAATGGTGCTGCTGTTAAATTTGGTTCATATAATCAATCAGATGATACGACTTCTTATGGTATATTAAATGGTGTAGGAATTAGCAATGATACAGAAGGCGGAATAATTGATTTTCAAAATAATCATACAGATGAATATGTGCTAACAGCTTTAACACTTAATAGTGATATAGATATAAAAATAGATGCCGATTTAGCAAATGGTGTTGTAGATTACTTTGCGGCAAGTTCATATACAGGAAATGGCAAGTTAAACATTATAGGAATAGATATTTTATCAGATTCTCCGGTAGATATTACGACAAAAATCAGCAATAGTGTGTTAAAAAATGCAATCACTCTATCAATAAATGCTGTGGAAGGTGCAACGACCAGTTATGCTTTATCATATGATGATACACAAAGTGACGGCGGTTATTTAAAATTTAGTACAGGTAACACAGGAAGTGCAAATTTAGTTACAGTAAACAGAGCAAATGAAAGCCAACGGGAATATTCTTTGGGAACTGATGAAAATATTGCAGCGGATATTTCACAAATTGGCGATTCAAGTACAGCTATAGGAACGATGGGTGGTTCGACAGGAGCTGTATTTACTATAAAAGGAAATAGTAATTATTCAATAATAGGTGGAAATAATGGCGGAATTATAATAAATTCCGGAAAAACTTTAAATGTCAACAATGTTGGGTCCTTGGATGAGAATGGCAATATAGTTGCGGCATGGAAAGGATTTAATGGAACTTTATTCGCAGTAAATAGCGGAGGTACATTAAACTTTGTAGGAGAAAATGTTATAGCTGGTAATGAGACTACAAACAATGAAGCCATAATATTTAATAATGGTGGTACAGTAACAACATCTGACGGAACGCTGAATTTGCTAAACAACAGCTATAATACTTCCTTGATTAATAATACAAACGGAACAATAGATAAATTATCCACTCTTGTTAAAGGAAATCAGGTAAAAGTAAATTCTGATAAATTTTACGGTGGAACGATATATAATTCTGCTAGTTCAGGTAAATTAGCAAAAATCAGCGAATTGCCCGGAGAAATTTTCAATAATGAGATAAATAACACCAAAGGTCACTTATACGGCGGTATTATATATAATCATGCAAAAGGCGATGCTGAAATAGATAAAGTATCCGCAACAATAAAATCAAATCAAATAAAGTCTAATTCAGGGATGTATGGTGCAATAATTCGCAATGAGGCAGAGAATGGAAAAGTAACGATTGGCGAATTATCGGGGGATATAAAAGATAATACTATCATATTTAAGAATGACAGTTATGGTGTTTTAATAAGCAACAAGGGTAACGAAAAAAGTGCAGAGATCGGCAATGTTTCCGGAAATATTGAAAATAATATAATTAATATGAACGGCAACAAGGTATTGTACGGCGGAATTTCGAATGAAGGAAACGCTAATGGGGCTGGTAAAATTGGAAATATTACAGGTAATATTTCAAGCAATAAATTTTCCGGAACAAACGGTGTAATTCAAGGCGGAATAATATATAATTATGCCAAAAGTGCAGATAGCATAATGGAAACTATTTCCGGAAACATAAGCAACAATCAGTTTAATTTTAAATCGGCAGAAGGTACAATCGTAGAAAACAAGGCAGAAGATGGATATATTGCAACAATTGAATCCATATCAGGGAATATAGAAGAAAATATTGTGTTAGCAACCAATACAATAGATGGTGGTGTCATTTATAATAAATCCAGAATCAATTCGCTTTCTGGTAGAATAGCAAACAATTATGTTGAATCTAAAAACAGTTCAATAAAAGGTGGTATATTAAATAACGATACGGTGGGGAATATTTTAATATTATCGGATATAGAAAATAACCGCACAAAAGCTGGTAATACGACGGATTCAATGGGGGGAATGATATTTAATGCCGGAAATATGACACTTTCTGACAGTTCTGTAAAAGACAATGCCACAAATATGGGAAGTATAATTTCAAACAAGGGTACGCTTAATATACTTGCAGACAATAAGAATGTTGTATTTGCTGGAAACAAAGTAAATGCAACCGTTACTAGAGATGAAACAACCGGAGATGTTTCCATTACAGGTGGCAATGCCATAGATATCCAAAACAGAACAGGCGCTATCTTAAATTTATTTGCAAAGACAGGAAAATCAATTATCTTTGATGGTGAAGTTAGAGATGATGGCAGTACGACGGCATATGTCGGAGGAATATATGATGATAACGGAACAGAAAAGAAATATGATGGTTCAGTAATATTCAATAATACTATTACTCTAGCAACATTGAATATTCAAAATAACGGAATCATGGTGTTAGGCGTTAAAGACTCACAATATGGTTTATTGAACTTAAAAAATTTAAAAAATGATACGGAAAATGGATTAATCAATACTCTGAATAATCATATAGAAAGTCATCAAGTAGGGAAAGTTGCGTTAAACTCTGCCCTTAATATCAATATTGATATGAATGTAAGTGATAGTCTGGCAACAACTGCTGATACATTTACAGTAGGGGAAAACAGTACAGGAACATTTAATATCACGGATCTTAATATATATGGCGATGGTGCTGCGAATTTCTTATCATCAACAGTATCTAAAGAAATTGTCCAAAAAATATTAAATGATGCAGATAGTAATACCAAGATAACTCTTTCTGATGATGTTAAATCAGTATATGGAGCAGATATTGCAGATGAGTTAATTGAAGAAACGGTAGAATTTTCAGGAACATCAATAAAATATAATGATGTTTTCGGAAAATATGAGTATACACGCTCAAGAGATGCTGAGATCGCTGTTGTTGGTTCAGCAGCAGGATTAGCTGATTCTATCAGATGGGCTATAACAGTAACGGAGAGTGGTCCGACATTCACGCAAGTGGAAGATAATTTACATTTAATTAATGTTGCCACTGGTGCAAATAGAACATTTGATTTTGATGGTACAACAAATACATATATGGTAACTAAAGATACGGGAACAACAGCCGCAGGCAAGTTAACAGTTGTTGGAACGAAGAATGGCACTGATTATTCAACAATAGACGCAAATAATCACAGTTTGTTTAACATTGCAACGGCAGGTGCTGAAGTTGAAATACAAAATACAGAAATTAAAAATGCAGCCTATGTTGCAAATGTTGCAAGTGGTAATACATTGATATTAAATAATACTGTTATTGGTAGCAATAACACATCCGGTATTTCTAATGCAGGAACACTAAATTTAATTTCAAGTACAATAAACAAAGATATTACAGGAGCGGGTTCTACAGTTATCCGTAACGGAACAACAATATTAAATAGTGCAAATTTAACTCAAAATTATTTAATGGTTATAGGAAATTTGGTTGCGACAGGTGATCCTGAAACATATAGTATAACAGTAAACAATGATGGAAATGTAGCTAATGGTAGCAGCATTACAGGTAGTAATTTTACACTTGGTGAAAATGCAACATTTAGAAATGACGGCTCAATCATATCAACATTTTTAAATATCTCTGATGGCGCTGTAATGACCAATATAAATGAATTACGCACAAATGGTCGAGGTACAAATGATGGCACAATAAATGGTAACGGTACATTTATAAATTATGGTGTATTTCAAAACAATGGTATAATAAATCAAGAAGTAGAAAATTACGGGCAAATAACGTCAGATGCCTCTAATTTAAAAGACAGAGTTATTCAACATGGATACCTATATTTAACAGGTGGAACAACTCAAGCTGATATCTTTCATGGTACACAATATAATATGACCTTTATAACAGGATCGGTTACTGTTGGTACGGTTATAAAAGAAAACACTATCAGTATAGAAGAAGGTGGAACTCTTAATTTATTAAAAACAGCCGATATAGACGATGCCTATAATCTAGTGTTAAATAAAGGAAATATTAATTTACAAAAAGAATCAACAACAGATTCGTTTAACCTTGGTAATGTAGATATACAAGAAGCTGCAGGATTATCCATAGATGTTAATTTGACAGGAAGTAACGCTGTTAAATCGGCAGATAATGTTTTAGCAACAGGTGTCTCTGGATCAGAAAAAATATATGTAAATCATTTAAATATAGTAATACCAGATTCAGGGGATGCCGATCCGAGCTATGCCAAAATTGCGGATAATATTTTAAAAGATAGCATAGATTTAGGTAATAATGCAAAAACTCATGTAGATAAAATTACACAAAACGGTTTTATGATCACTTATGGAAAAGACTTAGCAGGAGAAAATACTGGAGGATTTTTAGAATTTGCATATGCTGATTTAGTAACAGCTGCTCGTGCAACAACAAAGTCCAGAGTATATGTTATGGGGAGTGCCGACGAAGATATTGTAAGCCAATTGGCTGAAGATGGCGGAACAGGTATAACTGATAATATTCATTTGTTTGGTGGCGTTTCGTTAACAGTAAACGGGGTAGGAACCCAATCTGTAATTGGTGGTGGAACAACTGGCGGAATACAGATAGCCGGAACACAAACTCTGAGCTTAAACAATATTAAAGAATATAAAGGATTTTCAACCGGCATTACTAATTATGGAACAGTGAATATTACGGATGTAAAGTTCATCGAAAATACAACAGATATTGAAAATAATGCGACATTAAACTTATATGGAATAGATGAATTTAGTAAAATAAGCGGAGATACCGGTACAATAAATATAGCAAGTTATGTAGATACGGATAATCAAACCGTTAATGCAGAGGTAACTTTTGCAAATTCTGGCAACGTTACTCAAAAAAACATTGTCGTTGCTGAAAATAACACATTAGACAATAATGCCATTTTAACAATTCTAAATAAGATTTCTAATGCCGGAACAATAACATCAAAAGCAAATAATATAATAACAACAAATGGCATAGAAAATGAAGGGGTGCTGAATTTAATTGGTGGCGCAAATTCTAACATAATCACAGGCACAAACGGTATAGTATATTTAACAAATACCGGAAGCAATAATGCCACCATCACACAAAATAAAGTTGTTAACTCGGGAACATATACAAACAACGGTATAATCAACGGCTTATTTGATAACAGTAATGCAACTCTTGAAAATAATAATCAAATAAGCTTAATAACAATGAATGGTGGAACACTGAATAATGCGGAAAATGGTATTATATCTGCAACAAATGTTATCAAAGGAAATGTAACAAATACCGGAGAGATAAATAATAGTGGTAGTATTACAAGTGAGGCAGGTAACACATATGCCAATGAAGGAATTATTAAAAATTCTGGTAATATCACTATTAGCGGAGTCAAAGCGCTTGGAAAAATTACAGATAAAGATAATCAGACAACCGGCACAATCAATATAGGAAGTTCCTCGACAGATATCATAACAATTAATAAAGAAATAACAAAACAAGCAGTAACTTTGGATGCTGGTACTCTCAAATTAAACAATACTGGCAGTTTAACAAATAATATCGCTTTTACTGGCAATAATGGGACATTGGATACACAAAACAATCAAGTAGATTCACTTTCTTTAGGTGATGTAACTCTAAATAATGATATAATGTGGGCAGTCGATGTTGATTTAGTAAATAGCTTAGCTGATAGCCTTTCAGGAAATGCCAATCCTTCAGGAGCAGGGAAATTTTTAATTAATGCCATCAATCTTTTGTCAGATAGTAATTATAAATATACAAAAACTAAGGTTGCAGACAATAATTTAAAAGGTGTTGTGGCTTTGGCAACAGACGAATTTATCGTAAATCATTTAACCGGTAATGGGAACTATACAGTTATTTATAATGCTGAGACAGATGGTGGATATTTAACTTTTAATAATTCCGGCATTAACAATCTTGTAATTGCAGCAAGAGAAAATGGTAATGTTATTTACAATATGTCTCAAGACGAAAGTATTGCAACAGATTTAGACGCTATTCCTGATAACGTAACAGACGGAATAGGGGAGCAGGTAGCTGAAAATTATACACTTAATGGAAACAGTCATAATATTGATGGTGCAAACAAAAGTGGTATTATCGTTTCAAACGAACAAAGTCTAACGATAAACAATGTTGCCGAAATAAAGAACTTTACGGGCAATGCTATTACAAATTCAGGAACGTTAAACATTAATGCAAAGACAAATGACAGCGTGTTTGCAAGCACAGCAGGTATTAAAAATACTGGAAATATGGAGTTAAATACAGAAGAAGGAAAACAAATAACAATTTTAGGAACCATTACAGATGACAATAATGCTAAAGGTGTAACAACAATTAAAGGTAATGGAACTGCCAATATTAAAAATAGCATTATCCAAGATAAATTACTTATCGAATCAGGCACAGTTAATGTACTGGCATCTAACTTAAATATAAATGAATTTACGCAAAATAAATCGATTTTAAATTTAGGTGATGGCGTATTAAGTTCAGTTATTAATGGTAACGATGGTATAACCAATATTATAGGAGAAGTAACCAATAATAAATCTATCATTCAAAAGAGCATAAATGTTGAAAATTCAGCTAAATTAACAAGCAATGCTGATAAATTGGAGACAACTACCGGTATAGAAAATAATGGTATATTAATCTTTACTGGCGGGGAAAACATCAATGAGATAACAGGAACGACTGGAATTTTAGAAATTGTTACAGATACTATTGTGAAAAATAGTGCAACAATAAATCAAAAACTAGTTAATATTAGTCAAGGGACTTTAGAAAGTGATGTTACAAAACTCATAATTGCAGACGAAATAAAAGTTTTAGGCAATTTGAAATTAATAGGAGCAGGTAATAACATCAATACCATAACAGGAAATGGCGTAACGGAAATCTTCGGTGATGTGACAAATACAAATACAATCGGAACGAATTTGGTCATAACCGGAACGTTGACGACAGCAGCTGATAAATTAGATATTGCAACAAAGAATTTGCAAGGTGCCGGTGGTACATTAGATATAAGCGGAAATACAGCAGAAACATTAGCTGCTAATATGTTAGACTTAACAGAAGGTGATTTGAATTTAGCAATAGATGCCGATTTAGCAAATCAATCTGCGGATAAACTAAGTGTAGCAACAATAAGTGGTGGAAATAAACTCATTATCAGTGCGATAAATCTGTTAAGCGACGCGGAAAGTAGTTTACCGATTTCGGTTGCAATCATTGAGGTAACTGATACGTCTGTAGCAAATATGCTGACAGATAATGTCCAGTTAAAGAATGCACCGGTAACAATAAACGGCATGAAACCTGATTATAGTTATTTAGTATCATATACAGCAAAAGATTTGGTTGGTAATTTGACATTTGATTATGCGGATTTGGTAACTGCAATTGTATTAGAAGCTGATCAAAAAGCATACACGATGGCAGGGGATGAGAGTGTTGAAGAAGAAAAAGAATTAAAAGGAAATAGTTTGAGTATTAACGGCAATGATAGTGCAATAACAGGAACCGGAAATAATGGTATTTCATTGGCAGAGAATCAAACATTGAATATTGATGAAGTAAATAGTGTGAATGGATTTGATACAGCAATTACAAATAATGGCGGAACAATAAACATTTCGGATACGGTGTTTGCAGATAATAATAATGATATCAAAAATAATGGTACATTGAATTTAGAGGGTGAAAATACATTAAATAGTGGCATTGGCGCGGATGACGGTAAAGGTACGACAAATATTCTTTCCGGTATGACAACACTAAAAGGTGAAAACACGCAAAATGAAATTGTCGTTGGAAATAATAAAGGTAATGAAACGACACTTAATAATGAAAGCATATTGACTGTTGGTTTATTAGAAAATAAAGGCGGTGCGACAATAAATAATAAAGGAAATATTATTGCCGAGAAAATAAATAATAAAGAAAACGGAGCAATTACAAGTAGTGCTGATGGTTTAATAACAAGCAATGGTGTTATCAACGATGGTATTCTTAATTTAACCAAAGGAACAAATGAGAATACAATAAACGGTAATGGCGAAACAAACTTCAGCGGTGAGATTATAAATAACAATGAAATTAAACAAAAAACAGTTAATAACAGCGGAACCATTAATAATAAAGGGAATATTGAAGCTGTTGTAAATAATGCCGGTACGATTAATAATGAGAAGGAAATAATTGCAAAAGATAATTCAATTAATGAAGGTAAAATTACCGGAAAAGGGACATTAACTGTAGAGGGAACATTTG
>JAZUMA010000012.1:0-168260 GCA_045603405.1 Alphaproteobacteria bacterium | reverse complement strand
CGCCCATGGTACTTCGTCTTAAGGCGCGGGAGAGTAGGTAGTTGCCAGTTCTTCTAATTACTGTTGAACCCTTTCTCCTCCTCCTTAAAACCCTCTCAAGCGAGCTTGAGAGGGTTTTTCTTTGTTTTTTTCTCTTTTTTTTGCTGATAAAATACCTATAAAATCTAATAAAGTAGCTATAAAGTATTTATAAAATCATTTTTAAGTATATACCGAGATATATAAAAGCGATAAAATAATAAAAAATAATAAAAATAGTTGTATTTTTATACTAAAGGTTATAAGATGCAAAAATAACTTAATAAAGAGGCTTAAAAATGACAGAAAATGCTCTTAAATTAATAGAATACACCTATCAGCAAATATATTTATGTTGCCAAGACAGTTTGTACTATCCACCTAGCGAAAACCAAAAATTATCACAACATATTATCAGCGCCGCAACATATATTTTAAACGATGCAACATCAATAATTCGTGAGGGCTTGATGTATGGACCGCAAACAAATTTGAGCTTAAATCACTTACAAAAATTGCTCGAAAAAATTCTAATAATTTTACGCGAACTGGATTGCATCTCAGAGAAAGAAAGAAAAATTAAAGAGTTAATGATGGAAGAAAAATTGAAACCAAGTGCTTTACTAACCACACCGGATTGGACCGGAAATTTTATGGAAAAAGTAGAATACTAAATTCTATTGGCTAAAAATTCTATAATTTCCTTAATATGGCAGGCAACTTTAACCTTGCGCCACTCTTTTATAATCTCCCCTTTTTTATTGAGAATAAAGGTTGAACGCTCAATTCCCATATACTTTCGCCCGTACATAGATTTTTCTTTCCATACACCATATTTTACAGCTAATTCATGATTAACATCTGCAATAAGTGTAAAGTTTAATCTTTGTTTTTGCTGAAATTTTTTGTGGCTTGAAATACTATCAGGACTGACACCGACCACATTTGCATAAGCTAATAAACGATTCATATTATCTCTAAAATCACAAGCTTCTTTAGTGCAACCTGAAGTATTATCTTTCGGATAAAAATATAATATTGTTTGCTGGCCGATTAGATCTTTTTCGTTAAAATCTATTAGCATTCCATCTTTAGTAACTGCCTGTAAAACCATTTTCTCCCCTGGATATAATATGTTCTAAGCACATTAAGCGTACACAAAAATAAGTTTTAATTTTTTCCATTTATAGAAAAAAGTCATAGTCTTTGTATGACCTCTTTTATATCACCATTGATAATTTTAAGGTCATCCATGATTCTAAATCCTAACCTTTTATACCAATTTAAAGGAAAACCATTTTCATCTTTATAGGTATGAGCCTCTAGTATTGTAGCATTATATTTATCGAGTGCATATATACACAAAGCTTTCATTAACAGAGAAGCAATTCCCTGATGCTGGTATTTTTTTATAACAAATATTTCACCATCCTCCAAATGATTGCCATCCCACCAAGGTTTCAAAACAGAGGTCACAACGCCGACAGGTTGATCTTTATCATATGCAACAAAAAATAAATCTTTATTTTGGCAATAAAAGTATTTGAATAATTCAATTGCTTTTTCTTTAGTCCATTTTTCTTCCAGTGCTGAATTGGCATAATAATCAGCATATTGTCCTGCGATAATGTCTAAATCTGCTTCTTTTCTTAAATTGCTGATTGTAATCATAGATATTTCCTTACAATTGATAGTTTAGCGCTTTAAAAAGCATTTTTCGAAATCTCATCTTTTTGAAGGTCAAACTGATGGCTAATATTTTTTATAATTTTTTACCCTCACCCCCACTTTTGACGATGAATATACTCAATTCTGAATTTATAAATAAAAGATAGAAAAGTAAAGAAGAAAAAAGTGATTAAAATTTATTTTATGGTACCCATGTGGTCCCCAGAACAAATTTTGAAATTTAGAAAAAAGAAAAAGCCTCAAAATTCTTCTGGAATTTCAAGGCTTTGATTGGTGGGCGTTGAGGGATTCGAACTCCCGACCCTCTCGGTGTAAACGAGATGCTCTAACCAGCTGAGCTAAACGCCCATTTCATCAACAAAGATGCTTATATAAGATATTTTTTTATAATGCAAGCAAAAAAATAAAAAAAGCAAATTTTTTTCTTTGTTAATGATAAAAAATGATTATATTCTATATTTAATTTACAAAATATACAAAAACTATTGCATAAAATAAAGAATGTGTTAATTATGTAATCGTAAAATTAAAAATTATGGATATATATATAAAGTTTATAAAAGAAATTCTTTCCAATACCTCGTTGGAAAATTGGGAAGAAATGTCAGATGAAGATTTGGGTAATGCAACGCTGCAAGACTTAGGGGCAGACAGCCTAGATTGCCTTAGTATTGAATGTGACATACAAAAAGAAACAGGATGTGGACCGCTTGAGCTTAATCCTCAAATGACATTTGGTGATATTCGCACAAGAATAATGAACAGCTTATCGAACTAACGATAAGCTGTTCATTTGTTTTGATTTTACATAAGCTAAAGGAACAATCCTTATATTAACAATATAGGTTTAGTGCAACATATAAGCAATAATATGATTATTAAATGCGGAAAATCTCTTCCGCTTTGCGCATCGCTTGCGGGGATACAAAGACTATCAGAATATCTCCTTCACTGATTTTATCTGTTAAAGAAGGATAAATGATTTCTTCATTACGATAAATTGCGGCAATTTTACATTTGTCCGGCAAACCGATTTCATTAATAGTCTTACCAGAATTTAAACTATCTTGATCTATACGAACTTCCCAAACTTCTCCCATACCACGCCGTAAGCAATAAGCATTATTTATTTTAGCTTTGCGTAAGTCCTGCAACATTGCTGAAGTTGTAATAAGTGAACGCTCAACAATAATGTTTTCACCATTTTCTTCTAACAAGCTATCAAACGCACGAGAATTAACGAGGGAAAATGTATAAGGGACGCCGCTCTTTCGGGCAACAAATGAAGCTAATAAGTTATCTTTATCATTATTGGTAACAGCAACAGTTACGTCAGCATTTTTTATTTCTGCTTCTTCTAAAATGACATCGCTCATCATCTCACCATGGATAATTTGCGTATCATTTAAATTGGCGGCAATATCTTGTGCAATATGTGTGTTTCCCTCTATAATACGACAATTATTAACAGTATCATCCTTTTCTAAAATATTGGCAATGTAATAAGATATAGCATTACCGCCAAATAAAACAAGGTTCTCAGTTTGTTTAACCATAATACCGAAGTCGTGCAGCGTGTCAAAAACTTTATCTTTCTCAACCAGCACAAAAATTTCATCATTTAAGCGAACACTTTCATTAGGTTTAGCAAAAAAACTCTTATTTTCGCGGATAATGTGAATAATAGGACTGTTATAAGAGTCTTTTATTTGACTAATTTCTGTATTAAGCAAAGGACAGTTTTTACTACATTTAAAGCCAAGTAAATAAAGCTTTTCATCTGCCAGAGGAAAAGCAGCTGTTGTTCCTGGTATGCGCAAAAGATTAAGGATAGATTGAGCAATTTCAACATCAGGGGAAATAACCAAATCTACCGGCAAATTACGATCATTATATAATGTATTCCAAAGAGGGTTAAGAAAATATTCAGAATCAACACGAGCAATTTTTTTGGGTACTTGAAACAGTGTATACGCAACTTGGCAGGCGACAAGGTTAACTTCATCGTTATCTGTGACAGCAATTAAAATATCAGCATCTTTGGCGCCGACTTTTTCTAAAACACCAGGATGTGAAACAGAACCAAAAACCGTCTGCACGTCAAATTCTTTCGCTATGGCGTCTAGATTATCTTTGTTTTTATCTACAACAATAATGTCATTATTTGCTTGTGATAAATAATCTACAATACTGCGACCGACATGACCGGCGCCACCAATAATAATTTTCATTAATCTTTCTCCTTTTCTCGATCAGAAAAATAATTGTCAATTGCTTGTAACGCTGTATTTAAATCATAAATTCGCGTATATGTTTCCCGAAATTTTTTCGCATCACGCAAATTTTTAGAGTACCAACAAGCATATTTGCGCGAAATAGCAATAGCCATTTTTTCTCCATAAAAACAAACCATATCTTGAATCTGCTGTAATAAAGCTTCTTTTATTTCTGTTACAGATATATCTTGTGGCATAATTCCTTTGATGATAAAATTGTGAATCTGTCCGGGAAGCCAAGGATTACTTAAAGCTCCACGTGCGACCATAATCCCATCAACATTTGTTTTTTGTAACATATCTTGTGCAGATTGTACGCTGATAATATCGCCGTTACCTACAACTGGTATTTTAACAGCTTCCTTAACTTTGCGGATGATATCCCAATCGGCTCTTCCTGAATACCCTTGCGCACGCGTGCGTCCATGTATAGTAATATAAGATGCACCATTATCTTCACACATTTTTGCGAAATCAATTGCATTAACAGAATTGTTATCCCACCCTTTGCGAAATTTTACCGAAACTTTTAATGATGTAGCTTTTACAACGGCTTTTATAATTTTTGCAGCCCTCGAAACATCTCTCATTAAGTAAGAGCCGGATTCATTAGCAACTATTTTTTTTACCGGACAGCCCATATTAATATCCAGTGAGTAAGCACCCAAATCTGCAACTAATTTTGCAGCTTCTGAAAAAAGCTCGGCATCATTGCCTACAAGTTGAACAATAACAGGATAAGGTTCATTACTGACATCTGCAATACGATATGTTTTAGGATTCTTACGATTAATAGCATTTATAGCAACCATCTCAGAATAGAGATTGGCTATTCCTTTAGAAGCAACAAGTTTGCGAAACGGATAATCAGTTACACCGGCCATTGGTGCTAAGAAGACATTGCTATGTAAACCAATTATACTTTGCATTTCTTAATCCGAACTATTAAGAGCTTTAACGAGTATAAAATAAATTTTATCTAAAGATTGATTAACCGATAAATTAACCATTTCATCACGGTTAACACCGGTACTGTTAAGCATATCCTTTATCATATTATCCATTAAAAATAGGTAACGGATAACTTGATTGTGGAAATCAGCATTATCGTCAAAAGCTTTGCGAATAGACACAGTCTTTTTATGTATTAGTGTTTGCGAAAGGGTATCAACAAAAGAGCTTTTCTGCCCATTAAGATAATTCGTCCACAAATCAAACATATCTTGCTTATCAAACAGTTTTTCCGGATTTACACCTACATTTCGCAAAACGCGGTTAATAACCTTTGCTGCGCTGATAAGCTTTTCTCGGTCAAACTCTTGTTCCGGTAAATCAACCTTTTCTAATGCCTTATTAAAATGTTCATTGTTATCTATTTGAGATTCATATTGGCTCAAAGATTGAGAAATACCGGTTGTGGCTTTGGTTATCTCGGAATGAATCTTCGTTAGTTTTTCTTTGAATGTGTCCATATTAGAAAGGGTATTGGTTATATAGAAATTTTGCTCTTCTAAGAGTTTAACTCCCTGTTCACTTTTACTAACCATAAGTTTTGAAGAATTATTAATTTTATCTGTACTGCGATTAATTAGCTCACTGGCCTCGGTAAACTTGTCAATCACTTCAACTGCTTTATCTTTTAGAGTATCAGCTTTAAGCACCAATTTAGAACTGATATCCCCGATTTTATCGACAATCGTTTCTGCAATATTTTGTAAATCGTGATTTTTAGCTTGGGTTAGATTTGTAAAAGCAACTAACTTATCTGTTTCTCGGTTAAGAGCAACAACGACATTTTGCATACTGTTTACCGCAGTTTCAGAACGACGTTCAATTTCCAAACGTTTTTCATCAAATGTATCGCCAATACCTTGTATAGCAATGCCGGTTTCATGATTAACCGCTTTTAGGGTTGATATCTGCTTTTTTGTAAGTTTTTCTAAGTCAACAGAATTTTTAACTAACTTATCTAATTCTTCAGAAACGGTTTTGCCGTATTTTGAAAGTTGATTATTTAAGATATCGGAGTTGTGATTAATAACCTGTGTTTGATTATGAATAACACGTTTCTGCTCTTCAACGCGACCTTCAATGGCAGAAATACTGCGATCAAGTTTTTTGTACAATGCATCATATTCTTCAGCGGTTTTATAAAAAGAACGCTCAACTTTACGCGTATTCTCATCTGTTTTTAACAGCATATCTTTAACATAATTTTGAGTTAGATCAGCACAAGTAACCAACTGTGATTTAATTGTTGAAAGATACCCTTTGTTATCAGCAATATTACTTTTTATATTTGAAGAAAGCGCAGAAATTTCATCAACGATAGGCGTTAATTTGCTTAAAAAGCGGTCCGAATTATGAGTAATATCTGTAGTGCATTCTTTAAGCTGATTTGCTGAATTTTGTGTCTTATCAGTGATATATTGGCAACGATTAGCCAAATCTTTAACATTATCATTTAAGGCAGTAAGTGTTTGTGCAGAGTAATTATCTAATGCCTTTAAAAGGTTTGATAATTCGCTAATGCGCAGTTCTAAATCTGCTTTAACCTGTCCAGATTGGGAAATAACAGCGCGGCTCTCTGTTTGTAAAGTCTTAACTTGTTCACGCATAGCCGCTGCTAAAGCTTTTGCATTTTGTGAGGCATCTTCATCCGGATACATCAAACTATTGATATACATTTGGAAAAGTTGGGTGTTAGCATCCAGACTGCTACTGCGCTCGATATATGCTAAGACAAACCATAGCAAAAATAAAGGAATGGTAACTGCTAAGACAAAAGAACTGAAATCTGTTGGCGATAAGGCTAAAATACTGTTCCAACCGATAAAATGCTCAATATAATAGCAGATAGCAACAACCCAAATGAGTGCAGATATGAGTAAGCAATAAGCAAAATTTCCTTTAAGCCACAAAAAGCGCTTTAGGGTTTGCTGTTGCATGGCAGAAGTTATATCATCATTCTTTTTCAAAGATGTTTTTGGCATTTTTATATCAATCCTTCCTATATATGCATAAACATTTACTTATCATTAACTTTTATTTTTTTCAAATAAATTATGAAGAGAAAGAGCAGTAATGCACAGGAATGAAAAAAAATAAGGAAAATAAAAATTTTTGTTGATTTTATAAAAAGATTAGATATTCTTACACACGCAAACCATTAAACGGTATATAAATGCCGCTATAGCTCAGTGGTAGAGCACGTCATTGGTAATGACGGGGTCGTAAGTCCGATTCTTACTAGCGGCACCATTAAAAAAGGCCTCCCTTGCGGAGGCTTTTTTTAATGGTATCATTTAATAAGTTATCGGACTTACGGTGGTAACGTAAGTCCGGAATCGCAGCGCCGGATCTAATCGGCGCAAGATGTCGGCGAAGAATGAGCCGCCCCGTAGGGTGCGCAGTGTGAAACGCGCGCACATTCGTCTAGCGGCACCATTTTAAGAAAGGCACTCGAAGGAGTGCCTTTTTGCTTTATCAGAGCTAAATCTCGCAAAGTCCGATTTTACAATTCCCGAAAATAGCATTTTTTCCTAAATTATCGGACTTTTTCAAGTATAAACAAATAAAAATACTTGCATTTTTTACACATTTTTCTATTATAGATTCGTCAGAGTTGATGGTCTGACTTAGGTGTGAGAACCTAATTTCCAGAAGCGTCTATGCGAAAAGACGATGTTTTCGCCTACCGGTCTACGACTGGAAGGTGATAGAATAAGCTTTCTAAGTCAATATATCGCACAATAACTTCTGGTATTGTTCTCAACTTCCAGTCGCCTTTCATCACGGCGACTAGCTAGTTATTGCGAGGTATTTATGAATAAAAAACATATTATATTTGCCATAGCAATTGCGACAATACCGTTTGTATCTTCATGTAGCACAACCAACTATGGTTTGCAAGAAGAACAAATGACCGTTGCTAAGGCACAAAGAGAAATTAAAGTTGGTATGTCTTCTTCCGCTGTTGTGGAAGCACTTGGTTCACCAAATATGGTAACAACAGATTCTGAACAACGTGAAACATGGGTTTATGATAAAGTTTCAACAAATGTTCAATCGTCTTCTGCTCGTAATGGAGTTTGGTTATTATTGTTTGCCTCAGGAAATCATGAGAGACAGACGTCTTCAAATCAAAGAACTTTAACAATTATTGTCAAATTTGATAAAAACGATTTGGTTCGTGATTTTGCTTATAGAACATCATCATTTTAGGAGAGCATTATGAAAAAAATAATTAGTGCTTTTCTGACAATATGTATAATGTCTGGGTGTGTTTCATATAGTGATTATTATAAACTTGATGAACAATATTTGGCCAGACGACAACTTGAAACAAGAAACTTTGAAACAGCAAATGAAGAATTGCTTTTGAGTTCATCTGCACAAGTTCTACAAGATTTAGGCTTTACACTTGATGAAACGGAGACTTCTCTTGGTTTAATTACTGCCAATAAAGATAGAGAAGCCGGTTCTGTCGGACAAAAAGTTGGGATGATATTTCTGGCTGCTTTAGCAGGAACACAACCTATCTATGACGAAAAGCAAAAAATTTACGTAACACTAGTTTCTACAAAAAGTAAAACCAATGTTGGCTACAATGTTCGGGTTGAATTTGCTCGGATAATTTGGGATAATATGAAAAATGCAAGAGTAGAAAAAATCAGCGATGAAGAAATTTATCAGGACTTTTTCAGCAAATTAAGCCAATCAGTCTTTTTAACGGCTCACAATATATAGGAGATAAAAATGAAAAAAATTTTATATTCGTTATGCCTATTAACTTTTCTATCAGGATGTGCTTCAACACACAATGATGTATTAGGAATCACACAAACACAAGTTCAAATGAGAAATTATCAATCAAGAATGTTTGATACATCCGATAAATCTATGGTTTTGCGCGCCGTTGTTTCAACGATGCAAGATTTAGGTTTCATTATTGAGCGAGCTGATGAAAAATTAGGTACTGTTAGCGGAACATCATACGTTAGGGCTAATGCCTCAAAATTGACAGTATCAGTACGTTCTATCAATAATAAACAAATTGTTGTTAGAGCAAATGGTCAAGTAGGATTAAAGGCTTTAGATGACCCGATACCTTATCAAAATTTCTTTAATGCACTTGGACAATCTTTATTTTTAGAAGCACATGAAGTTGAGTAAATCTCCCTGCTGCCTATATTCATTGTAATTTTCAGTCCGATACTCGCAAATTATCGCGCACCATTTTAAGAAAGGCACTCAAAGGAGTGCCTTTTGTCGTTGATAGGGTTGCCTTTCATAAAGTCCGATAATTCAGTTCCCTAAAATACCATTTTTTCAAATATTATCGGACTTTTTACTTTAAAAGTATCATAAGCGATTCGAACAAGGAGACAAGAGATGAATGAAGAAATGAATAATTTGAAAGTATTAGGACTTATATATGAAAAAAAAGAAAATGAAGAGTTTTATGATAATCATGATGAGTTTATGGAATCAGGTGTTGGGTGGGGTACGCATGAATATAATACTTTATTTGTCGAAGATTCAAAAAATAAAGCTCAATATTACATTCATTTAGACAATTATAAAACATATGATTTCGATTTACCAGAATTCTATATTGAGCCGGCAAAGGAAGAAAAAACTATGACTCATCTCCCTAAAGATGAGACGTATATTGAGGGTCTTGCTATTAATCCTAAGACTTTGGATTATACTTATAATATGCCCAAAGAGGAAGATATTTATGAAGATCCTAATGATCCTGATTTAATTCCCGATACGAATGATTTTGAGGATACTATTATAAATAATGTTTTTTCATGCCGATTGCATGAAGGATTAAATATAAAATCATATTGCTGTGTAAATGAAGATCTGTTTATTCCAAATCCAGATTTGCCGGTAAATGAGACAATTGAAACAAATGAAATAAATAAAAGAATGAACTCAATAAGAAAAAGATTGCAAAATCCCAAAGGTGGTGAATTGGCTTTAAAACATCCAGATAATACAAAATATAATAAATCTTTAATGAGACTTCTTAGAAACAGGAGTTCTAAAGGGTCCAAAATCTAAATCTTCTACCTATTTTATCTTAATACCTTATCGTCCAACTGTTACAAATTCAGTCCGATAATCGCAAACTGTTCCGCACCATTTTATAAAAAGCACCTTTAAGGTGCTTTTTTGCTTTTATAGACTCCTTTTCGTAAAGTTTAATCTTAATAGAAATCATTTAAAATTTGCTGGAGTTTTTACGTTACACCAGATTAGAATCATATCGAATAAATATAAGGGAGAAATAAATGAACAGCGTTATTCATACCGAAAGACTTCAACTGACTCCTTTATGGATAAATAATCTAAATCGTTACATACAAATTGCAAAAAATATGCGTAAACAAAAAGAACAAAATCCAGATTATTTTTTATATACTCGTTTCGATTATGCCAATGCAAAAAATGATAAAGATTTAAATACTGCCGCAATGAAACTTTTGACAAGTACAGAAAAATCCGTGTATCCGGAAATAACAAAAAGATTAAATATTTGCCTCAAAAATAATTACATCGTCGGATATATCGGCTTTCTTCATAACCCTAATAATAAAATAAGCAGTGACCTAGGAATTTTTTTAGATCCAAAATATGAGCATAAAGGCTACGCTTTCGAAGCTCAAAAAGGATTGTTGGCATATTATTTTTTCTATATTGATGGTAAAATTTATTTAACAATTCACCCTGATAATGAGCCATCATATCAACTTAATACAAAATGTGGAGCAGAAAAAATTGCCCATATAAATAAGTCTAAGTACGGCTCAGAAAGAGATATATTAATCATTACTCGTGAAAAATTTATTCAAAAGGTTTTTAATCAAAAAGTTAAAAAGGATGAAAAACAAAAGCAATTACTTTTGAACTATTTAAAAAAATACAATAAATTTAAGCAATAATCGGTTGTTTATATTTTTGCGTATTTTTAGCTTTATATTGCAGATTTAATAATATGCCCAATAATCAATCACACAAAGTTGTCAGACTTTTATGTTGATTTTCTAAATAAGTGCATTAAACTTGGCATAAATATAAGAGGATATATTATGTTAAAAAAAGCATATAACGGAAAAAAATTATCTATTCTTGGGGACAGTATTTCGACTTTTAAAGGGAAAATACCTTCAGGGTATGAATATTTTTATCCTGAACCAAATCGGGTACCGAATGTTTTATCTGTTAATGATTTATGGTGGTTTAAATTATTGCAAGAAACGGGACTTAAGATGTTGAAAAATTGTTCTTGGTCAGGTTGCTGTGTAACCGGAAATACATCCAGTACCACCTCAGCTGCCTCGGCGGCATCTACAAAGCGTGTAAATGATTTATCGAAAGGCGGAACAAAACCAGATATAATTATATGCTATGTCGGAATTAATGACCTAAGATCAGAATATAACATAACAATAGGAAATTATAAAGGAACCACACCGCCCCCTGCAGACGGTATCTGCATCACAAATTTCTCAGATGCTTATGGTATTATGCTGTACAAGGTCTTAAAAACTTATCCAAATGCGGAAGTTTATTGCTGTTCTCTATTAGATAATTTAAGCGAATTTAGATGTGCAAGTGGTAATTATCCTATTATCAATCATAATGGTGTCGCATTGAAAGATATTAATGCTAAAATTAAACAAATCAGCAAAAATATGAATGTTAACGGGAATAAAGCTCACTTTATAGATTTACACGCGTGCGGTGTTAATAAAACCAATATATTAAGCTTATTGCCGGATAGGACACACCCTTCGGCAGAAGCACATATTCTTATTGAAAAATATATCAAAAATGCATTGTTAAAGCATTATAAACTATCTGACCAATCGAGAGAGATAAATCCGAAATCATAGCGCTAAATTTAATCCGCGGAAGATGGCAGTGAAGTAGCCTATCGCCAAAAATAGGTGCAAGAGCAAAAACTATAAGAAATATTTGTTAATAGTTTAACCTTTAATAAATTAAGATCTAGTACGCAAAATCCTAACTATACCGCTATCAGCATTAATCTCCAGATCGTCTCCGTCTTTAATAACTTGAGTGGCAAATTTAGTATCTACTATACAAGGCTTTTTCATCTCCCGAGCAACAACAGCCGCATGAGATAGCATCCCACCTTCATCATTAACAAAAGCTGACGCTTTCTTCATAGCTGGTAAAAACTCCGGTATAGTCATCGGCGCAACGATGATATCACCAATTTGAACTTTATACATTTCTTCACGAGACCGAAGCAAGCGAGCCTTGCCCTTGATAATTCCACCGACGGAAGCTGTTTGACCATAAAAAAGAGTTGTATTGCTGTCAAATACCTCCTTTTGAAAAACAAATGATGGATTTTTGAAAGAGAAATCATCCAATGTAATAATTTCATTATAAAGCCCTGGTACATAAATCCAATTTTTACGACGAGCCGAAAGTACTTCTTTTGACGGAGGATTTTTGATTTCCTCAATCAAAATATACTTCGTCAAAAAAGAAAGGTCTGGATATATCTTCTCAATACTGTTTTCAAAAAATCGTCCTGTATTATCAAAGAAAACATCCTTTTCTTTCCATGCTGCAACTTCTTTTTTGCAAGATTCATCAGCGCTTTCCGAAAGGAGAGTATAATAAATATACGAGTAATGTGGTAACATATCATAAAATTTTTGTGCTACTTCGGCAAGCTGATCTACATTATCGGTAGATTTCTGCATCCAAATCGGTTTGAAAAAATCTTTTTCTACCTGATTAAATTCTTCAATCAATTTTCTAACAAATAAAGGTTCTTTTTTGTTCTTCTCTGCAACTTTTTCATATATTTCGGATAACGCATTTTCATTATTCCAAATATCCTCCGGCCCATCATTATAATATAAAATCATCGGTACACGATGCTTAAATCTGACATTCATAAGTTTCTCAAGTCCAAAGGCATGCCCATAATACCATGATTGTTGAGTAATAACACTTCTGTCACGCGTGTATGCCAGTGTAAATATCTCTTTACTAATTTGTGTTGCTGTTTCATTTTTAAAAGTTGTAATCGGTCGGCTTTGTAAAATAAAGAGCTTGTTATTCTCGTATGCCCATTCAACATCAACTGCAAAACCAAAAAAAGATTCAATTGCGATAACTTTTTGCGCAAGTGCTAAAATTTGTGCATCGGATAACACTTGTTTTTTTCCTTGTTCAGAAGCGAGATCATGCCATTCATTTCCACCGGTGACAGCCCTTTGTAAAAATTTTGTTTGTGTTTTAACGGATTTACTCAAAATAGTTAAAGGTTCTTTTTGCACCACATAATTATCAGGTGTAACCTGTCCTGATACAATAGCTTCTCCCAAACCTAAGGCGGCATCTATGACAATGTTATTTTTATTTTGTGTCAGCGGATGGAGAGAAAAAGTAATTCCGGCAATATCACTCTTGACCATTTTTTGTACAACAACTGCTACTGATATATGCTTTTTTGTTAATCCTTTTTCTATACGATAAAAAATTGCGCGAGGTGTAAATAAGGATGCCCAACATTTTTTTATATTTTCAATAAGAGTATCAGCTGTTGTATTCAGAAAGCTATCAAGTTGCCCTGCCCAAGCATCTGATTCGGAATCCTCCGCAGTTGCAGAGGAACGAACAGCAACAAAATCTGCGTTTAATGATTGAAAGACGTCATTTATCTCATTAATGATTAAATCTGATATCGGAGCACTTAAAATAGCTTTTTGAAGTTCTTGTGAAACTCTATCAATTTGTTCTATATCCTGACTTTGGAGATTTTCTAATGAAGATATAATTTTTTTATCTAATAGATTCTGCTGAATAAAGGCATCAAATGTAGCAGATAAAACGACAAAACCATTTGGCACGGAAATACCTGAATTATACATTTTAGCCAGCGAGGCACCCTTACCACCGGCTTGAGATACGCTGTTTGTAGTTAATTCAGAAAATCGTTTTGTGTACATAACGTACTCCTTATTTTATCTAATATAAAATCTTTTGGTAACTAGCAGTTAAAGAAGTGCTTCGACTTACTTTACACTAATCTTTACTCAGATTATATGAACAATTTCATTTGTTTCAATATTTTTTTATGGTTTATTTAGCCAAACTATAATTCTTGTATTTATCGTATTTATCAGTCGATAAAATGTTAATATTTATTGCTTTTTAATAACACTTAAGATATAAATACACACATGAAACAAATAGTTAATGACATTTGCCATACAATTATAAAAAATGATTATAAAATTATCCTGATTTCCGGCAATGGATGCGCCGGAAAATCGACTTTTGCAAATTTATTAAAAGAGGAATATCAAAACTTTAATAAGACAGTCTATATTTTTGATACAGATGATTTTTTGCTTGATAAGGAATATCGGAAAAGTACCATAATATCATATGTTGATAAAAAAGGACAGGTAAAAAAAGGATATATAGCCTCTACTTTTCCGCAAGCCTATGATTTCGAAAAATTAAAAAACACAATTGTAGGTAAAAACCAAGATTTAATCATTATTGAAGGTATCGGCGCCGCATTTATGTTAAACGATTTTCCTCAAGCCTATAAAATCTTTTTGCAGACCGATAAAGAGATAGAATATCGGCGCAGAAGCCAACGAGCTAGAAGCGAGGCTGATTTATCAGAAGAGCGTATAGAGATGAGATATGAACAATTTGAATTGTTTGTCCTTCCTTTGGCAGAAAAATTCAATCTAAGATTAGTCTCACAAAATGATTTTTCATTGAAGCTATCAAAAGGGAGAAAAATAGAATGATAGAAGAAAATAGGTGGAAACACATTTTAGGTGTTGCACAAAAAGCTAAAAAACTTGCAATAAAATTCAAACCAAAAGATAGTAAATTTGCCGAAGATATGTTTTTGTTAGGGATGTTGCATGATATAGGTTACGAATTTAGCGAAGATAGCCTAAATCATGCAAGTATTGGTGGGGAAATATTAAAGCGTAACAACTATAAATACTGGCAAGAAGTGGCGCTACATAGTAATGAAACAGTTGAATATATGACAGATGAATTGTTTATTCTAAATTGTGCAGATATAATGACCGGTATAAACGGAGAAGAGTTTACTTTTGATGAAAGATTAGAAAATATTGCAGGCAGATATGGTAAAAACGAACTATACAAAAAATGTTTTACTGCAATCGAAAGATTAAAAACCGATAAAAGATATACAAAGATTTGCTAAAGGAAAAATATTAATTAGCGGGAGTATAAAAAGGAGAAGTTAATGACCGAATTTTTTGATATTTTAGATGAACAGGGTAATAAAACAGGCAGAACCAAAGCGCGTACAGATGTTCATCGTGACGGAGATTGGCACAAAGCTGTCCACATATGGATTGTAAATGATAAAGATGAAGTTCTTTTGCAAAGAAGAAGTCCAAATAAAGACAGCTATCCGAATATGTGGGATATTTCCAGTGCCGGTCACTTGACTGCAGGTGATGATTCTTTATCCGGAGCTGTGAGAGAAATAAAAGAAGAATTGGGGGTTGGTGTGCAGCCGTCTCAGCTCATTCTAATAGGAACGAGAAAAAAGGCAAGCAGACCGAGTGCAATGTTTATAAATAATGAGTTCAACGATGTTTATCTACTCCGGCTGTCTCTGGATTTAAATAAGGTTGTGTTACAAGATGAAGAAGTTTCTGAAGTTAAATATATTCCAATTCTTGAATTTAGAAATATGATAAAAAGAAGAGATAAGACACTTTTGATGCACAATGATGAATTTGAAATGCTGTTTAAAGCTTTAGGATACCAATTATAAGATGCAGTGAAAATTATATCTGTTAAAAGATTAGATTGTTTTTTTGTAAATTTCGTCATATTTTTTGTACAAATAACTTGACAATAAAAAGTTATTTGCTAAGATGCACTCAACTAATAAAGGAGAAATATAGTGAAAAAAAGAGTTTTACCAAGCCTTGATGAGGTTATTTATGCAATGAGTGAAGAGCCGCTGGGTATGGGCGCTGAAGCTAAAGTATACAAAATCCATGTTGAACCAGACTACACTGTGCGAGTGAGTAACAATGCACCGAACCTGGATATATTATCACAAATGATATATGAACAAGGTTTTACGGAACAAAAAGATATTTTTGGCGGTAGAAATTATGCTCAGCCTGTTGCTTATATGGGCGCTGATGAGGATGACAAGTCCAGAGCGCTGGTTACTATAAATTTATACTCCCCGGGATTTTCTATGGAAATTCATAAACCAGGAAAAGAAATGCCGACCAGTGAAGTTGCCTTAATGAAGACAGTCGCTTTATCAAAAGCTGTTGCTGAAATGCCTGATAAAGCTTTTGATAAAATTTATGATGATCTGCATTTCCTTTCTGCACGAGAATATTCAATAGACGTAGGCGGTGGTGGATTCTTTACAAATACAGGAAATATTTTGCTTTCAGCCCAAGGTGAAAAAGAATTCCGAATAATTGATATTCAACCATTTATTCGCCAACATGTCGCAATTAATTCTAAACATACAAAAGGAAATAATACGCCACTATGTCTAGCACAAGGGCTCATTCCTGGAATGTATACATATAGAAAGGAACATGCTAAATATCCGCCGTTAATTGATTATAGAACAGAAATTATCGCTAAAATTATCAAAGGCGCTCAACGTAATAATCTTAATGATTTGGACGGATACTTGTCTAAAACTGTAATTAGAGAAAGACCTAGAAGATTCGGGGGAAAAATAAAAGAGCAAGTAAGAGTAAAAGTAAATATGAATGATATGGCAAATATATGGAAAGTACAGATGCAACAATTGTTAATTCCTGAAAAATATATAGAAGGCTTTATTAAGGATATTTGCGCGGTAAAACAAGAACACCGTTACCGTTTAGTTAAGCATAATATGCCGCTTATACGAGTCTCTGGCCGTAGTATGAACTCATAACATATTAAAAAGCCTCCCTTGTGGAGGCTTGATTTATTCGGACATATCATTGGAATGTGGGTGTTCGGCAGTATGTGGCGTATCCGCTTCATGTGGCTGAGGTGGCGTATTCGGCGTGTCATTACCGGTGATACCGTCTTTAACGTCACCGGCTACATTTTTGGCACCGTCCCAGACGTCTCCGGTAACCTTTTTGGCACCATCCCAAACGTCACTGGTAACATTTTTAGCTCCATCCCATGTGTCACTGGCAACGCCTTTGGTCTTGTTCCACATACCTTGTTCTTCGGCAATAGCTGATTGTGTGGTCAAAGAAAAAGTTATGCCGAGTAATAAATAAAAAATATATTTTTTCATCTTAAATCTCCTTTATTTAACCCAAAAAGATATATTAACTTTTTAAGCTGTTTAAATGTGATAGTTGATTTAAACGATATATTTAAACGGCGTATTTAAATATAGCAAAAGATTAAACTGTTTTTTAGGGATTATGTTCTAAAATTACAATAAAGAAAGGACTAATCCATGGCTTTGATTGTTGGCAATATATTCTCTTTATTATCGGCAATTTGTATTGCTGTATCTGCAGCAAAGAAAAGCAAGAAAGATTTTATGTATTGGCAGATAGGGGATACTTTTTTCGGGGCGTTTGCCAATATTGCTCTTTCTGCATACGCTGCTCTTGTCATCAGTATTGTTTGTCTGGTGCGCAATGTTTTATCATATAAAGATAAATTAACTTCAAAAATAACGCTTTTACTACTTGTTTTTAGCGTTGTAATAGGTTTATATGCCAATAATTTAGGGGCTGTCGGCTGGTTGCCGATAGCTGCTTCTGCGGGTTATACAATTTGTATATTTATAACTAAAAATGAACAACAAATGCGCTATGCATTAATCATTAATCAGCTTTTATGGCTTATTCATAATATTTATGTTCAGGCTTATCCGTCGGCAATTGCATGTATTGCATTGAGCATATGGACAGTTGTTCAAGCCTTAAAATATAGAGGAAAATTATGCAGCAAAAATTAATTTCATATAATAGAATATTTATGCAGAATGATGCATGTGGAGATGAAAAAAACAATGACATATTTTTATTTTTTGATAAGCTCAGTTATGTGTGTTTATCTGCACCTCATGCAACGAAAACGTTTACCAATAAGCATATAAAGAACAGTGATTTATATACCGGAGCAATTGTAAAATATATAGGTGAAGAAAAAAATTTCTCTTATATTGTGCGTAACAAATTTATACCGCAAAAATGTTTGATAAATGATTTTATTTTGCAAAATAAATTAGAAAATCACTTTTTTCTAGACGTTCATGGTATGAAAAATGGCAATGGGTTTGACTTGGCTATAGGAACAGGGTATTTTGACGCAAAAAGGTATTCACTAGAATTAGGATATATTGATATTCTGGCTAAGAAATATAATATAAAATATGTTGTAAATCACGAAAATTATAAGGGGTGTGCAGGATTAACCGGTCGCTTGCAACAACAAACAGGAAAAGCCAATGTGTTACAATTAGAGTGGAGTAAAAATTATCGAGATATATTTGAAAAAATAACAAATGTTGAAAAAGTAACAATTCCGTTTATAGCTGAATTAGCTCAGTTAGTGAATATAAAAAAATAAATAACGGTGTATTTAAAAATATCTCATATTATTCTGATATTTTCCTATATTTAATAATCATGTATAAAACAATAGCCGCAAAAATAAGTGAAATGCTGTTAAAAAGTACCATTTGCACGGAATGCATATATATACCATATAGTATCCATGAAATCATACCAATACAATAAATACTATAACTAACGACTGATAAACCTGAAATATTCTTACTGCGAATAGTCTGTATTGTTTGTGGTAAAAAAACAATAGCCGTACAAACACCGGCTAAATAGCCTAAAAATTCTCCGAGAAAATTCATTATTAGCTCCCCAAAAGGTAAATAATATACAATCAGATCTATTATCTGAAAAAGGTTAAAAAATAAAGAAGAATATTGCATTGTTAGAAAATAACAATATAATCACAAGCATTATGAAGATAAATACGAGAGAAAAAATTATCAAGGCCGCCATACACGAGTTCGCAACCAAGGGTTACGAGCAAGCAACGACGCGTGATATCTTATTAAGTGCCGGAGCAAATGTGGCCGCAATTAATTATTACTTTAAGGGCAAAAAGGGGCTTTATGTAGAAATTCTACTTCATATTGTTGAAATTGTGCGTGAGCAATTTAAGGACTTGTATCCGGAGTATTTATTACTGAAAGCAACAATGCCGAACCCGAAAAAAAGCCGCGAAATGCTGAAAAAATGCATTAGGAAATTTGTTGAGCTCATTTGCTCGGATAAGTTTTCGGTTGATTTAGGAATGATTTATATTCATGAATACACACAATCATCACCATATTTTGAAACACTATCTAAAGGCTTAAACGAAATATACTTCCCCTGGTACAGGACACTCTTGCAAGATGCAAGTGAAGGAACACTCACAGAAAAAGAAGCTAATTTGCAAACGGTAATGATGTTCTCACAAATTTTCAGTGTGCTGACAAGAAAAGAGGTCATTTTAAAAGTAATGGATTGGCAGGATTATACGGAAAATGCTATAAACGAAATCTTATCCATAATTTATCGTAATATTGGTTTGAAATAAATTTAAATGGAATCAATGAATTAATTTGCAAAAAATCATTTTAAAACAAAAATTAAAGCAAGCGCTTGATTTATTTTTTTTTGTATGTTAACAGAAAAACAATGGACTAACAAAATTAAGGATAAAGACTGTGAAAAAAATACTAACAACTGTTATTGCAACAATGCTGGCAAGCAATGCATATGCCGGTGGTTTTCAGCTTTCTGAATATTCATTAACACAACTAGGGCGTGCTTTTGCCGGATATGGAGTCGTTGGAGATGATTACTCTATGATGGCTTACAACCCTGCTGGAATGTGCCTAAGAGACACAGGTTTGCAGACGGGTATGACAATTGTCGCTCTAAATTCAAAGGTAACAGGGCATATTGATGGAATAGAAGGAAAAGACGGAAGATTAAAAGACCATCCGCCCGTGCCGCATGTTTTTGCGCAATATAAAGTAAATGATAAAACACGCATCGGTTTTGGTTCGTATTCGCCGTATTCTTTCGCTACAGATTACAGTAGATATTGGTTCGGGCGTTCACACGCACTTAAATCAAGAATTACAACAGTTGATTATGAATTAGCAGCAAGCTATGACTTAACCCCAAGACTAACTTTAGGTGCAGCTCTTATTGCAGAAACAACAGATGCTAAATTGACAAATAGAATAGATGGATACACTTTAGCCGGCTTAAATTCCAGATCTAAGGTGCAAGGCGATTCTTATTACACGATCTATGATTTAGGTCTTCTTTACAAAATTGGTGAAAATACGAGATTAGGATTATCTTATCACTCCCGAGCAGTACACGATATCCGTGGTATACATGAAGTAAAGACACCGATGGGCGGAATGTTTAGCCATGCCGGAACAAAATTAGTATTACCTGAATATTATACATTATCTGCTTATCATCAAATTAATAAAATAGGGCTTTCTGCTTCAGTAAAATGGACGAATTGGAGCAAGTTTAAGAGTTTGGATATTTGGTCAAGTTCTAATCCTTATGGCGTAAAAAGAAGCATAGGTGCTGTTGATGAAAACTGGCGCGACACATGGATGGTTTCTCTAGGAACTGATTATTACTATAATGATAAATGGACATTCCGCGCTGGTGTATCTTATGACCAAGCCGGTGTGCGTGATGCTACACATAGAACAGCGCGTGTTCCGGATGCCAACAGATGGATTTTAGGTGTTGGAGCAAGTTATAAGATTAATGATAAAATGCAGATTGATGCCGGATATTCACATGTATTTATGCAAACATCACATTCACATAATCAGTCACCGAATAACGGAACGACATTGCATGCAAAATATGATTCAAGCATAAATATGGTTGGTTTGTCATTCCAATATAATTTCTAAACAAAAGAGACCTGCTAAACATAAGCGTTTAGCAGGTCTCTCTCATTACATGCCAAGAGCTTTCATTGCAGCTGCTTTTGCATGAAGAATAGTTGTATCAAATAATAAAAGATTTTGCACATCCTTTTGTTTGATAAGCAATCCGATTTCCGTGCATCCGAGAACAATTCCTCCAGCACCGGAAGCATGCAATCTCTCTATAATGCGTAAGAATTTTTGTTTGGCAGCCGGAGAAATAATACCCTTGCAGAGTTCATTGAAAATGATGTCATTTACAGTTTCAATGTCTTTTTCTTTCGGAATAACTGTTTCAATACCTGCTTTTGCAAGGATATTCTTATAAAATTCTTGCTGCATTGTGTATTTTGTTCCGAGTAGACCGACTTTGCTGATTTGCCGATTTTTGAGCTCTTGAGCTGTTACCTCGGCTATATGTAACAAAGGAATACTAATGCTCTCTTTTACTTGAGGGGCAACTTTATGCATTGTGTTGGTACACAGTACAACAAAATCTGCTCCGCTCAGCTCTAAATATTTCGCAGCATCAACAAGTAATTTGCCGGCATCTTCCCAACGACCTTCTGTTTGACATTGTTCGACCTCTGCAAAGTCAACACTGTAGAGAATAATCTTTGCCGAATGAAGACCGCCCAGTTTTTGTTTGATAATTTCATTGATGATTTGGTAGTATAGAAGAGTAGATTCCCAACTCATACCACCGATCAATCCGATAATTTTTTGTTTCATAAAAATTATAATTAATAGTTAAACAATATTTATAAATTTCCGAAAATAAAATAAAAATAAATCATAATAGAGTCAATAAAAAATATCAAGAAAACTCAGAATAGAAATGATTAAGTTGCTTGACATACACGGAGACACAGCCTACTTTAAAACTGATAAAAAAATTATGTTGAACAAAAAAAGGTACAATTATGGAATTAAGACGAGTAGATTCTCCATACTTTATTATTGATATGATGTATGCCAGAGCAAATAATATGGTACAACATGCCGTATACAAAGATATTGGCTTTGGAAATGTGGCTTATCTTCATGCGGATGCGTATGAAAAATTGCTCTCGTTAACATCTTTCTTAGAAAATAATAAACTGAAAATGAGAATATGTGATGCTTACCGGCCACCTTTAGCACATCAAAAATTGTTGGAGATTATACCGCGCGAAAAAGCCAAGTTTTTTGCGGCAACACCAGAGCGTTCTAACCACTGCCATGGTACGGCAGTAGATGTTTGTCTGACTGATGTTAAGGGTAATAATCTTATCTATCCGACAAAGATTGATGCTTATGAGCCAAAGTATGCCGAACAAGTATTAGCTGGTAATTTCAGTGAATTTGAAAAGCATCTTATCAAAGCACGGCACGATTATACAGGTGCAACTGAAGAGGCTATTAAAAATCGCGATTTTCTGAAAGAGTTGATGGAAGCGCATGGGTTTGAAAGCATAACCCATGAGTGGTGGCACTACAATCTGGTGGGGTATGAGAATTACCCTGTAATAGAATGGCCTTTCTAATACAACAAAGCCCTCTCTTTAAAAGAGGGCTTTGTTGTTACATAAGTTCTTTTGCTTTTTCCACAAGCCAGCGATAAACGCTGGCGTGCTTTGGGTCATCTGCAAGAACATAATCCTCCGGATGCCATTGCACGGCAAGGATTTTTCCGTTCTCACTTTCCCATGCTTCTGGAACACCATCGGACGCATACGCAGAGATGATTAATCCAGAATAAGCTGGCATCTCATTTAGTACTTCTTTGTGGCGAGAGTTCGTCATCAGAGATGTACAGCCCACGAGCTGATGAAGTAAAAATCCCTCCATAATCAAGACCTCATGTGCATGGTGCTCTTTGGTCTTGTGCTCGATTGTGGAGTTAAGATAACTCTTATTGGGCAGGAGCTTTCCTCCATGAACACCGGCGATGATTTGTGCACCGGCACAGATGCCCAATACCGGGATGTTCATTTTCATCGCACAGTCAAGAGAACGTAAATACGCATCCGAGCGCGGACCAGGTTCATCTAGGGGTGTTGTATCCACCTCAGGAGCGTAAAATTCCTTTGGTGAAGCAAAAGCCCCGCCCGGGAGAACCAGACCATGACACCCCACCATCTGCTCGCAGCAGTGGTCGTAGTCAAGTAGCACAATTCTCGCGCCTGCCTTGGCAAGAGCATAGGCGTAGGGATAATCTATGCTATAATGCTCTGGCTCTCTACCACACAAAAAGGCGATAGTTGGAGCGCTGTCACCGGGAACCGGAACCCCAAGAAACGTATACGCACTGTCCGGAAGTTCCAAACGAAATAGGTCTCTGACCTCACAATCTGCAATACAGAATGCTTCGCATTCAGGTAAATACGATAATTTTTTTTCCATAAATAATAATTTATATAAAAACAAATTTTCCCATATAATACCATTTTTCTCTTCAAAATGCAAGCAAAAATATTTAAACGAGAAGTCATAAAAAATCAGTAACAAAAACTTGACAGGACAAATATTTCACCATATAACCGATAAAGAACAATTTTGGAGAATGTAAATGTCTTATAATGCAAGTAAAAATCTCGGAAACAGGATGGAATTGCCTGAAATTGAAAATCGTTGTAAAACTTTTTGGGCAGAAAATAATGTATATGCGTATGATAGAACAAAATCACGCGAAGAAACGTTTATTATTGATACGCCGCCGCCAACCGTCTCCGGATCTTTGCATATCGGTCATATTTTCAGCTATACGCAGACAGATATTATTGCCAGATATCAGAGAATGAGCGGTAAAACGGTTTTTTATCCGATTGGTTGGGATGATAACGGTTTACCGACAGAAAGACGTGTTCAAAACTACTATAATATAACTTGCAATCCGGCCTTGCCGTATGATCCGAATTTTAAACCGGAACATAATGAAAAAGACAAATCTCCGAGAAAAGAAGTTTCAAGAAAGAATTTTATTGAAGCTTGTGAAATGCTCACCGCTGCAGATGAAGGTATTTTTGAAAATGTGTTTAAGAATATCGGTCACTCCTATGATTGGAATATTAAATATACTACAATCGGACCGAAAACAATAAAAGTATCGCAAGCCTCATTTATTGATTTGTTTGAAAGAGGAGAAGTTAAATCTATTGAATCACCAACCATGTGGGACGTAACTTTTCAATCTGCGGTGGCTCAAGCTGAAGTGGAAGATCGCGAAGTGGATGGTCATTTTCATGATATAAAATTTAAAATTGAAGGTAGTGATGAAAGTATCATCATCGCCACAACCAGACCGGAATTCTTGCCGGCATGTATTGCCATTGTCGCACATCCTGATGATGAAAGATATCAAAAATTTTTCGGTAAAAAAGCAATCGTCCCATTATTTGATACACCGGTAGAAATTGTTCCGTCAGAACATGCCGAAAAAGATAAAGGTACGGGTATAATGATGGTTTGTACCTTTGGTGATGCAGCTGACGTTGCTTGGTGGAAAAAATCAGGCTTACCATTAAAACAGATTGTGGGATTAAACGGCTGCTTGTTAGATGTAACATTCGGCGAAGGGGCATTTGTTTCTAATAATCCGGCAAAGGCAAATGAATACTATAAACAATTAGTTGGTTTAAGTATGAAGCAGGCCAGAGCTAAAATTGTTGAATTTTTAAGAGAAGACGGCGCTCTACAATGCGAACCACGCCCGATTACCCATGCGGTTAAATTCTATGAAAAAGGCAATTTGCCGTTAGAGTTTGTTACTTCAAGACAATGGTTTATTAAGCTGCAGGATAAGAAAGAAGAGTTAATTGAATGTGGCCGCAAAATTAAGTGGAAACCGCAACATATGCAACATCGTTATGAAGAGTGGGTAAGAGGTTTAAACCAAGACTGGTGCATTTCAAGACAGCGTTTTTTTGGTGTACCTTTTCCTGTTTGGTATAAGCTTGATAAAGATGGAAATCCGAATTATAATGAACCGCTTATAGCGGATAGAAGTCAGTTACCTGTTGATCCGATGGTTGATGTACCAAATGGTTATACGGCAGATCAACGTGGTAAACCGAATGGCTTTATAGGTGATGGTGATGTGATGGATACATGGGCAACCTCTGCTCTAACGCCGCAAATAGCTATGGATACGGCAAATAGCGATAAAATCAGTTTGCCTTTTGATGTTCGTCCGCAAGCGCATGATATTATCAGAACCTGGGCGTTTTATACTATAGCAAAGGCTTGGATGCACAGTAAAACGATTCCTTGGAAAGAGGTATTGATAAGCGGATTTATTTTAGATCCGGATCGTAAAAAAATGTCTAAATCTAAAGGAAATGTGGTAACACCGCAACACTTAATAGATAATTACGGAGCTGATTCAATTCGTTATTGGGCAGCAAGAGCACGCTTAGGTGTGGATACGGCTTTTGAAGAACAAATTATGGCGCAAGGTAAAAAGTTGATAAATAAAATCTTTAATGCCAGCAAATTTGTCTTTACTATTGTAGAAAATAGTCCTTTAAAAGATGCAAAAGACTACGAACAATATATCACAGAACCGATAGATTTAGCTTGGCAAAATAAGATGGATTTGATTATTAAGCAAGCAACAGACGCTTTCGCAACCTATGATTATGCCACGGCTTTAGAGGCAATTGAAAAACGCTTTTGGGATTTCTGCGATAACTATCTCGAGATTGTTAAGAAAAGAGCGTATTCTGAAAACGGACAATCAGCTGTTGCCAGTTTGATGCGGACAATCGATGTATTTTTAAGCGTCTTTGCGCCGTTCTGCCCGTTTATTACCGAAGAAGTTTATCAGGCAAGGCCATGGGCAGAGGCGGAAAATTCTTTGCATGCGACATCTTGGCCGAAAATCAGTAAAACATCTTTTGAAAGTGCTTTATATGATATGGTATCTGTTATTACCGGAGAAATAAGAAAAGCTAAAACATCAGCTGGTGTATCACAAAGAACGCCGGTTGCTAAAGTTTGTATTGCGGCAACAGAGGCAGATATTGCTACCTTGCGCAAAGGAGTTACAGATATTGAAAATGTTGGTAGCTTGCAAGCAAATGCATTGACTTTCAAACCTGCAGAACAACTTGAAGTCAGCGAAGTTTTGCTTGATTTAAGTGAAATTCCGCAAAAAAGTGCTTAAAATATCGCGGCAAAAGCCGCGATATTTTTATCTGTTATTTTTTAATGATAATTTTATCTCCGATATTTTCCACAATATGCGGTTTTGGAATATTGTTTATACCGCCGAAAGGCATTTGTGCAACTAATTCCAAATTATCGGGCAAATTATACTCTTTTTTTATGGCGTTATTAATAAGCGGATTATAATGTTGTAAGCTAGCACCGACGTTTTGTTCGGCAAGAGCACTCCAAATCATAAATTGTAAAATAGCACAGCTTTGATAAGCCCAATTCATAAAATCATCTGCGTAGAGCGGCATTTGCTTTTCTTGTTTGCTAATAATAGATTTATCAATAAAATACAAAATTGTTCCGTAGCCGTCAGCAAAAGATTGAATGCGCTTTACGATAGCTTCTTCCTTATCTTTTGGTGCTGTTGCTAACAATGCTTGTTGAACCAGTGCCCAAAAATGAGAATGTTCTCTATTAAAAAGAACCATCAAGCGAGAACTTTGCGAGTTAAAAGGGCTGGGATAAAGTTCAAGCGCCTTTGTGATGATTTGTACAACATCATTATCTTTTATGGGAAGTTTATTTGATATATCATAAAAGCTGTGCCTTAGTGCAAAAAGTTCCAAAACAGTATTTTGCATAATATTCCCCTTCAAATAAAAAAGCCGGAACTATAAAGTCCCGGCTAAGAATTAACGAATATATTTATCTTCTGTCACCCATGAGTCTGAGCAAAGCCATAAACATATTAATAAAATCAAGATAAAGCGAAAGTGCACCTGAAATGGCAACTCTTTCAATAAAATCATCACCATAAGCACTGGCAAAATATAAAGATCTTAATTTTTGTGTATCATATGCAGTTAAACCGGCAAAAATAAATACGGTTAAATAAGAAAGCGCATAATATAAACCTGTGCTATGCATAAAGATGTTAACAATTGAGGCGATAATCAAACCGATAACACCCATAAACAAAAAGCGCCCCCAAGCACTTAAATCTTTCTTTGTGGTATAACCATAGATGCTTAACCCGCCAAAAGAAGCCGCAGTGATTAAGAAAACACGCGCAATACTTGCACCGGTGTAAGCTAGAAAAATAGGAGCCAGAGAAACAGCCATTAAAGCAGAAAAGCCCCAAAACATAGCTTGTGTTTGGCGAACAGTTCCTCTATTTGCAACCCAGCCAAAGGCAAAAACTAAAATAAGCGGCGCAAATAAAGCCAACCACCCTAAAGCTGAATAGCCATGAGGGGTAAAAAACAATTTAAGGATAGCAGGCGTTTGTGATATCCAATAAGCAACTAAACCCGTAACGGCAAGACCGCCGGCCATATAATTATAAATTTTGAGCATATAATTGCGCAATCCCTCATCAATAACTTCACTGTTGCTATATGATGCGACTTTTTCATTTTCAAACATAATAGATTTCCCCTTCTTAAAATTAATCTAAGAAATAATATAGGGTGGAAGTGAATAAAAATCAATATGAATTTTGGATAAATAAAAAATCCCTAGCTGCGGTCAAGCAGTAGGGGGATGATTTTCCTGTGGTGGTATGTCTGAAACAATAACCAAATATCCGAACATTGCCACAAATAATATACCACAAACAATCAGTAAAATGTAGAAAGGAATTTTTTCTGCAGAAGAACAGACAATTATTGTGCTGACAATTATGACAAGCATCAGCAAAACAAATCCAGCACACCAAACTACCGTAAAAACCAAAGATGGCTGAGAAATTGCTTTTTCAAGTTTCTGAAAAAAATAACCGGAAACAGCCAACGTAATGGTTGCAAATACAGTTAATCCTATGGCAACCACTTGGGGTAAATAAAAAATGCTAAACATTGCTATACTGCAACACGGTAGAACCGTTACCGCAAACAATATCTCAGAAAGATATAATTTGCAAAAATTCATTACCTTTTTCATAAGCATTATTTTTAATAATACATTTTGTTATAATTATAATTTTTAGTATCCACATCTTAAATAAAAAATCTTTTGGAGTCAAGAATTTTTGCTTTAAGAATAAGTTTTGTAATTTGCACCTTAAACAAAAGGTATTTTGGTGTCAAAAAGAATTAAGCCTTTGATAACTCGTATCAAAGGCTTAAGCTCAAAACTAGCATCAGAACGGTAAATTGTCATCGTATTTCGGCTCGATATAGTCTGCAGGTGGCTCTTTGGAATAACTGATAATTATGTGTCTGCAGAGGTTGGGGAAGTGGCCATTATAACTAACAAAATATATTTCCAACCCCCACAGATCTTCTCGGCTTGTAACGATAATATATTCCCTAATTGGAACATCGACTTTATTATCACGACACATACAGAACAATTCCATCTTATCATCACAACACTTACAATACAACTTCATGTCATCTTCATCAAATTTTGTGTGATAATATTCTCGATAATCATCAAATTTTAAAGATGATATGACATAGTGATATGCCGGTAAAGAGTCCAAAAACTTACATTCTTCGGCTGAAAAAAATCCGATAGTATCAAATGCCTCACCCAATTTTTGATTACCAGGAAGCTTGTTGGTCTTACTAAAAGGGAGGAAATTATCGTGGCGATAATATCCCAGTTCAATCAGAATGTTGTACCAAGATGAATTTTCATCACATTTTTGACAGTTTTGCGTATATAAGCGTTTCCACGCCAAAATACGTTCTTTAACATCTATAACATTTTTTAGCATAATTAATATAATTTAATGAATAATTCAAATCTTATAATTATAAATCTCCTAACATAGGCTAAATAAAAAATCTTTTGGAGTCAAGAATTTTTGCTTTAAGAATAAGTTTTGTAATTTGCACCTTAAACAAAAGGTATTTTGGTGCCAAAAAAATTTGAAGCCTTTGATAACTCGTATCAAAGGCTTAAGCTCAAAACTAAAAAACAGGCTGCTATCACGCGCAATTTGTGAGGACGGCTGCTTCCAAGCCGACTCACCTGTTTGTCATCGTTTCTTTGCTTCTGGGAAGATTATTGGCGAACCTGCCCGACAGTTTAAGGTCAAACGCTTGAAATGCATAGAGCCGCTAGTCACTCATTAACATTAATGAACATTCCTTAAGCGGAATGGTTGTTTTCGCTCGCCGCTACTTACAACAATCGTCTCGAACCAACGCACAGCAAGCTTTTATCAGTCGTAAGGCTAAAAGGTTGCTACCCTTTATCTGATTTTGCCGGTTCTAGCTGATTTTCTGTTTTGCATCCAAACGGCATTCTTGTATTCAATAAAGAACGCTTGCATTTCTGCAAATTGACTTAAACTAAATATATCGTAGGAAAAATAATATCATAACAATCAAAAAGCAAGTTGCTTTTAGCACTGAAAAAATAATGAGTCAAGCAAAAAAACAGACACCGCAAGGTGTCTGTTTAGGGTTTAGAAAATTTTATAAGTTAACTAAGCTGCTTTCTTTACCTTTTGAGCAGCAAATTCATTCATCGTGTTGATGATATATTCCTGAGCATCAGTTGTCAAATATGGATGCATTGGGATGCTCAAAATTGTTTTTGAAAGCTTTTCGCAAACAGGAAGCCTTCTTGTGTTCCATTTAGCGTAAGCTGTTTGTGTATTAACCGGACGCGGATAATAAGCACCGCAAGGAATATTATGTTCTTTTAAGTAGGTCATCAGTTCGTCACGATCTTCACAAGTAACGGAATACAAGCCATAAGCAGATTTGGCATTATCTAAAATGCGTTGACGCCCATAATAAGAATTCAATTTTTCATCATAATTTTTAGCAATTTTTGCTCTTTTAGCTAATTCATCATCGAAAATTTTGAGTTTTTCAAGAACAACGGCACCTTGCAATGAATCTAGACGACCGGTAACGCCCAAACGCAAGTTATCATAATGATCAGTTTCGCTCATACCGTGAACGCGGCAGGAAACAAGCATCTTATATTCTTCTTCAGAATTTGTAAATGTTGCACCGCCGTCACCATAGCAAGCCAAAGGCTTAGTCGGATAGAAAGAAGTAGCAACCATATCAGCATAACCGCCGGCCGGTTTACCATTATAACGAGAACCGTAAGCTTGTGCGGCATCCTCAAGAACTTTCATACCGTTTTCATGGGCAATTTTCATGATTTCATCAAATTCGCAAGGAGAACCGAAAATATCAACGGCAATAACAGCCTTAAGGTTAAGTTTGCCTTCTTTTTTAACTGTTTCAATAGCTCTCTTAAGATCTTCAGGATCCATATTATAAGTATCAGCTTTTGAATCAACAAAAACAGGTGTACCGCCCAACAGTGCAATGCACTCGGCAGAAGCAACAAATGTAAATGAAGAAACAAATACGGCGTCGCCAGGCTTAACACCCCAAGCCATAAGGGCTAAAGTTAAGGCATCTGTACCGGAAGCACAGGTAGCGCAATATTTAGTACCTGAATACTGAGCTAATTTTTGCTCTAATTCTTTAGTTTCAGGACCTTGGCAATAAGCCCCATGATCTAAAACTTTCTTAAATGCGGATAAAAAAGTGTCTTGACCAATAATTGTTTGTGCGGTAGCACAATCAAAAAGATTAATTTTTCCGTTATAAATTGTCATTGATATCTTCCTCTATAAAAAATTACAACATTGATAATAGTATTAACGGTTGAATTTTTGATTTGCAAAACACAAAACATTTCGAAATGTAACAAAGTAAACATTCGTGAATTAAAAAATTAACTGTTGATTTATACTAAAAAGAATTTTATATTATAGGGCAAGTAATTTTTTAGAGAGAGAGAATTTGTATAATAAGTATTTGAAAAAGATATTTTTTTGCAGCATTTTGCTTCTGAATGGCTGCGCATCCGTTCATGAAAATCAAGCAGCAAAAACGGATGATTCTGTGTTGGAAACATATAACCATGCTATGTTTAATTTTAATAATAAGCTGGAAAAAGTTGCTATTAAACCTGTAGCAAAAGGGTACAGAGCCGTAACAAACGAATATGTACGGAAAAGAATATCAAATTTCTTTAATAATTTGGAAGAGCCTATTTCTGCTGTTAACCATCTATTGCAATGGGATTTGCATAATACGGCACAGAATATAAGCCGTTTTATGATAAATACAACAATAGGTGGGTTAGGTCTTTATGATGTAGCCGCTAAAGCGGGATTGGAACCTAAAGAAACCGGATTTGACGAAACAATGGCCACATGGTGTGTGCCGGATGGTCCATACATTGTTTTGCCGGTTTTAGGACCGAGTACACCACGCGCCGCAACAGGCTTTGTTGCAGATGGGTACACAGCCCCGACCTATTGGGTAGCTAACGAAAGTCATGGTGAAGATGCTATGTGGGTCTACTACGGTGTAACCGGTCTCAAGTACTTAAACAAATACGCAGAAAACATGCCGCTTTTAGAGGGGCTAGAAAAGAGTTCGGTTGATTACTATGAGGCGGTAAAGACAATGTATATGCAAAACAGAGGAAAAATAAAGACTTGTGGTATAAAAAATACCGAAACAACCAATAATTATGATTTTGATATGGATATGGACGAAGATTAATCAGAGAGGACGAAATGAAAAAAATCGCATTATTTTTAGTTGCCTTTTTAGGTTTGGCTCAAGTCGCAGCGGCTGATATAAATAAAGATAAGGCCGTTGAGATGATACAAAACGTCACTAAAGAAGGTATTGAAAAGATTATTAACTCAAATGATAGTAGCGAAGAAAAGAATAAAGTTTTCAGAGCATTGTTTACCGAGAATTTAGACTTAGATTTTATCGGCAAATATGTATTAGGGCGCTACTGGCGCACGGCAACTCCGGCACAAAAAAAAGAATTTATAGAATTATATAAGGAATTTAATGTACGAACATGGTCTGAAAGATTTGACGAATTTAAAGGTAAGGAATTTGTGTTTGAAGGAACATCAGCAGCAAATAATCCTAATCAAGTCTTTGTAGATACAAATGTACCGATGCCGGAAGGGAAACCGGCCAGTGTGAAATGGCGTGTTAGCGATATTAACGGAAAATTAAAAATAATAGATATAATAATAGAAAACGTAAGCTTGGCACAAACGGCGCGCAATGAATACACATCATTTATTGCAAAGTCTCCGAAAGGAATTGATGGTTTGTTAGAAAATTTGCGCGAAAAGATGAAATAAAAATTGTTTTTTAATCTTTTTTTTACGATTCCCATATATAAAAGAATTGACTTTTTTTAAAAAATATGGTATCATCACTAATGATATTATTCTATTTAAATGTGGGTAAAAGATGGGTAAAAGGCTCGTATTAATAGCAGTAGCTGCGCTGAGTGTGGTGTGTTCAGGAATCGCTGAAGCTAAGGTATGTTGGCTTGGCGATACGAGTAGTGATTGCACATCTGTTTACACCGGTTTAAATGTCGGACATTGTAGCGAGGACTACAAAACTTGTGTAAATCCGAGAGCTGGAGCAAATTATTGCATAAAAGATGGTCAGGCTTTATATAAAGAAGAAGATTGCTGTTCCAATGGTTATCAGGAATGTACAGGAAATAAATCAACAGGATATGGGGAGTCTTGCTTAGGAGTAGATAATGTTCGCTATTGGCAGTCTTGTGGTTGCGTCTATGGATTTATTGATAGAACAGAAACAGGAACAGGAACCAGAATAAGAGGCGAAGAAGAAGATTTTGACATTGAATATGATAAGCGTTGCGGAACTTATGAAATAAACCCTAATGATGAATGTGTTATTGCAGTATGCAATGCAGATAGAAGATGGTTCAGCAATCCGCAAAATAATGGCGAGTGGTGCCAGTACAGATTGCCGACAAGATGTGGGGGATATGGATGCAAACAGCTGTTTAATTGTAATAACAATATAAATGGAAGAGAGTATTATCGTAATGAAGATGTTGAATTAACCGCAGGAGTATATAACTTTATAGGGTTCGATCGAGACGATCCTTTAAGTAATGAGAATATAAACGAAGCGCATCCGAATGCCGGAGACTATTATACAGATAGCTATGGCAATAACGTTCCTTATAATAATTTAGTATTAGGCTATGATCCTAATTCAGCACAGTACACGACAACAAATTATGAATTAACCAATAAAATAGTTTGCGCTTACGATGGTGGAAACAGTTGTAATGGTGTAGAAAAATACTGCTATTTATTTGATGAGCTTAATCGTTGTAATAACGACCGAGGTTGGTTTAAAGGCGGTCTATTAGAAGCGCTAAACTTCAGCACGATTTATTATGGCGATGCAGCCTACGAAAAATGGATGAAGGATGTTGAAAATAATGGCGATTATAAAAATAGCTACGGAGCTTTGCTCAATGCTGGGAATATTAAAGCTATAAATGAAACTTTTGAATATAATCAGCTCCATAAAACAGCACGAAATAACTTTTTAGCGGAAAATTCATCTTATGAAAAATCAAATGGAGCCGGCAGTTGTATTTATATTACGCATCAATGCCATCCGAAAAATAATGATAGATACTGTTATAAGCGTATAGCTTGCGACGAAGGAAATGGTTTTTATCATTCATTTATAAATGCTGCAAATTCTAAGGAGCTTTACTATGCAGCATTTTCGGGGCTTGAAAATGCAGCACTCGCAAGTCCTTTTGAAGGGATAAACGGCACACAACATCTAGCCAATATAAATACATACAAAAATTTGATTTATAAAAAAGAATATGAAGATAAGGATGGTGTAATTGGTGCGGATGGTATTCCTTTAGTTGATTTGAGCAATGACCAAATAGACAGATATGTATATCCGGCTTGTGTTTATACTATAGAAGCTTGTAATGATACACCGGATGGAGGTGAAGCCGGTGGTGGTTGTTACAAATTCAAAGAATGCGGAGCCGGCTTTGATACAACAGCGACTATTCCGAATATTGCTGAAGCTTGGGAGCCATGGTTTAGAGATGCAAGACCTATTTGCAACAATTTAACGCGTTGTTATAGAGCGACATCATGTAATCCTGCAGTTGGTGCATACAGCTCAGTACCGAATACATCGTTCTTTATTACCGGTTCTTCATCTGCCAGCGGTTCAACATGTTACAGAGGTATGGGGTGTCGCGAGGAAGCCGGTGCTTATAGTTCAACGCCGAATACATCATTCTTCTTTGTTATAGATTCTGCTGCGAGTGGTTCAATTTGTTACCGCGGAGAAAGATGTCATACTGCGGCCGGTGCTTACAGTTCAAGTCCGAATACATCATTCTTTATAACAGTAAACTCTACAGCATCAAATTCAACATGCTACCGTGGAACAAAATGCCATGAAGAAGCCGGTGCTTATAGTTCGACACCGAATACATCATTCTTTATTACGGTAAGTTCAGAAGCCTCCGGCTCGACAGCCTATCGTGCCGAAAGATACCATGAAGAAGCCGGTGCCTATACATCGGAGCCGAATACATCGTTCTTCTTTGTGATAAAATCTTTAGCATCCGGTTCAGTTGCTTATCGAGCTGAAAGAGAGCACACGGAAGCTGGTGCTTATAGCTCGACACCGAATACATCATTCTTTATTACAGTAAGTTCAGAAGCCTCAGGTTCGACAGCCTATCGTGCCATAGAATTTAATGAGGCAGCCGGTGCTTATACATCAGAACCGAATACATCATTCTTCTTTGTGATAAAATCTTTAGCATCCGGTTCGGTTGCTTATCGAGCTCAAAGAGAGCACACGGAAGCTGGTGCTTATAGCTCGACACCGAATACATCATTCTTTATTACAGTAAGTTCAGAAGCTTCCGGCTCAACCGCATACCGCGCCATAGAATTTAATGAGGCAGCCGGCGCTTATACATCAACACCGAATACATCATTCTTCTTTGTAATAGAATCTTTAGCGTCCGGTTCGGTTTCTTATCGAGCTGAAAGAGAACATACGGAAGCCGGTGCATATAGTTCGACACCGAATACATCATTCTTTATTACAGTGAAGTCTGGAGCTTCCGGTTCAACTTGTTACAGAGGTATACAATGTAGAGAAGCAGATGGCGGTGTATATACAGCCTCACCGAATGCAGAATTCTTTGATGTTATTTCTTCAAAAGCTTCCGGTTCTGAATGCTACCGCGCTCAAGGTTGTGGAGAAAGTCAGGGATCATACAGTTCAAGCCCAAATACATCATTCTTTATTACGATAAAGTCTGAAGCTTCCGGTTCAACTTGTTATAGAGGTAATGGTTGCTATAAAGAAGCCGGAGCTTATAGTTCAACACCGAATACATCATTCTTTGTGACAATAAATTCTGCGGCAACAGGATTGACTTGTTACAGAGGTGAAGGCTGCAGCGAAGAAGCAGGCGCATACACATCAACACCTAATACGGTATTCTTTAAGGTTATAGAATCTGTAGCCAGCGGATCAACTTGTTACAGAGGAGAAAGATGCGCGCCAACCGCCAATGCTGAAGCAAATACATCATTCTTTATTACGGTAAGTTCTGAAGCATCCGGTTCAACCTGTTATCGTTCTACCGGTTGTAGGGAAGATGCCGGTGCCTATAGCTCAGGCCCGAATACATCATTCTTTATTGTTGAAGAAATAACTAATGCAGAACAGGATTCGACATGCTACCGCAGTACCGGCTGTCACATCGTGGCAGGTGCATACAGCTCAACTCCGAATACATCATTCTTTATAACAAATAATTCTTTATCTTCCGGCTCAACTTGTTACAGAGGGGAAAAATGTAATGTTATTGTCGGTAGTTATAGCTCATCACCGAACACATCTTTCTTTGCCGTAGTAGATTCATCTGCTTCCGGTTCAACATGCTACAGAGGTGAGAATTGTGGTGAAAGAGCAGGTGCATACAGTTCTGAACCGAATACATTATTCTTTGTAACAATAAGTTCTGAAGCATCCGGTTCAACCTGTTATCGCGGAACAAAATGTGATGAAGGAAAAGGAAGTGTAATCGCAAATAATAAAGATAGATTAATTAATACAAGTTTCTTTGTACAAACGAATTCATTAGCATCGGGATCAAGCTGTTATAGAGGTGATTCCTGTGCAATATTGGCAGGTGCATACAGCTCAAAACCGAATATACAGTTCTTTAATACAATCAACAGTGTTGCACCGGCAAACAGTACAGCATGTTTCAGAGCCGATAAATGTAATATTGGTAGGGGTGCCTATTCTTCAAGCCCGAACACCTCGTTCTTTATTACAAACAGATCTTTAGCTTCAGGTTCGATTTGCTATCGCGGTGCAGGATGTAATATTGCCGCCGGTGTATATACTGAGGCACCGCATTCACAGTTTTTTGTTGAAGTACATTCATCAGCATCAGGGCAAACATGTTATCGTGGCGAAAAGTGTAAAGAAGAAGTCGGCGCATATAGCTCAGAGCCGAATACAGATTTCTTTAAGGTTATAATTTCAACTGCTTCCGGTTCAATATGTTATCGTGTTGACGGTGGGTGTAGTGATTCCGCAAGAAGGAACGAATCTGATATTAACACCAGTTTCTTCTATTTAACAAAATCTGAAGCCGGTGGTATAACATGTTACCGAGGAGATACATGTCACCTCGCAGCCGGTGCCTATAGCTCAACACCAGATATAAGTTACTTTAATACAATTACCAGTTCTTCTCCGACAAACAGTACAAGATGTTATAGAGCAGATGGTTGCAACACTTCAGGCGGTGCCTATAGTTCAACACCGAATACATCCTTCTTTATAACAACAAAGGCAACTGCATCGAATTCAACCTGTTATCGCGGTTCAAGGTGCAATACTGAGTCCGGTGCATATTCTTCATCTCCGAACACATCATTCTTTGTAACGGTAAATTCAAAAGCATCTGGTTCGACATGCCATCGCGGTGAGAAGTGTAATGTAGCTGGTGGTAGTTATAGCTCATCACCGAATACATCCTTCTTTGCTGTAGCAGATTCATCTGCTTCAGGTTCAAGGTGTTACAGAGGAAGAAGTTGTGGTGAAAGAGCCGGTGCATACAGTTCCGAACCAAACACATTGTTCTTTATAACAATAAGTTCTAAGGCATCCGGTTCGACTTGTTATCGCGGTAAACAATGCAATACAGCAAAAGGAAGTGTAATCACAAATAAAGATACACTTATTAATACAAGTTTCTTTGTACAAACGAATTCATCAGCATCAGGCTCAACCTGCTACAGAGGAGATTCCTGTGCTGTATTGGCAGGCGCGTACAGTTCAACTCCGAATGAACAGTTCTTTAATACAATCAGTAGTGCAGCACCGGCAAACAGCACAGTATGTTTCAGAGCTAATAAATGTAAGACAGTAAATGGTGCATACAGTTCAACACCGAATACATCGTTCTTTATTACGGTAAGCTCTAAAGCATCAGGTTCGACATGTTATCGCGGTACAGGATGCCATATTGTCAGCGGTGCATATAGTTCAGAGCCAAATACATCATTCTTTATTACGGTAAGTTCTAAAGCTTCAGGTTCGACATGTCATCGCGGTAAATCATGTAATACAAGAGCAGGTGCTTATAGTTCTGAACCGAGTACATTATATTTTGTGACAATAAGTTCTGAAGCTTCAGGATCGACATGTTATCGATCAACAGATTGTAATATTGCCGGAGGTGCATACTCTTCAGCTCCAAATACATCTTTCTTCTGGTATACAGAAAAGAAAAGCAGTAGTATTAATTGTTATCGTGGTTTAAATTGCCGCCTCGAAGCTGGGGCATATGAATCTGGATCATCACCAAATACTTCGTATTTTGTGACAATAAGTTCTAAAGCAACCGGTAGAACGTGTTACCGAGCAATAGGATGTCATATTGCCGCCGGAGCCTATAGCTCAGAGCCGAATACATCTTTCTTTGCAACAGGTAAAAGGGACAGTTCATCTTCTATTTGTTACAGAGGAACAAATTGCCGTTATGGCGCCGGTGCATACAGCTCAACGCCGAATACTTCATTCTTTATTACGATAAGTTCTAAAGCGTCAGGTTCGACGTGTTATCGTGGTACGGATTGCCATATTGTTGCCGGTGCCTATAGTTCAGCCCCGAATACATTATTCTTTAAAACAAACAAATCATCAGCGTCCGGATCTATCTGCTATAGAGCATCTGGCTGCAAAGATAATTATGCCTTTAACGGTGTTACAGGTGTTCCGAATACGAGTTATTTCAAAGTAACAAAATCACAGGCTTCAGGCTCAACCTGCTATAGAGCAGATAGTTGTAACGAGAATGCCGGTGCCTATAGCTCATCACCGAATAATTGTATATTTAGTACAACTTCTTTACCAAGAACAATTGAAAACAATTATACCTTTACCTGTTATAGAGCTACAGGATGTGTTGCAACGACAACTAACCCGAATACATGCTTCTTTACAACAGAAACAGCTAACGCCTACGGATATACATGCACATACGCAAGCGGAATAAAGGCAGATTACGGAAGTGCGCCGAATACTAATGTCTTTACAGCAACAACAATAACAACCGATATTACAAATGAATATGTCGGCAACGGATGTAAGACTCTTACAGCGTATTATGCATCAGGGTGTAATACAAATAATTTATGGTACGCTAGCAGTTCAAGTGCATTGCCTTCTTCGAACGGTAGTTGCTACTTTACGACAACCAGCGAGACCAGTAAAAGATGCGAAAATATTTGGGATTATAATAAAACATGTTATACAGTGAGACCTAGGACAGAAAAGATAGAAATTTCTAATGGTAGTTGGCATTTTAGTCATTGGAGAAACACAGAGCCTCAATTGACCATAGGTAATGCAGCATATGTATTTAGAGATAATAATGTGACATTTGAGGGTGGCGAAACATCAACAACAAATCATATAACATATCAGTTATATTATCCGATAGGGTGCAATGAAGAGTATTATTGGTATAGCAGTGCACCGAATGCCTCATACTTTAATTCTACGTCTCGCACAGCAAATAATGCCGGGCATCAATGTAACACAAGTATCACATGTAATAAAGCAACGAGTGGAAAATGTAAAAAACCAAGTAGTAATTCCAGTGCATTTATCTATAATGATATAACAACAAATGGCGGTAACAAAGTTGATACACAGGAAAAATTACATAGCTATGTTATAGACAAGTGTAATGAGACAAATAAGTGGTATGAAAGTATTACAAATACATCATACTTTGCTATTGGTTCCACAGTATCAGCTGGCGTTTCCGGTAATGCTTGCGGGCAAAAGATATGTCATAAGGCAAAATGTGCAGATGGAAAACTAAGTACACTGCCGGATAATAATTATTACGAATGGAAAGAAGGCGCAAGCGCAACAGAATATGGTATTACATGCGGTGAATGTGAATGTAAATGGGATGCAAATAAGTGCGACACGGGCTACTTTAAATTAAAGGAAGATGATAAAACAAGAAACGAGTGTGGAACAAGTCAGGATGACTACTGTTTGGTAAAAGGTGATATTAACGGTGATAGATGTCATTTGACGTTTAGAGATCGGTGCAGCGGAGAACAAGAGATACTTGTTTACGCCAATACTACACGAACGGTAACGGCAGATACTGAAGTTGATGAGAATGGTAACGACCCAGATGGTGTATTAGGTAGAATATGCGTAGATGGCGTAGATGGCGGATATAGCACCGATGTTAACTCTCTCGCGCAATACTATCTGTGGGGAGCACCGAAGAAGTGTGGAGAGACAATAAGGCGTGTACCGACCGGATGTAATGAAGCTAAGTATTCATATGATGATAAGTATAGTTCAACATCTAGTAGCGGGTATGAGATGCTGGATGGTAGTGAGGCTTTGAGCAGTGTTGGAACGTCATTAACATATGATAAAGTCTTTAATGAAAAACAGTTTCAAGATATCCAAGATCTTGGCTTTGCAACAGAATGTGGAAAGCAATGTTATGTCGGCTGTAGCTGTAACCATGAACAAGGGTGGTATGAATCGAAAGTTGCTGCAGGTATTACAGATCCTAATGCAGCATATGTCGGTGTACGTTCTGTGCGTCAATATGCATATGCAACCACCATAGATGAAAACGGTAATGAAGTCAGTGTAAATGCAAAACAAACATGTTTCCACGCTGTTGAAGAGACAGATCCAGGATATTTCTGCGTCAACTTCAAATATACATGCAGTGGTGTTAACGGTAGTCAAGATTGTACAGAAGCGGAATTGAATAAATTTAAAGCAAATAATAACGTAGAGATCTTCTGGGAGATGAATGAAAATAATGGAGGTACATCTAGTGTAGTCACACCGCAAAGTGGTGAGACAATGTTTAGAAAATGTTATACCAATCCAGGGCAAGGAGAAGATATATATGACATTGGGTATCTCCATGTAACGACAGATTCTGCACATGTTGTCAGAACCAGTGGAATTGAAATCAATACTGAAGGTGATTTAAACATTGAGATTGAAAAAGATAACAATGGCAATTTGCGTTACTTAAAAGAAAATCTAAGTCCCGTTTGTGAGCAAAGAAATGAATCAGGTGACGAAGAACTCTGTACATGGAAGAGTATGGTAAATAATGAATTTACATTACAGATTGATATTGTGACAGACCTAAATTACTTCCCAAGATGTATTTTCTTTAAGGCTGTTTGCCATGGCGCTGATATGGATACTAATGAGTGCATTACAGGGAGGCCTAAACTTGAAACAGAAGGCTGTTATGATGACAATGGCGTTTATCATGACAGAGAAAGTGCTGATGAATGTAATTGTTATAATGAAAATGGAGATGAAATAAGTTGTCCATCACAATTTGCTAATTTATCAATGTTAATAAATAATGGTGATGATTACCATGATAAGAAACCGGAATTCTTTGAGCTTGAAGAGAATGAACGTATTTACTATGTTTGCGATCGTCCAGGAAACTTTGTTGAAAAAATTTCCGCTCAGGCCAAAGTTACAGGTAGTCCTAGAGATGTAATAGCTAGTACTTACTACTACGTTGCCGGTAAAGAAATTCCCAAAGAGGAGCAGAACGGCCAGTTAGTCTTAGATGAAAGCTGTTATGACGCTGTTCCATTGAGTACAAGTTTTGGCACAGTTAAAAATTACACATTAGCAACTACTCAATGTTATTTTAATGAGAAAGTTAATAAGTCAGGAGATCAGTTTGTCACCGGTGGTTTCTATAAGCCTGTGGTCGTAGACGCTAAAATGACAAAACAACAAGGTAAACCTAGCGATATTAACTATAAAGCAAGTCGATTTTTCTTGGACATAGAAAGTGGATGGAAATACACCAGCGGCACTTATGGTTGGTTTTTTAGATGGGGATTACCAAGAAGTATTCGTTTGTCTAGTCGGATAGAACGCGGTTGTTTTGCTGCCCCATATAATAATCAAGTCTGCGTAAATAATGATTGCCATACATGCTTATATTATGACACCACCAAAGAAGGACTCGATAGGTGTTGCTACAAGCGAAGTCTTGGTGGAACAGACGATGTTCTTCCCACCGGAGCAACAATATATGAAATTTTCCCAGGGGATAGGAATATACACCTCGAATGTCCTAATGGAGAACCTGAGACTTTCAGTAAAATTGAATTAGAGGGAGAAATGCGCGGAGTATTTGAAGCAGCCCGATCTAATTATGTAATAGAGACTGAAAAAGTCGGTGATAGATGGGTTACTCGAACAGTTCCTAATGAAGAACCACTATACTATGGTCGTGTTTATGATGACTATGTTTGGTTAATTAATGATATGGCTGTAGCTGAGACTGTGACTGTAAGCGACGACGATGAAAACGATGGAAAGTTTGCTAGTTGCGAAATGAATGGTTATTTCGCCGAACCACAGGAGAATCTAGACTGTACGCTAGCAGGAAAAACAGTTCATAATATGCCTTGTTACATATGTAAAGAAAAATACAACTATAATGTCTACTATAAACTCACATTAACAGGTCGTTATACTTATGGTTCTTCATCAGTTCCTGAACACTTTATCATTGATTACAGTTACTCTCGTAATGGCGAAGGAGCTCCCGGGTCAGAGAATTTATCTGAGAGCCTCTTAACAGAAGATGAGGATATGGATTTATTTGGTAAACCGCAGATTAAGGGTATGGATAAATTCGATAATTATAACTTCTTTGGTGATGACGAAACTTTCTACGATAAGGGCTACTCAACAGATGCTTATAAAGAGATAAATACAACACTAGACTTTAAAGAATTTAAGAACAATGCCTATGGAACCTTGCTTGATATGAACATTGGAGACCAATGTGAAGAAGATAAGAGTTCGCCTTATCATATTTATCGTATGCCTTATTATATTGCTAAAGCTTGTACTGAATATCCATTTACAGAGAGCAGCGACTCTGATAAAAGAGGTGCTATCTATATATACATGCCTGATACAGGAAAAGTTTTTGACCTTAAAGATAAAAACGAACCTTTCTACACAAGGGTAAATAGGAATGCCGTAAGGACAAATTACTACTTAGATATAGAGTTCAATGTAAGCAATCCTCTATAAGGTTAAAGTTGAAAATACGCTATTGCGAATGAAAAAATAAATTTTAGTTATCTTAATTAATGAATTTATTTTAGGAGTTATAACCGGCTTCTTAACAAAAATTTAGGCTTGCAAAGGTTCTGTTTTTTATGCTAATAAAGGCTCTATAGAGAGGTTGTGATGCGTAGAAAAGATGAAATATTAAAGATTATGGCGGTATTTGAACGTAATAATCCGAACCCTAAGTGTGAGCTTAATTATCACAATGCTTATACGCTGTTAGTGGCCGTTGTACTCTCAGCACAAGCAACAGACAAAGGGGTAAACCGCGCGACGGAAGAGTTGTTTCAAATTGCCGATACACCGCAAAAAATGTTGGATTTAGGGGAGAAAAAGCTTATCTCTTATATTCGCACCATCGGTCTTTTTAATAATAAGGCAAAAAACATTATCACTTTAAGCCATGAATTAATGGAGCGCTTTGACGGGCAAGTACCTGATAAGCGAGAAGATTTAGAAAGCTTGGCCGGTGTGGGGCGTAAAACAGCTAATGTGGTGCTTAATGTTTGGTATCATCTGCCGACCTTGGCGGTAGATACGCATGTGATGCGTATTGCCCGGCGCTTAGATTTCAGCCGCGGTAAAACACCTTTGGAGATTGAAAAAGATTTATTAAAAGTTTTACCGGATAAATATGTTATAAACGCTAATCATTGGATGGTATTATTCGGGCGCTATATTTGCAAAGCGCAAAAACCTCTTTGTTTACAATGTCCGATAGTTGATTTTTGTTATTGCAAGGATAAAAAACTTTAGATATAGACTTATTAAGTTAATTTTTTTAATATGTAAACAAATGGAAACAAGGCATGTAAATAATAAGTTGCTGACAAGGCTGGCGCAAATAATTTTGCTCGGCGTACTTTTTTATGCACTTGGTTTTGCCGTATGGACGATTTTTTATACTGAAACCGGCAATGGGGACAATGTGGAACATCTGCATGCAACCTGGCTTGTGGCCAATGGGAAAGTTCCGTATCGAGATTTTTTTCAACATCACAATCCTCTTTTATGGTATATTTTTGCACCGATTGTTTATTTATCGACAAATGTATTAACATTGCTTGATATAGTGCACGCATTGGGAATTGCCGGCGGAATACTCACATTTTCAGTTGTCTATAAAATATGTCGGCGTTTTTTTAATGCTTCTTTTTTATCAACATTAACGGCGTTGCTTATTTTATGCCCGCCATATTATTATATTTTTTGTTTTAACTATAATCCGGATACATTTATGGCTCTTTTTTATGCATGCGGATTATATTTTCTTTTTAATTTTTGGCATAAAGGCGGTTTGTATTCGCTTTGTTTGTCTTTTGAATGCTTTTTTATCAGTTTTTTGTTTACACAAAAAATATTAATCGATTGCGCTGTGCTCGGAATATTGAGTTTATACATTTTTTACCAGCAAAAAGCATCAATAAAAGATATAATACTTGCGTTGGTTTTACCGATATTGAGTTTGTTGTTGTTTATTGCTATGCTTTATTACGCAGATGCACTAAAGCTTTATTGGCAATCAAATTATCCGTTTAATATCATTATGCAAAAATATTACGGCGCGGATAAAATTAATGTCATGGACGTCCAAATGCTGTATCCGGCGGTTGTACTTTCATTCTTTAGTGTTCTGTTTTTGTTTTATAAAGAAAGTATTTACTTTAGGCTTATCAGCTTATTATTTATAATTGAACTGGGGATGCGGTGCTTCTATTTTTCTATTGCGCCTTACTATCTGTTGCCGCTAATGATTTATATTACTATATTGAACAGTGTTCTAATTGAAAAGACAAAAAACAAAAATATCGGAATTATTTTTATTTTATCGGTTGTTGCTGTTTATGGGGCGGCAATCAGTAAAAAACAATATTTAAAGCCTCGCTCGCAAGATAGAACTTTTGCACGTTATATTGCCAATAATATTACTCCTTGTGATTATGTTTTAAGCAGTTATTTCGGTAATCAGTCCATTATAAGCAAAGATCCGCATTACTATTGGTCTATGCTCGGGCATGTTGATGTTGCCGGAGAAGAAGCCGGAATAAAAAAGAAACCTGATGTTATTGAGCTTGTACTCAAATATAAACCAAAATTTATTTATGGCGGAGTTTATTGGAACAGCTACGCTCAACATCGGGGAGAAAATATTTATATTCAACAGGTGGATAAAAATATAATAAATGATTATTATATTCCGACACCGTTTCCTGATTTTTATATACTAAAATATGAGTTAAGAGAAAAAAATTGCCGATATAATGCACAAAAGAAGGAGTGGCTTTATGCAAACTAAGTATATGCATAGGTTTTTGTGGATATATATGGTGCTGATGTTTTTTATCAGCGCATATATATATGGTTTTGTACTAAAAGCAAACGGCGATAATGTTGAGCATTTGCATACGTCATGGCTAATATGGATGGGTGAAGTCCCTTATCGTGATTTCTTTCAGCACCATAACCCGCTGACGTGGTACCTTTCTGCTCCGCTTGTTGCTATGTTGATTGATGATTTCAGTATTTATAGCATATTTAATATTATCGGCTTGGCTACACTTTATGTTATTGCCTATTATCAAACTAAAATATTCTTTCTTGATAATAAAAATAAAACGGCAGCTTTATTTTTAGCAGCGATTCTTGTTTCTGCATATTCTCTTTTATGGTCAACAGATTACAGACCGGATACGTTTATGTTTGCCATGTTTTATATGGGGCTATATTACCTGTTAAAATATGTTGAACAAACAAAGGCAAAACTTTTAGTTATCAGTTTTCTGTGCTTTTTTATCAGCTTTATGTTTACACAAAAAGTGCTGATGCATTTGGTTGTGCCGGGAATATTTGTTTTATATTGGTTATGCGTGGGTAAAATAAAATTTAAGCATTTGCTAATTGCTTCTCTTTTACCACTTGTTTTATTGGTGGCGTTTATTGCAATTCTTTATAGTTGCGATGCACTTAAAGTATATTGGCTTTCTAACTATACTTTCAATCTTTATATACCAAATATTTTTCAAAAACAACGGATTATTTTTCCGCCTAAAGAATACATAGATTTTTATATATTTTTGCCGATAGGCGGTATCGCTTCAATATATTTATTAATTAAAGGAAACGCTATCGAGCGGATGTTTTGTATAATGTTTTTTTTAGAAACGGTCTTACGTTTGTTTTATTTTTCTGCTTTTTTGCATTATGTTATTTTTTGGCTGATGACCGCCATTATGCTTACAGTTATGTTTTTAAGTAAATTCAAAAAAATAGATAAACCCTTGTGTTTTATCGGTATACTTTATTTATTATTTATATCTTGGTACAGCTATTACATAACATATAGAAGAGAAATTAAAACACACGAATATCAAAATACACATGAATTTACTTTTAATCTGCTAACACCATGTGATTATGCTCTTAACGGCTATTTTACAACTTATAATCTAAAAGCAAAAGATGCAGGTTATTACTCTATTTTATTAGGACAAATAGACGTTTTGGGAGAAAAGGTCGGCGTGCGAAAGCGAGATAATTTAAATGAGCTGATTCGTACTAAAAAACCGAAAGTTGTTTTTGGGGGAATTTTTTGGGATACATATTGGGAACAGCGTGATAAACATATTCCTGCACACAAAATAGATCCTTATCTGCTTGCAACATATTATGAGCAAAGCAAAGTTGGTAACTTGTATGTTCTTAAACCACAGTATCAAAAACATGGATGTGTTTACAACGGAAAAGAATGGAAATATATGGATTGAAAATGTTTGATATAGAGCTCGGATTAAGCGTTCTTCGCCAAAATGTAAAGATTGCACCGGAACGACCGGGTGTCTACCGTATGCTTGATGAAAATGACAAAGTTCTATATGTCGGAAAAGCAAAAAATATCAAAAAAAGAATTGTTGCCTATACGCGGATAGAACAATTGACTACTCGTTTACAAAGGATGGTCGCGGAAGTGCGTAAAATGGAGTTTATCATTGTTGAAAACGAAAATCGCGCACTTATTGTAGAAAATGAACTTATTAAAAAACTCCATCCTAAATATAATATTTTGCTGAAAGATGACAAATCTTATCCGCATTTAATGATTGATTTGACTGAAGATTATCCGGCTTTAAGAAAATTCAGAGGACAACGGCATAATCATTGCCGCTATTTTGGACCGTATGCAAGTGCAAATACAGTTAACGAAGTAATGGATACAATTCAAAAAATTTTTATGTTAAGAAGCTGCCGCAATAATGTTTTTAACAATCGAGAGCGTCCTTGTTTATTATACCAAATAAAGCGATGTTCAGCTCCTTGTTGCAAAAAAATTTCTAAAGCCGATTATGATGAAACAGTCAGAGAGGTTATTGCCTTTTTAGAAGGAAAAAATACATCCATTCAAAAAGAATTATCTCTAAAAATGCAACAAGCCAGCGAAGATGAAAATTTTGAGCAAGCCATTATTTTACGCGAGCGCATCAGAGCGCTTACAGGTATCCAAACACATGCAAATTTAGAGTATGCCGGCTTAAAATCTATTGATATAATAGGTGTTGCCGAAAAAGATGGTTGGTACTGTATTGATGTGTTCTTTATCCGTGGCGGACAAAACTGCGGTAATGCACCTTATTTTATTAAAACGACAGAAGATGCTACCGATACAGAAGTTTTAGAAGCTTTTTTAAGTACTTTTTATACAAATCATCTGCCACCTAAGGAAATTTTTGTTTCGCTCTCTTTAGAAAATGCTGAATTTTTAGAAAAAGCTCTGGATGTCAAAATCTCTACATTTAGCAAAGGTAATAAATTTAAACTGATTGAAAATGCTCGCCAAAATGCTTTAGCTGCAATAGAACGACGATTGGCTGAAAATAAAAGCATTCATGCTAATTTAGAAGAAATGAGACATTATTTTGATTTACCGAATTTACCTAAACGGATTGAAATTTACGATAACTCTCATAATCAGGGAAGTTATGCCGTTGGGGCTATGGTTGTAGCAACTCCTGATGGGTTTGATAAAAAATCTTATCGCATCTTTAATATAAAAAATCCGGCAATTACCAATGATGACTTTGCAATGATGAAAGAGGTTTTAACCAGACGTTTTGAACACATGGATGAGAACAACAGACCGGATATTATTTTGCTGGATGGAGGTTTAGGGCAATTACACGCAGTACACGAGTGCTTAAAAGGTTATGATTTATCTCATATTCGCATTATTGCTATATCTAAGGGTATTGAACGTAATGCCGGTAAAGAATTCTATCATCAAATAGATAAAGAGAGCTTTGCTCTTCCATATCGTTCATCTATAGCCTTTTATTTGCAAACATTACGCGATGAAGCCCATCGCTTTGCTATTGGCACACACCGAAAAAAACGCGGAAAGTCTATGGTTAAGTCAAGTTTAGATGAGATAGAAGGAATAGGGGCAAGGCGCAAAAGAGATTTACTTAATTACTTTGGCTCGGTTGAGGCAATTAAAGATGCTTCTGTCGAAGATATGACCAAAATTTCCGGTATTAGTAAAAAAACAGCTGAAAACATTTATAATTTCTTTCATAAATAAAAAATGCTACTATACTAGACTCAATTGGTGCCTTAATTATTAGAAAGGAATATTGTCGTGTATAATTTGCCTAACTTGCTTACGCTATCAAGAATAGCTGTCATTCCGTTGATTTTTCTATCTGTTTATTTTAACTGCTGCTGGTTTAACTACTTTGCCGGTATCTTGTTTATAGCTGCCTCCGTTACGGATTACTATGACGGAAAATTAGCTCGCGCACGCGGAGAAGTTTCTGCTTTTGGTCGTTTATTGGATCCGATTGCCGATAAACTTTTAGTTGCCACTGCCTTAGTCGCCTTCTTAGCAAAGCCGGAATTTATTCACCCAATCAGCTATATTCCCGTTTTTGTTATTCTCTGTCGTGAAATCTTAGTTTCCGGCTTGCGTGAATTTTTGCGCGAAGTAAATGTAGGGTTGCCGGTTACACGTTTGGCAAAATGGAAAACCGGTTTTCAAATGACTTCTTTATCTATGCTGTTTTTCAAAGGCTGGTTTATATGGGGGGAATTAGGAGAGATATTGCTTTGGGTTGCCGGAATTTTAACGTTTTACACAGGCTATCAATATTTTGCTAAGAGTCTTGAATATATTAAACAAGAAAACAGCAAAAAGGTTACTTCTGCTAAATCAGTAGAAAAAAAAGTTTCTGGCACTTCTAAAACAACTAAGAGACCGGTGCGTAAAACAACGGCAAAGACAAAAAAATAGAGGTTTTGATTTATGACAGATAATCAAAAGCACATATTAGTCGTCGACGATGACACGCGTTTGAGAAGTCTGTTGCAGCGGTATTTAAGAGAGCAAGGTTTTTTGGTCACAGCGGCCGAAGATGCTTACAAAGCTGAGAGTCTTTTAGAAGTATATACTTTTGACCTTCTCATTTTTGATATTATGATGCCGAAAATAAGCGGTACACAATTGTTAGCAAATCTTCGTAAAAGAGGAAATACCGTTCCGGTAATTCTATTGACAGCAATGGGAGATGCCGCGGATAGAGTTAACGGGCTTGAGATGGGAGCTGATGATTATGTTGCAAAGCCTTTTGAACCTAAAGAACTTGTGTTGCGAATCAACAACATTTTAAAACGTGCGGATACGCAAAAAAAACAAGAAAACCGACTAATATTTCATAATGTTGTTTATGATATGAAGTGTGGAGAACTTGTAGATAATAACGGAAACATTGTTCACATAACACCGGTCGAACGGATGCTGCTTAATCTTTTTGGGAAAAAACCAGGAGAAGTTCATACCAGGGAAGAATTAGCGGAAATACTAGGAAGTACAGAAAGTTTACGAACAGTGGATGTGCAGATTACAAGGCTTAGAAAAAAAATAGAAGGAGATACAAAAAATCCGCGTTATTTGCAAACTGTACGCGGTAAAGGTTATATGTTAATTTCTGAATAAAGGAGAATAAAATGCATATTAAATTTCCGAACAAGTTGGAAAAAGTTTTGCAGTATTTGAAAATAAAAATAATGCCGAGCAAATTATTTTTTCGCACAATGTTGCTTATCTTTATTCCATTAATTTTGGTGCAGATTGTTTCTATTATTGCTTTTTTTAATGGTAACTGGGAGAAGGTAGGTCGCAGACTATCAAATAATTTATCTAATAATATAGCCGTTGCAATTGAGTTAACGACAAATCATCCGAATATGCTTGAAAATATTCAAAATATTTATGCTCAGAGTTATGGTATTCATTTTGATTTGATTACTGGTGATGAACAATTATCAGTCAAAAATAATACGCGTTATGGTAAAGATTACAAAATTGTAACCGGTTTATTGGAAGAATCTTTACATGAAAAATTTCCGAATACAATCACGACGGTTTATTTAGAAAATGGTCGTTCTGAGCTTATTGTTTTGGTTGAAGCCCAAAATGGTTTGTATCGTTTTCATACTTCTACAAAAAATATCTTCAGCACTTCTTTATTTGGTTTTGTTGCTTGGATGATCGGTACATCTTTACTACTGTTCTTGGTCGCAACCCTATTTTTGCGTATCCAGGTACGCTCCATTGCAACGCTAGCTCAAGTTGCCGAGGATTTTGGTAAAGGTATTGATACACCATTCAAGCCTTATGGCTCATCAGAAGTTCGTAAAGCCGGTATCGCATTTATTAAGATGAAAGAACGTATCTTAAAGCAAATTTCTGAGCGTACACAAATGCTTGCCGGCGTTTCACATGATTTAAGAACACCCTTAACCAGAATGAAATTGCAGCTTGCAATGTTACCCGAAAGTGACGAAAATAAAGAGTTTATTGCAGATATTGACGAGATGGAGAAAATGCTTGATGGTTATCTGGCTTTTGTTTCCGGCGAAGGTAGTGAAAAAAATACTTTTGTTGATATGAATGAATTGATTCTAAGTATTATCAATAAGTTTCGTAACAGCAAGGCCTTAATTCGCTATTCGACTAATGATCAAGTCAGCGCTATTCAAGGACGTGAGCAGGCATTGAAGCGTGCTGTTACAAATATTATTTCAAATGCATTTAATTACGGAAAAACAATTGCCGTTGCATTAGAAAGCAATAATAAAAAACTGGAAATCACGGTTGATGATGACGGACCTGGAATTCCTGCGGATAAAAGAGAAGACGTATTTAAAGCATTTTATCGCATAGACGAATCGCGTAATAAAGAGACCGGTGGTGTTGGATTAGGCTTATCTATTGCGCGTGATATTATTACTTCCCACGGCGGTAAAATAGAGTTAACCGATAGCGAGTTAGGAGGCTTGAGGGTACTCATTTCTATTCCCTTATAACTCTCACATACGAAAATATGTGTTCCGTTGTGGTAACTGAAAAGCACGGAAAGAAATAACGGAGACAATTGCCTCCGTTATTTTTTTCATAAAAAATAAAAAATTTTAAAAATAATACTTGACAATAAGAAAAATTTTGTGTAATTTATGTCTATAAACAGCAAGTTTTGTTAATTTATCGTTTATAGAATGCTATTAGAACCTTTCAGATAGACAATCAAATAATAATAAAAAGTCTATCTGTCATGCTAAATAAACCGGTGATTGTCTTTTTCATAATTCTCATCTCCCTCCCTTAAACAAAAATCGGTTTATTTACCTAAATAAGCCACTAGCTCATAATCTCGAATATCAGTCTCCCTCCCTTAATATCGCATTGTGGCTTATTACAAAAAAACACCGTTGGTCAAACCAACGGTGTTTTTTTGTGCTTAATAGAATGTTCTATCTGCCGGCAATTAGAGAAATAGAAGAAATTGTATCACCCATACCGACTAAAGTTTTTGGTTTATCGACTAAAATTGTCGGTACCGCACTGACAAACATACCGTTAAATTCACAAATGCCATTCTCTGCCAGCTCGGGCTTGTTTAGTTTTTGAGCTAAAGAAGTCAATTCCCCTAAACCGATATCCGACGGTGGAACATCTAAGGTTAAGGTAATATCCTGATATTTTTCTAAAGCGCCGTTATAAGCCTTGCTGGAAGAAACAACAGCAGCTGTTAGCATTCCGCGTAAATTTTCCACTCCGGAAAAAGGAAAACGTGCATCTTGCAGGGTCAGATATAAACCGAACATATGAAGCTGCAGGCGCGGAATGTCCAATTTTTGTTTAAGATATAAAAGCGCATCAAACAGATTCGGTGCAGTTGTTTCTCGCTCTATCTTTTGAGCTAAATCTTTCCCATCACAGACATTTAATAAATCTATGGTTTCACGCTCATTTAATCCGGCAGACTGCATTAAGGGTGCAATATATTCCACAATAGCTTTGCGAACAGCTAGATCTTGGGTAGAGGCAACCTCTAAATGCGTTATCATTTGAGGGTTGTTTTTTTGCCATTGCTTAATTAGCGGTACGGCATTTTTTATAAGCTCAATGCCGTTTTTGCGTGCTAAAAGAGGATGAAAACCGGATAAAATCAAATAATCAATCTGCGTGTTATTAAGGTAAGAAACAAAATTTCTATCTATAACCAAATTTAGATTTAACGGATCATAAGTAGCGATAAAGCGATTCGATTTTGGGCAAGTGAATTCTTTTCCGTCAATGTTAAAACTATCGCCTTTATCAAATTCAATAATCCAGTGTATGAGCGGAATATCATTATCACGCGAGATTTCGCAGGCTTTTGCCAACTCACCGTTTTCATCTATCGCAAACAGATTATCTAAATCTAAAAATTGCTCGGCTTGTAAGGCCGGATGTGAATTGGTATGTGCTATAACTTTGTTTATTTTTAATAAGGCTAAAGTATTGGCAATAATTCCGCCTTGCCCCCCCATTTGTAAACGATCATAACCTAAATTTTGAGCCATCCAGTCATATATCGATTTGTCTTCCGTAACCCATTCTTCGGCAATACCTCGTACAAAGCATTTAACAATGCCCAAAATAACATCTGTCGGCAGATGCATTTCAGTAAGTGTAATATTATCTAATGAAGAAAGAGGAATATTGTTATCAAGAATAAGCTTTTTAAGCGATTCGCCCTTAATTTTAAGCACCGCATCAACATTAGTGTTAAAAGCCGTTGCTACAGTCTTAATATTTTTTACTTTCTGCAACTGTAAAGGCACATCTGCATATTTTTTTTGCCAGATATTTTTCAGATTCTCTATATCCATTTTGTATCCTCCTAACTATATTTACAATTCTTCGCTTGTATTTGCTGTTTTATCAACATACAAGTGCCAATAATTACGACCTATTTCTCCGCATTCAGGACAAATGGCTTCCCATTGATCGGTAGAATGCCCGCAATTGGCACAGACCCATTGAAAATCTTTCGGATATTCATTTTCTGTCTTACCCAAATTGCTTAGATGCGACTTTATCGAGGCAACAAGACTCGTTTTATTTTTAGAAGGTTTATCTTCTAATTTATCCAATATTTCAACAATTTTTTGTGTTGCCGGATTTTTTAATAAAAATAGATTACACTCACTTTTAGCTTTTGCCGTCTTTTTGGCATTAACGTATAATTCCGCTAGAATTAAATTATTTAAAGACTGGCGTTTATTATTGGCGAGAGCCAATCGTTCCATTCTCTGAATCTTTTCGACTTTGGAATCTTTCGGATAAAGCGCAAGATAAGCTTCTGCCACTTCATAAGTCGGATTTTCGCACCAAATAGCATTTAAGACGGCTTCAGCTTTACGAATTTGTTTATCATTTTTAACATAGTATTCAGCTAATTCCAGAGCAGCCGGCACAAGCCTGCAGTTTTCTTGTAATGCCTGTGTGATAAACTTAAAGAAACGAGTCATGTCTTTCTCTGCTTTAGCTTGCAACGCTAACTCAAACAATGCAACAGATTTAAGTCTGGCGGCTTTAGGCTGAGGTGTAATGTTCTTTTCTATGCCGGCATCTAAAACTTCTAAAGCACCAAGCCAATCATTATTTTTAGCACGCAACAAAAAGGCACTGCCGATTACCCAATATAAATCTTGGCGAACTTCAAACGCTTGATTAACCGTTTTTAAAGCTTCGGTAAATTCTTTCTTTTCTATTTGTGCTTCAATAGAAGCTTTCATCCCGACTAACTGAATATTTTCATTTTGCATTAATTTCTGTGAAAGTTCTTCCATCTTGTCAAAGTTCTTCTCACCCTTATAAATTTTCAACATCAAAATATCTATAATTGCATCATCGCCTATAATTTTATGCAAATTTACCAACTGCTGTCGCGCATCATTTATCAGCCCGGCTTTAATAGCTGTCATCGTTTGCACGATTAAAATAGCTGCCTCATCAAATTGATCGCGCGTTAATACAATTTTATTTTCAGCCTCAGATCTAAGCGCTCCTAGAGTTTCTTTTTCTTCTTCAAAAGCATGGTTAGAAAGCAATACATCATTATGTAACAGATAAATTAATTTGCGTAAACTCCAAAAGAAGACGCGGAACAACACAAAAAATAAAACAATACCCAGCAGAATAAATTTTGTTTGCAAAATATAAGTTTTATCATTTGTATGTATTTCCAGTTCTTGAATATCAGCAATTTGTATCGCAGATATTGCTAAAACTAAAATAATAATAAGCTTGCAGAAGTTTTTAATCATTTATAGCTTTCTCCTCTGCAGGAACAGAATCTTTTTGCTTTTCTTCTTCTGCTTCCACTAAGACAGCTTTCTTTTTGTTTTTAATTTCTTCTTTTAGCGCTTTGAGCTGATTGGCAATCAGCTTTGAAAGAGCTGTATCAAAATTAAGTTTATCTTTTACAGCAGTTTGCCATGCTGCAAACTCTTTATTATCAACAGCAGTAAATTCCTGATTTTGAGCAATGAAATTTACGGCATCGACAAAATCATACGTTTTAACAAGATTCGATAATGTATCCAGTAATTGTTGCTGATGCGCCGTTTTCTTTTCTTTTTTTAACACAATAACTTTATCAAAGTGCATACCGGAAACAGTATCTTTTATCATCTTAATACTTTTTGAAAATTTGGATTCTTCGTGTTCTTTAACAGTCGGTTGCGAAAAACTAAAATTTTCCATAATTTGTGTAAATCGCTGAGCCAATTGCATATTATCAGCAATTTGTGTTGTTTTATATTGATTAATGGTATTGATTTCAGCAAGGTTTGTTTCTCTTTGTTGGTTGAGCTCGGTTAAAATATTGGCTTCTTCAATAAACGGACGATGATAAGATGCATTTTCTTTAATCAGCAAAGCAATGCTTAAAATAAGAGCTTCAATACTCTTCTGCTCTTCCATGGCAGATACTCGATATTCAAAATTCTGCAAGCTGTTTTGCATATTTTCAATTTGTTTATTTCCGACTTCTGCATACAACTGATTAAATTTTTCAGAAAGGATGCTGAGAGCATGAGCTGTAGAGGCCAATTGCTGTGTGTTGGCAGAAACAGATGCCGGAAATTGCTCTAACGCATCTAAGCGGTTATTTTGCTCGGCTATTTGCCGTGTAATCTGCTCGAATTTGGAAAAATCTTCCAACTTGCGCGAGTCGGATATTTTTACGGCAACAAAAATAGTTCCAAGTACCAAAAGAATAATCAGAAAAAGATAAAATATAAACTTTAATACCTTTGAAAAAGGTTTTTTTTTCGTGTTATCACTCTTTTTTTCAGACATTTTCACCGCTCCCATAAATTAGATAATTGCATTCTCAATAAATATAGTTTATAGAATAAAAAAATAAACTTCAATCTTTTTGGATAAGAACATGATAGTTTTGGGTATTGAAAGCAGTTGTGATGAAACCGCAGCCGCCTTAATTAATGAAAAAAAAGAAATTTTAGGTGAAGCTCTTTTATCACAAGAAGAGCATAAAAGCTATGGCGGAGTCGTACCGGAAATTGCCGCTCGTGCGCATTTGGAGCATATGGACGAGATTTTAGAACAATGTTTTGCAAAAACAAATCTGAAGTTAAGTGATATTGATGCGGTAGCAGCGGCCTCAGGTCCGGGGCTTATCGGTGGTGTTATTGTCGGCGTGATGACGGCAAAAGCCATATCTATCGCCTTAAATAAACCTTTTATTGCGGTTAATCATTTAGAAGGTCACGCATTAGCACCGCGGGTGAGTAATGATGTTGAATTTCCGTATTTGCTGTTACTTGTTTCCGGTGGGCACAGTCAGATTTTGGTTGTTAAAGATGTTAATGAATATGAGCGCTTAGGGACAACGATTGATGATGCAACCGGAGAAGCGTTTGATAAAGTTGCGAAAATGTTGGGGTTGGGGTATCCCGGCGGACCGGCAGTTGAAAAATTAGCCGCAACCGGCAATGAAAAGAGGTTTACTCTGCCTAAGCCTTTAATCGGCACACCGGATTGTAATTTATCTTTTTCCGGTTTAAAAACGGCTGTGCGCAAGATTATAGAAACATACGCACCAGACGGAGAGTTGGCGCATGCCAGTATTTCGGCGCAGGATATGGCTGATATTTGTGCGTGTTTTCAATATACGGCGACAGATTGTTTGTGTCGCAAGCTCAAGCGGGCAATTGCTTATTTTAAGCAAAATTATCCTCAAGGAAAACATTTGGTTGTTTCCGGCGGTGTCGCTTCTAATACCTATTTACGCGAAAAATTAAAAAATCTTGCTTTGGCTAATCAATTGATATTTGCTGCGCCGCCAATTCGTTTTTGCACCGATAACGGAGTAATGATTGCTTGGGCAGGGTTAGAGCGTTTTAAGAAGGGATTAATTTCACCTTTAGATTTCAAACCGAGACCACGTTGGCCGTTAGATACCAATGCACCCAAGGCAGCCGGTGCCGGTGGAGTAAAAGCCTGAAAAAATGCATAAAAGAAGAGGTCTGACTTTGATGTCAGGCCTCTTCTTTAGATTAGATGCTATTAGAATGGCGGATGTTCTGGATCAGACTGATACACGCTATCCACTATCTCGTAATGGAACTGGTACGGCTTGCTGCCGAACATAGTTGTTATACACTTGTGTGTAAACACTTTTGCCGGCTCACCGGTTGGCATGGTAGTATCTACTACATTGATGGTGAAATCAAATTTCGGCTGATACTCCAAAAAGTCTATTAACTGCCCACCGTTTATCCCATCTTCCACATAGAGAATGTGATTATACCAGACAGAGGTAATGTTAAAATTTGCTAAAAGTTCCCCCTTATAGTATATTCTTGCAGGGTTACAGTAGTCAAAGCCTTTAAAATACCATCCGGCTTGCGGATTGCTCGGGTCATAGCCGGTATAACGTTCCCATTGGTCAGGGCTGGTTATTTCCGGCTCATATGTTTTGACCGTCACCAACGACACATCCGGTACGCCGATTTTGCGCGATATAACTACATTGCGATACGCCTCGTCCAACAAATCCGTTCTCTTCTGATGGTAGTAAACAGTCACTCCGCGCACATCTTCTTTTTTCTGTGTGTAATCACCATGATAAGAAGTATTGTCCAAATACCAATCCATAGTGGTTTTGGCACTACGGGTTACAGAGGTACGCACGGAGCCACCAGAGAAGATGCTGTCTCGATAGACCAGGTACTGATAAGTCCAAGGAATGTTATCGTGCGGCTCATACGGCTGATAGTCAGTGCGATACTTAATATCCACAAGTTTCGGCTCTTCAACGGCAACACCGGCAAGATATTTCGCAACATACTGCAGATGTTCACCTTTCGGTTCATCAACGTTCACCGTTGCCAAATCTTGGTCAATAGTTAACGTTACTGTGTAGAGCTTTCCTTTTTTACCTTTCAATACACCATTGGCAACTTCAACAACCTTTACATCGGCTGTAGGTTTGCTCAAAGAGAGATACGGTAGTTCGACTTCTGTTCCTTCAATGGAGATTGGCTTGTAAGACTGATATCCCCACTTGATAGATACTTTCGGTCCTTCAGCAATTTCAAACGTTTGCAAACCGGTGTTTTCTACCGGATTAGTGCCGTTGTTTGTTATCGTCGGAGGAGAAATTTGTATTTTCTCAAGTTGAGCAACATCGCTCACCCAAATGGTGTCTGCCTTAGAGGCATTTACTTCGACATACGCCTTCGGCTCGTATTTTGTTTCCATGTCTGTACGCTCGGTCATGGAAAAATATTGATATGAAGCTTTTTGCTGCCAATTAAGAGAGAGTGGCTCCCCTAAAATAACAGTATAAGGCGAAGCGGCACTGTTAGTGCCTGATTTGGTGAGTTCGTACTCAAAGCTTTTCTTCGGATCAGGAACTTCGGTAGTTTTTGCCACAACAGCCACAAAGGCCACGTCGACTGACAACACTTGTGAAGTGTTCTTTTTTGTGTTTACACCATCTAAACCAAGTGTAAACGACATAGTAACATCATAAGTTGTCGAGTCGGTGATTGATGCCGCGCGCCTGGGACCGCCTCCTGACGGAGCAACTCGCTTCAAGCGAATTTTTCTCACAGAAGTGGGAATATCGCCTTCCTCGTTGGTATTAGCGCCGCCGTATTGTGCCGGATTAATCCGCACATAAGGCATCTCAATCTTTGCCTCTTGCGAGTTGACATATGTGTATACGTCATGCGCCAGACCAAAGATGATAGGCTTCTTTCCACCAACAGAAAATTTCTGCAATTGCTGAAGTGTTTTCATATCAGCACGCGGTGAGAGGACTTTCTGTTCGATACCTTCTTCCTTAACATCTAACAGAGTTTTAAGATCTTCTACATATAAAGTATCAGAACCTGTGAAAGCCGTAATGGAGGCTTCCGGTTCACATGTGTACACCGTTCCATCAGGGTCGGTGTAGGTAGATTTTGCCGTTATCGCCACGGAAAGCGTATCGCCACACTGGGCGACAGCAGGATCCGCAGCGGTACCAGTGCCGGTACCACTACCTGGATTACCAAAGGAGAACACTAGTTCTCCCCTCGTGTCTACCGGTGTCAGCGGAGTTGGAGTCGGATCTGGCTCAAACCAATCATCCCCACCACAGGCGGTAACACACAAAACAACTGCGGCGGCTAAGCTCATGAGCCAGACACGCCAAAGATTTTCTGTTTTCATACATTATTTATTTTTTTGAGATTAATTATATTCGATTGTATTCGCATTTATTAATATGCGCTAAATTCACACAATATAAAATCTCGGAACGGATACGTAAAACATCCAAACTTTCCTTAATTATAAAAAGCATAATTCCGAGACAAAATAGTTCTTAATTCATCTTTACCTTAACAGAGCTTTTTTATTTTTCAATATTTTTTTTGTGGATAATACTTATTTTTTGATAGAAAAATGTTTAATTTTATGTAAGTGCACCAAAAACGGAGTTTATATATCGACACACCGAAACAAATTTTGAATCTATGGATAAAAAGCAGCCATAATCAGTTTTATATATTAATAAGCATCATTAATCAGCTTAATATCTTCTTCTTTCATTGGAACCGGATTACGCCCATGGTCCATGCTGTACCCTTTAATTGCTTTATCTTTATTAAAGAGTACTTTTGCCATCAACGTCCCATCTTCATTATAGGCATCGAGCATGCCGTGTTTCATCCCTTTTTCATAACTGACTTCTCCCATAACCTCTCCGGTTGGGTAGTAACGTTTCATCTTTCCTTCTTTTTTATCATTTACATAAGGAACTTCATAAGAAAGGTTTCCTTCTTCATCATATATTAATGTAACGCCTTCTAACTTTCCTCCGCGGTAATTTGCAACAGACTTAACACGACCATCTGCATAAAACTCTTTATATTCACCTTCTAAGACATCATTAACATACATTCCCTGAGAAGTTCTGAGACCGGCTACATCATAATCTGTCTGCACGCCGTCACGCACACCGTTATTATATATAACTTCTGTTAAAAGATGCCCGTAATTATCATAAAACTTAGCTGTTCCATTTGCTATTGAGCGTTCATACGTTATTTCAGACTTCAGCATTCCGTTTTCATAATATTCACGCCCGACACCATTTGTTTCTCCTTTAAAAAACGGCGTTTCGCTTTTAATATTGCCGTTTTCATAATAAGCTGTTTCCATGCCGTTACGCTCATCTTTTGCATAAGTTACCGCCAATTTGACAGCTCCGTTCGGATAGTAGGAATGCGCCACACCGTCACGCAAATTATTTTTATAGTTAACTTTCATCTTAATGTGACCGTTCTCATCATAAAAGACACCTTCACCATCGGCCTTATCATTGTAATAATTAACCGCGGATTCAAGCTCTCCCCCTTCAAAATACTGCCTTTGCAGACCATTCTTTTGTCCGTTGATATATTGTACATCAGATTTCAGCTCACCGGTACGATAATATGTTCTTCGATTGCCGTTAATAACGCCGTTACTATATTCAAAATCTTCAGCTAATCTTCCGTCAGGGTAATAAACTTTTGCCGGTCCGTCTTTTACATCGTTGATATATGTTGCTATTTCTTTGACTTTACCATTTTCGTAAAATTCGCGTGTTTCACCTGTTTTCATATCAGAATTAAAGCTTGCGCGAGATTTTATTGCGCCGTTTGGATAGTATGATCGCATAACCCCTTGTATTCGACCACGGCGATAAGGTATCCGTTCTTTCATCTGTCCGTTACTGTAATAAGAAAAAACAATTCCGTCTAATTTACCATCAACAAAAGGCATATCAGCTTCTTTATAGCCCTGCTCATTATACATTACAGATACACCGTTTAAAACACCATCAACATACTGTTTCTGACTTTTAAGAGTGTTATCATCATAAAAATCTTCATATATACCGGTTATAGGTGTTCCGCTTGCATCATAGAGCACGCCTTCGACATGACGAACATCATCTTCCCGATAAACATAATCTGCATATACCGGTTTAGCCAGTAAGACGGATAAAAATAATAAATACAGTGGACAGGCTCTCATCAAAAACCCCTTTGTTATTACTCATAAAGAAATCTTAAAGATATGCCTTAATATATTCAAGTAAAAAGATATTTTGACCACATCCTAAAAGATACATTGGTTTTTATCGAGATAAACTCTAAACATCTTGTTCACTCAGCTTAAGTATCGTACTAATTACCAGCGCCAAAGCGATGATTCCTCTCACCCAAATATTGAGTGAAAAACTGCAACAAACACCTAATACCATAAGTATCGTATTCAATATAGCAACAATAACAGCACTTAACCGCATGAATGCGGCAAAATCAGGTAAATTTGTTTTTTTCATGGCTTTTAACCAAAGTTCACTGAGCCAAGCAATAATTATGGTCTTAATAAGCAAAAATAAGAACAGAATAGCGACTAAAAGTCCTGCTATAAATAAGGAAACCGTACTGATAAACGAATCAAAATAATTTTTTACCGCGTCTTTGTCCCACACGCCATCAGGTAAATAGAATTTTTCAATTTTATTTGGTGAAATTATGTACACTATATCAGTCATGATAAAGATGCCTAATTTAGCCTCCGGTATTGTTGATGTTTCTTTTCTGGTATCTAACACAATCGGTAGCACATCAGAATTATCCAATACATTACCGAATTTAAAATCAACCTTTTTATAAGTATCTATCGGGTTAACGATTTTTCCTTCTTGAACCGTGATAGGTAAAAATTCATCTGCAACAAGCATAAATTTCGGCTCTGCGCTATTATAAATCTGCTTTAAAAATATAATCCCGACAAATGAAATAACCACAGCAGCTGCCAACAAAAAGATTAAGCCTCTTCCTTTTCCGGCTTTAATGTATTGCATAATTTTTTCCATAAAAAGCTCCTTTTACATAATTTGCCACCCAAATATAACATATGAATATAACAAAAACAAAAAAAAGTTACAAGTGCATATTAAACGGCAGAGCCATATTTTTTTTATTTTACATCTTGACAAAAATCTATTTTGGGGGCAAAAACAATAAGATTGTTTAATTATTAATTTAAATTTATATGAATTTTAAAAGTTTATTAATAAGAGCGTTCTTCGAGCGAGGGCTCTTTCTAGTAAGGACGGAAGAAAAATATTTCTTTTCCTTAAAAGATGGAGGTAAATCACCTTTTTGGTTCAACGCAGAGGAGGCTATAAGCTCATTAGCGTTAAGGGGTCACATTGTTTCTGCCTTTAACGAAGCAATAAACATTTATAATGACGCAATAGATGATTATGTTGCTATTGTCAGTGCCGGTATGATTATTGCTGCAAGTCTTGCCAATTGTAAAGGTAAAGACCTAGTGCTTGTTCGTGAACATGAGAAAAAGTATGGTTTATGTAACATGGTTAATGGTCAATTGAGATGCCAAGACGCGAGAATAATGGTCATTGACGATATGGTCGTTACCGGCAGTGCGGCCCTTAGCGTGATTAACACGCTACGCAATAAAGAAGGAAATAAGGCAAAAGATGCCATACTATTTCCCCTTTTTAGTATGGGCTTTCAATCTACCAAAGAAAAACTGGAAGATGCCCATATTATAGCCAGAACAGTCATCACATTGAAAGATGTGATTGACTATGGAAGAGAAAACAATCTCTTCACAAATGAAGAGATACAAGTCCTTATGGATTTTGCCAAAGAACATGGTATTCTTTAGCCAAAAGCCTCATTTTAGACACCTGTCTAAAGTGAGGCTTTTTGTATAGATTACTCATTAATCAAAAACTAAATATGCGAGTTCAACCATTCTTGAATAGCTGATTGAGAATTAAAACCTACTTTTGTATCAATCTTTTCACCGTTTTTAAACAAAAACATTGTCGGAATGCTTCTGATTTCAAAACTTGCAGCAGTTGCAGGAGATTCGTCAACATTCATTTTGCAAATTTTAACTTTTTCGCCCATTTCTTTACTAACAGCTTCTAAAACCGGACCAAGCTGACGGCAAGGACCGCACCATTCTGCCCAAAAATCTACCAAAACTAAACCTTTTGATTTAAGAACTTCGTTTTCAAATTCACTGTCATTAATTGCTCTCATTTTTTTCCCTTTCAGCTAAAATAGTACATTTTCAATATAAGTACATTTTTAATGTAATTCAAGATTAAAAATATTATAACCTTAATTTTTAGAGTTTCATCATATTACAAGTATTAGTCCACAATATGTATGTTTCAACATTTTTATTGGGGTAAATTTTTTCAAGTAAGCGTTTATAGGTAGATAATTGTTTAATATATAAATCAGGAACTTCTTTAATAGATGTTGCTGCCGGACGGTTCGTTTTATAATCAACGATAAACACGGAGTCTTCATTTATAACCAGACGGTCAATTTTAGCAGAAACGATTCTGCCATCTATTTCGCCGATAATAGGAACTTCAGCCATGGAGGATTCGGTGAAAATATGAGGAAAAGAACGATATAAAGCAGATATTTCTTGAATAATCCTATCATGTTCTGCAATAGAAAATTCCGGTAAATGCTGTTTGAGAAAAGCTTGTGCAACATTGTGAATATTTTGGGGCGAAACAGAGGTCATATACTGAAGCAGTTGATGAATAACTGTCCCTCTTTTATAGAAATTTTGCTTTTCTTCTAAGGGAGAAACGGCAATATCTTCTTCATTTTCGTCATGCGAAGGAGTATACGGTTTTGCAAGAGGACTTTCCATTGGCGCAGATGTAAGTAAATAACTATAATCCTTAAAGGTCGATGGCTTTGGGATAATAAAGGATTTTTCCTCATAAGGATTCTGCTGCTCGATTTTATAAACAATACGCTTATCATCATCTTTTAGAGAAATATTTGATGAAATATTTTTTTCAAGCAGTTTGTACCAAGATTCCTCTTTAGCATCAGATGATGAAGTATATCCGGCAATGTAAAGCCTGTCTTCAGCGCGCGTAAGCGCAACATATAAAAGACGTCGGTATTCATCAAAATCTGCATCCAGTTGCTTAGCTTTAATTTTTCGACATACTTCATCATAATTTGCAGAAGATGTCGGAAAATATAAAAGATTATCTTCCCATAAGAATTCGCAACCTTGAGCGGTACTTTTAGTATGTGTTGTATCTGCCAGAATAACAATAGGAGCTTGCAGACCTTTTGAGCCGTGAACAGTCATAATTCTAACTGCATTATTATTACCTTGTTCCATTTCTTTTTTAACAATAACCTCATCTTGAACAATCCAAGAAATAAAAGATTGTAAAGAAGGCGTATGATTTTGCTCAAAAGTAAGTGTTAAATTTAGAAATTCATCTAGAACATCTTCAACCTCATTTCCTATTCGCGAGATAAAGAGCTTTCTTCCGGACATTTTGGATAAAACATAATTAAACAATTCAAAAGGTCTGGCATATCCGCTCATATTAAGTAATATCTTTAAATTTGCGGCTTGCAATTGATAAGCAGGGTTATTTAAAAGGCTGTTAAACAGAGAACCGGTTCGATGATAGCACAATTTAAATAAGTCATCATCAGTAAGAGAAAATAAAGGAGATTTTAGAACTTCAGCCAAAGATAAATCATCCATCGGCTGCAATAAAAAGCGACCGAGAGAAATTAAATCTTGAACGGCAATTTGCTCTAATAGTTTAAGTTTATCAACACCTGAAACATTAACTTTCAATTCTTTACAAGTACGAACAAACTCTTCTACAAACGCATTGCGCCGTTGTACTAAAAACATAAAATCACCATAACATACGGGGCGATTTTGTGAAACCAACATATCACCTGATTCGACCATGTTTTTAATATTTTGAGCAATTTGACGAGCCAAGGTATTTGATAAGGATGAATTCTTTTCACGGACAATTGGTAATATCCAATTGTAATCATTGGTATCCTTTAATACATCATTTTTTAGTAAAGGTAAAATTTCTACTATTCCGCCGTCTCCTAAACGAAAAGGACGATGATTAATACGCTCGTTATCCGGAATAACGCCTTTTTTTGCTTCAGACACCTCAAATAATGTATTGACACAATCCATGATGGCAGCGGTGGAACGAAAAGAAACATCTAAATGAATTTTAGAAAATTTTTGGATTCGTTCATGAAAATAATTATACATTTTATCAAATTCTTGTGGGTCCGCACCTTGAAAACTAAATATTGATTGCTTTCTATCGCCGACAACAAAAATAGTGCGTGAAGAAACATCATCATGTGCGCCAATTCCTGCAAAAAACTCTTGCGTAAGCGCACGGATAATCGCCCATTGAGCCGGTGAAGTATCTTGTGCTTCATCTATCAAGACATGATCAATGCCTCCATCCAATTTAAATAAAACCCAATCAGCAACACCATGTTCTTCCAGTAACTGGCAAGTTAAAAAAATCAAATCTTCATAGTCAAGAACCGAATACAATTTTTTATAAGAATTATATTTAGATATGATATACTGTGCAATATGCAGCACTGCACAAGTTGATTTTAAAACATTAAGTGCAATGAGTTTATTTTGTGTCTGCAAAAGTCTTTGAGCTTCTTTTTGCATAAAGTCTAATAAATTTGGATAAAGAGAAATAGCCTTTTGTGTGGCTAAACGTGTGCGAATGGTATCTTTATCTGTCAAAAAGACAGATTTATAAGTATTATAAAAATTTACAGAAAAGCTGTTTTCCATAATTTCTGTTAAAGCTTGCGCGCGTTTTTGATCCTCTGTGCTACCCCTGGAAAAAGCTGCAATAACTTCTTTAAGCTCAGTTGAATCAATTTCATCTAAAAAGGATTTTTTGATTTTATCGGCAGATAAGGAAGCAGACACGGCTAATTTTTTTTCTAAAACAGTGGTAATCGTGTTAATGTCTGAATGATATATTTTTAATAAGCGGTCAATTTTATTGCGATTTTCCGTAATCATATTCATGATTTGCGGAAAACGGTACTCACTTATATTTTCAACAAGATACAAAAGAGACTGATAAATTTCCGGCTGAGCTGTTTTATTTGTGATATTTAATAAATCAGATTGTATGTTTCCTAAAATTTCTTTCGCGTTACGGTCATCTAAAATTTCAAAATAAGGAGATATACCGGCTTCTAAGGGAAAACGCTTGAGAATATCTTCACAAAAACTGTGAATGGTTTGAATTTTTATTCCCCCAGGCGTATCTAATAAAACAGCGAACAGTGTACGCGCTAAAGAAAGTAAATCAGTTTTATTTTCTATATTAAAATCTTGGCCGAGCAATGCTGATAAATCTTCAACAAGGTCTTTTTCTTTTTTTACAGCCCAAGAACTGAGACGCTTTGTTATGCGCTCATTCATCTCAACAGCTGCCGCTTTTGTGTAGGTGAGGCACAAAATTTTTGCCGGATCAACCTTGTTTAAAAGCAGACGTAACACTCTATCAGATAAAACTTTTGTTTTGCCTGTTCCGGCAGAAGCTTCAACCCAAACAGAATATTGCGGATCAGCAGCAGCTCTTTGTTGAGATGTTGCTAATTCAATCAATTTTTCTTTTTGTTGTTCAATATTATTCATTATCTTCTCCATCTTCTTGAATCGACCACTCTTTAACACGAGCCAGGTGTTCATAATCTCTATTTTTGCTTATATATTTAGGAATAGGTTGAGAATAGTAAGGAGTCGTGGCAAAGTCAAAAATCGAGACAAGCTGAATAAGATATTCTTCGCATTTTTTTAAAACCTCATCTTCTTTAGGTTCAATAACCAATAAATTTTTATTTGAAATTGTGTCACCGAGATGCCAATAGATAAGTTGATTAAGCTCAGAAACAGCAATATTTTCAAATTGTCCTTTTCTAGCAATCAACCCTTCTAAAAGCAGTTGTAAAGCATGACCGCTCATAATTTGTTTTTTAGAGGGAATGGAGCCTGTTTTATAGTCGATAATATTAATTTGATTATTTTTTAAAATATCGATTCTATCTGCTTTGGCTGTAAAAGTAAATAACCCTTGCGGTAAATTATATTGTATAAATCCGCTAACTTCATTATGAATAGACGATATATTTTCTCTGGTATCTTGAGCAATATAAGCAATAGCAATATTAACAAACTTTTGCCACCAAAAAGCAAATAGCTCTTGATTAAGATGAAAATCATCAAAGTGCTTTTTTCCTAATTGGATAAGAGTATCTAAGGCTTTATCAGGAAATTGCGTCGGATAAAGATTATTAAAATCTTCAATAATTTCGTGAATGAGTGTTCCGTAATCGCGCTGATCTAATGGTAAATCTAAAGCATCTAGAGGATAAAGGCGCAAAATATATTTAGCAAAAACAGAATAAGGATCTGTTACCAGCAAATCAACGGCACTGGCAGATAATTTACGAGGACGCGCTTCAACAGGCGGACAAGGAGCCGGAGCACTGATGGGAGAGTATCTATCAGGCAAATCAATCCTTTGCACAAAAGAAATAAAACCAGGTGTATGCAAGGATTCGATATCAAAACCTAACGCTTGCAAAACTGTTTGAATACGCAAAAGCCAACGAGATTTTTTCATCGGTACACCGTCTATACGCTCGGCACGAGTTAAAATAACGTTTTCCGAAGCTAAAAAAGTACAGAAGTCTGCAGCCAAAATACCAACGGATTTTTCCGGTAAACTAAATCCGAAATCTTTCTTCATCGGTCTGGACATCCACATATCAGATGATGCCGGTTTAGGCCAGATTCCTTCATTTATTTCTCCTAAAATAACGTAATCAAAATGGCATAGACGTGCTTCTATAGGTCCGAGAATACTTAAACGAGGATGCGTGCCAAAACTTCGGCGGACATTTTCTTTACACATTAATTCACAGATTAGAGATAAATAATCTTTTCCGGATATTATCCCTAAATGGGAGGCAGATTCCATAATTTTAGTAAAAAATTGTGCCGCACACTTTCCGGCATCCCCTTGCCATAAAATATTTTTACCGATAGTAGAGCTTGAAGATGAAAACTCCTCTGCAATTTTAATATGTGCTTGTAAAATATCTTCAAAAGAAACACTGGAATTGTGTAATAAAACAGAAAATTTTTGTAACTGCAGCCTGATATCTGCCATAAACGCAAGAATGCGGTCATCTAAGGAAGATTTTTTTTGTCTGAGAAACAGCTCATATCTGTAAACATAGTCACGACATGTAGAGGAATCTAAATGACATAGGCACAAAGGGTGTTTTAATAAAGCGATAAGTTTGGTGCTATTGTCCAGATCTTCTGACGCTTCAATTAACAATCTTAAAAAAATCCCGATAGGTGTTAAATTTAGAGGGATGCCTGCCGAATCATCAATTTGGATATCAAACCTTTCTAATTCTGAAGAAACACGACGAGCCAGGTTTCTATCATATGTAATAAGAGCAGCTGTTTTTTCGGGAATAAGCAGGATTTCCCGCATCTTAAGTGCTATAGCCAAAGCTTCTTCATGTTGAGAACAACATTCAATAAGTTCAATATTTTGCCAAGCCTTTGGAGAAATTGTTTTTGGGGTTAAATATTGCCAAGTATGAGAAACAACTGCCGGCCGCATAATTTCAGAAATAAATTTCTCCCGTAATGAATTTTGAGGCGGACAAATGTCAGCAATTTGTGAGCGCTCTATATTAAGTGATGTAAGTAATTCTTTTAATTCAAATTGAGGATGCACTTCATCTATAGCTTGCCAGTAAGCATTATCAGCAAAAGAATCAATTCCGGCAAAATAAATGGCACCATTGGGCAAATTGGAAATTACTTTTAACACACGGATAATTGCCGGAAAATTAGCAGTAATACCGGCTGCAACAATGGTTTTTGTTGTCTGATTTTCTTCCCATACATCAGCTTGCTTATAAAGAAGAATATTTTTAAGTTCAGCGGTATCAACAGCTTTTCTCTCTTTTAGTATTTCGGGCCAAAAATCAGTAATTATTTTTAATAATTGCAGTGTTTCTTGCCAATGCGCAGCATATTTTTCCGGGACTAAACCGGTTAGCCTGTCAAAAGATAATCCTTGATTTATAGCGGTATCAATAAAATCAGCTAAACTTAAAGCCAAATTAAATGCCTGCGGCAGAGAAATTTGTTTTAATCCGAAATCAGTTGGTTTAGACATAATCATTCTGGTAAAAAGAAATAAACGTTCCTCTTTACAGATAGGCAAGCCAATATCGGAAAGACTGTTCTCAGTATTAAATGTATTAAAAAAAAGAGCCTCATCATCAACTTCTGTAATGGGAACAATCTGCGGTAAAATGGTAGGATTTAGACCTTGAATGCGAACAAAAGCTGAGATAAGAGATTGGCAGGCGCGACGATTAGGTACCAAAAACAGTGCTGAAGCCAATTTTAAATAATCTTTTCCAAATTTATTGAGGTAAATTTGTGCTACAGAATCCCAAAAAGAACAACTCAACGGAATGTTATAAATGTTTTTCAAATCAGTCCTCTTCATTTAAGTATGCAATAAATTTTTGTAAAGCTCGTCCGCGGTGGGATATTTTATTTTTTTCTTCGTTGCTAAATTCTGCAAAAGATTGCGAAAAACCAGTCGGAATAAAAATAGGATCATAGCCAAAGCCTTTATATCCGCTTTTTTTTGTAGCAATTTGACCATCAACACGGCCTTCAAATGCTTTATAAGAACCATTTGGATGAGCTAAAACGATGACGCAGGAAAAGTGCGCAGAACGATTATTGGATTTTGTTTCAGCTAATTCTTGTAATAATTTATCCATACCTTTATCGAAATCACGATTCGGAGCATAACGAGCTGTATAAACGCCGGGGCGACCGCCGATAGCATCTACACATAAGCCTGAATCATCTGCAATGCATGAGATATTTTTTGCTTTTGCAGCTGCAAAAGCCTTAATATAAGCATTTTCTTCAAAAGTCATACCGGTTTCTTCAACATCAGGTAAATTCAAATCTTTAGCGGATAAAATGTGGATTCCAAGAGGTGCAAGGATATTTCTAATTTCATCAATTTTCCCTTGATTGCGACTGGCAAAAATGAGCTCTTTAATTTTTTGCATTTTGAATGGCCTCCTTTTGTAATAAAATAAGTTTTTGAATTCCATTTTCTGCTAAATCAAATAAAGCGTTATAATCTTTGCGTGTAAAGGGTATCTTCTCGGCAGTGGCTTGAACTTCTGTAATTTTGCCGCTTTCCGTTAGTACAAAATTAGCATCAACTTGCGCTTGTGAATCCTCATTATATTCTAAATCTAATAAAAGAACACCATCGCAAATGCCTGCAGAAACAGCAGCAATATGTTCCTGAGCAGGATTAAAAGGAAGCATATTTTTTTCGACCATTTTTTCAAGTGCGAGATAAAGAGCTACAAAACCTCCGGTAATAGAAGCCGTTCTGGTACCTCCATCAGCTTGGAGCACATCGCAATCAACAGTAATAGTATAACCTCTTAATAAATTTAAATCCACAACAGAGCGCAAAGAACGGCCGATTAATCGCTGAATTTCATGCGTCCTTCCGCCGATTCCGTGTGTCTCTCTACAGCAACGAGTAAGGGTGGAACGAGGGAGCAAAGAGTATTCTGCAGTAATCCAGCCATGATTTTCATCTTTTAGCCAAGAAGGTAATTTAATATCAACGCTGGCTGTGCAAATGACATGAGTGTTACCACATTTAATCGAGCAAGAACCTTCTGCATATAAATTAACATTTGGCGTAATTTCAATCTGTCTTAATTCATCAAATTTACGATTCGCTGTCCGCATATTTTTTCTCCAATTCATATTTTTGTATGGCTGATAAAACACGATTAACTGTATTATCTACGGGTTCATTTTTTGTTTCAACCGTAATATCTGCCTGGTTATAATAAGGATATTCCGTATTAATATACGACTGTAACTTACTTTTAATTTTAGAATCACTACATTGTAAAAAAGGACGCCGTTTTCGACCGGTTGTGCGCGTACAAAGTACATCTATATCTGCTTTAAGCCAAATAGTAAGAGCTCTTTTTTTAGCAATAGCTCTGGTTTGTTCCGCGACAAAAGCGCCACCACCGGAAGCCAAAACACAAGGAGCTCCGGAAAGTAGCCTTTTCATAATACGCTCCTCACCGGCACGGTATTCTTCTGCTCCAAAACACTTAAATACATCAATGACGGATAATCCGGACGCCTTTTCAATTTCTTGATCGCCATCAATAAAAGGAAGCTCAAGTTTTTTGGCTAAACGCCGACCGACACTTGTCTTTCCGCTACCGATTAAGCCGACAAGTAAAATAATTTTATTGATTTTTATCATTGTCATTCACTATACTTATGATTGTACTTTACAATAAAGGATATAATGATAATAATAATAATCAACATCTATTTACAGATTATATCTTTATAAATCATAAGGAGAGAAATATGAGATCAAAAAGAAATTATATTATATATTTGATTCTACTTGTTTTAGTTCTGGGGGTGGTTTATACCGCCTGCAAAGATATTACACCTGAGCAGGAGCAGATTGTTAAAAATATTGAGTTAAAACTGAATAAATGAGAGATTTAATAAAAGATTTTGTGGATGCGAAAGCAGTTGAAGGTGGCGTATCGCTAAATACGATTAAAGCTTACGCTGCAGATATTAGCCAATATGTAAAAATAATAGCGCCTATACTTCCGCAAGAAGCCAAAAGAGAGGATGTAGAGGCCTTTTTATTGAAACTGAAAGAAATAAACAGCACCCCTAAGACAGTAGCACGCAAGATATCGTGTATTCGTGAGTTTTATAAATTTTTGCAGAGTGAAAATATTATTGAGAATAATCCGACAGATCGTTTGCATACACCGAAATTAGGAAAACCACTGCCTTCTTTTTTAACGAAGGAGGAAGTTGCGAAGCTAAATAAGATTGCATCACAACGAAAAACATTTTCATTTATGCGGATGAAAGTTATTATAAAACTTATGAGTTTTTCCGGATTACGCGTATCTGAGGTGGTTAATTTACCTGAAAATGCAATCAACTATGATATGCAACAAATTTTGATTTTCGGCAAAGGCAGTAAAGAGCGATTAGTACCTGTAACCAAAGAAGTTATAAGAGATGTTTTAGAATATTTGGATTATCGTAAACAATATCTTGGTAAAAAAAAGAGTAAATGGTTGTTTCCTTCACTGCAATCGATAAGCGGACATATAACTCGTTCCGGATTCTTTAAAAGTTTAAAAAAAATGGCAGAGAGTGCAGGTCTTGATGAGACGAAAATTCATCCGCACACTTTAAGACACACTTTTGCAACAAGGTTAGTAAACGAAAAAGTTGACCTTCGCTCAATTCAAAAAATGCTAGGACATGAAAATATTGTAACAACAGAAATTTATACACATATTACGACAGAAAAATTAGCTCAGGAAGTAAAAATGCACCACCCGTTAATGCAGGTTCATGAAAATGAAGAAGTATAAAATAAACATATCTGCAGAGCACCACTGCCGGGATTTAGAAAGTATAAGCAGTATATTTATACCTATTATTAAAGATATGATTTCGGCAGAAGACCTTATTGGTGTGGATATTGTGATGAACTGGCAGAAAATTATAGGTAAAGAAATAGCATCATTTTGTACGCCTCTTAAAACAAAATATAATCCAAATGATAATAAGCGTACACTATATGTAGAGGTTCCTGTCGGTGGATTCGCCTTAGAACTTCAGCATAAAGAAAATTATGTTTTAGATAAGATAAATTCATATATAGGCTATGAAGCAATACACAAATTAAATATATCACAAAATATGAATAAGCAGCCTGAGATGATTTCACTGGAGAAAAAACAGCAGAGTAAGGAGCTAAAATTAACGGAAGAACAAAAAGTTTACTTGCAAGAAGTAACCAAAGAAATAAAGGATGAAAATTTAAGGAAAATTTTAATAAACATAGGACAGAATGTGATTAATGAACAAAAGGAGTAAAAATCGTGATTAAAATTATGAGAAGATTAAGTCGAATACTGGCGCTTATCGCCGTATATATTATTGGCGCATACGGATATTTGACTGCAAAAGGATTTATTTTTTCCGACAACACTTTTATTTTATCTCATCCGGCACAGGCAGAAGAAGAAGCTTTTGCCGTTAAAGTGAAAGGAGATATAGGTCTAAGTTCAGAACGAACACGCGCTCTTGGAAATCAAACAGCTCCATTGACAATGTTTGGATTTTCATCAATGAGTTGCGCACACTGTCGAGAATTTCATAAATTTATTTTACCTAAACTTGAGCGAGACTTTATCGCAACCGGAAAACTTAGGTTTGTTTTTGTTCATTTTCCTTTGGAAGCAATGTCTATGCGGGCGGCAAAACTTTCATATTGTTTGCCGGCAGAAAGATATTATAAATTTATAGATGAATTATATGATAAAAAAGATTGGCTCTTTTCTGGAGATGAAGAGAAACTATATAACCATGCACGCCGATTCGGTATGAGCGCACAAGGACTGGAAGCCTGCAAGGCAGATAAGAAATTAACCAGTGATATTTTGTTGGTTAAGGATAAAGCAATTGATAATTTTGGCATAAAGGGAACGCCAGCGTTTATTGTTGAGGGGCAAGATGGTAAAGAATTGATTTTAGGTACTAAAAGTTATAGCGATTGGAAAAAGTATTTGGAAAACAGATTAAGGAGATAAGAATAATGCCTAAAATCCCGCGAGACATACAAGAAATGGCGGAACGTATTCGTATTGAAAAAGAAAAAACAATAAAGGTAGAAAACAGTAAAGGCAGGAATGAACAAAAGAATTTGGGAGTAATGCTTGCTTTTCAAGTTTCATCGGAATTAGTCGCCGGTATTTTGGTTGGCGCAGGAATAGGGTATATTTTAGATGAATTGTTTGACTTTCATTCATTTTTCCTATTAATATTCATCATATTAGGTTGTATGGCCGGCATATTGAATGTTTATCGTTCTATGAAAAAAATGGATGAAAGTAAAGGTAAGGAATAAAAGACAATGTCTAATCCTATTGAGCAGTTTGAGATAAAAAAAATATTGCCGATAGATGTAAAGGGATATGATATAAGCTTTACGAATTCTTCACTATGCATGATTTTAACCGCATTAAGCGTAATTTGTATTTTTGCATTTTGTTTGCGCAAAAGATCACTTATTCCTCATGCTATGCAATGTATTCCAGAAAGCGCTTACGAGTTTATTCATGATATGATGGCTGATAATATCGGAAAAGAAGGTTTGAAATATTTTTCGTTTATATTTACGCTATTCTTTTTTATCGCTACAGGAAATTTATTAGGTCTTTTCCCGTATAGTTTTACTTTTACATCACATGTAGCTGCAGTTGGAACTTTATCAGTATTTAGTTTGCTATTGAATATATTTATCGGTATAAAAAAACAAAAATGGGAATACTTAAGAACATTTTTCCCTAAAGGAACGCCGTGGGTAATGGCTCCGTTAATTGTTCCGATAGAAGTGATATCTCTTTTATCTAAGCCATTAAGTTTAACGATACGTTTAGCGGCAAATATGACAGTCGGTCATATTATATTAAAAATTATAGCCGGATTCGTTGTGGTTTTAGGACTGCTGGGAGGTGAAATACCTTTTCTCTTTGCCGGTGTTCTTATTGCGTTTGAAATATTCATTGGAATATTGCAAGCATATATATATACAATTTTGTCGTGCATTTATTTAGGAGATGCACTGCATGGTCACTAATTATATTAAAGAAAGGATATGAAAATGGAAACTTTGGTAAATTCAAATGGTATGGTATTTATCGGTGCCGGTTTGTGCGCATTATCAATGATGGCAGCAGCATGGGGATTGGCAAAAGTATGGGGAATATTAATTGAAACGATAGGGAGAAATCCACAGGTAAAAAAAGAGGTTCAACCTTTGGGATTTATTGCAGCTGGTTTTATAGAAGCAATTGCATTGTATGCTCTTGTTGTTGCTATTATGATGATTTCTAAGTAAAACGGAATAAAAATGCCACAGCTGGATACTTCTGTTTATGTAACGCAGATTTTTTGGTTATTAGTAACCTTTATAAGTTTTTGGCTTATAATGGATAAGTTGGTTATACCAAAAATAGCGGAAAAGATTGAGGAGCGCAAACGTAAATATAATGATTATATATTGAAAGCGGAAGAGATAAATAAAAAAGCGTTGGAGACCTTAAATACTTATGAGAAGAAATTAGCTGTGGCAAAAAATGATGCGATGAAGCAAATTAATGAAAATGAAGAGGCTCTTGCATCTTTTATTAGCGAAAAGGAAGAAGAAATTAGCAAAAAATTGAAACAAAAAATTGATGAAAATGAAATAAAGCTCATTAACGAAAAAAATGAAGCACTGGCAAAAGTAGACACTTTGTCAAAAGATATAGCATGGGCAATTGCCGAACGATTGGATTTAGATTCTATCAGTAAACAAGACATTGAGAATTTAGCTACTAAGATAGGAGCCAAATAATGTTAACAGCAACAATGGAAAATGTAACTGCAAAAATAGTGACAGATGAAGAACTTTTTTATCAAACAGGTGAATTCTGGGTAAGTACGGCATTTATATGTGTCGTGTTGCTTTGTTTTTTTCCGATAACAAATTTTATTAAAAATTTAATTAATAAAAGAATTCAATTTATAAAAAAGGAACTGCAAGACGCAGAAAGCCTAAAGATTGATGCACAAAATTTATATGCGGAATATGAACGTAAATATCAGAATACGGATAATGAAATTTCTGAAATTATAGCTAATCAACAAGAAGTCATTAAACAAACAAAGGAACAGAAAATAAGAGATTTAGACCGTTCTCTAAAACAAAAAGAGCAAGAAACAGAGGCAAAAATAAGGTATGCCTTTATGCAAGCAAAAGAAGAAATTAATACGAAAATTGTAGAACAAGCAGTTGCTCTTTTATCAAAAACGATATCTTCAAAACTGACAAAGAAAGACCATGATGCTTTAATAAACCAGTCAATATCAAAATTACAGAAAATACATCTGGATTAACTAAATAATAAAAACTGAGCTTGTTAAAATATTTATTTGAATGTCCATATAAGAGTGTTTGTCCCATCAGAACAGACATCTTTAGAAGCGTATTTTTCAATCGGAAGTTTTCTTTCTCCTCCCCATTCAAAGGAATAAGAACCGAATTGATTAATTATACTGATTTTTTCTAATTTTAGCAATTGTTCCCCGGTAAGAAGACTCTCTGCATAAGAGATACACTGTGCCTTGGTTAACCCCTTTAAGATAACATCAAAATTTTGAGAAGAGGGCATTACAACTTCAGCTTGCTCACCACTACCTATTTGAACCTCAGTGCCATGGCTTAATGTAAGCTTTTCTTTGCGAATAAAAGCTGATGATACAATTTTATTTTTTATAACTGATTCTGTGTTTAATCCCCAATAATCAGGCTTATCAGCATAAAAAGAGCGTATATCATCAGACAATTTAAAAATATCCTGTACATCAGAGAAAATAGTTTTTTGCGAATAGGAACAAGCATAATAGCCACAAGCAATAATCAAAAAAGGAACTAAAAATTTAATAATACTGCTTTTTTGTGCTGAAAAAAAGTCAGAAACCTGCGCAAAAAAAGAATAGTAATCGCCATTTTTGTTCTTAAACAAAGATAATAAACGACGTTTTATTTGTAAAAAACAAAATACTTCTTTCATAGGTTTATCCCATCGCATTCGTGATTTGATCTTGCATTTCAAAAACACCGAATACGGCCCAAGCAATAATACCAGAAATCGCAAACATGGCAATCATATTTAAGATGGAAGCTTTTGCTTCAACAGCTTCAGCTGATTCTTCTAACCAATCATTAGCTAAGCGCTCAAGGGCATCTTCAAAATTATCAAGTTCTGAGTAAACGCGCAAATCAGCCACAATATCCTTGTCCGGAAAGTTAAGTTTTGATTTAGACAAAGCTTGCCCGAGATTATCACCGTTTTTTATAAAGTCCATCGCACGATCAATTCGTTCTTGCAAATAACGATTTGAATCTCTTCTTAAAGAAGATAAAGCAACTGATATAGGAACCCCTCCTTTTATAAGAGCAGATAAAGATAATAACCAAGTAATTCCCATAAACATCTTATATAAAGACCAAGGAGGGCAATCATCAATGGCTTTACGCGTTGGGCCGGTCCAAATACCAATGGTCGCATAAATAAGTATAAACAAAACAGGAAAGAATAAAAAAGCAACCAACCAATTAACTCTAATCCAGTGAGAGATATTAACTAAATCTCTTGCAGTACCAGACCATCGCACACCAGGTGCGGCGTCTTCCATCGGTGGAACCATATACACACCTATTGCCCAAACAACTAATACGGACATAAGTAGAAGAAAAGACGGATAGGCAATAGCCCCGATAATAGGCTTTAACATTCTATCTGTTCCTTCTGCCACACGAATAAGATTAAGTAAAGCTCCTTCTAAGTCTGACATATCACCTACAGAAAGCATTAGCCGCTCACGGCTTGGCGCCCATCCTTTTAATGCATCAGAAAAAGCAAAACCATTTTGCAGTGATTTTCCCCAAGATGCAATAGCGATAGCCATCGGATCGCCGGAATGTTTGCCGTTATCCGTAATACTATCATACATAACGTCTAAAGCATTCATAAGAGAAAAACGGTTACGAAGCAAAGATGCTAGCTTTTTATATACTTTAAGACGCTTTTTACTCGATGTTCCCACGCGAAACCTTGCGTAAGAAACCTCCAACGAGCTGAGAGATTTCATCGCTTTATTAAACGTACCACGATTCTCTTCTTCTCTTTTAGCCATAACGCCTCTCCTAGTAAACAGGACGTTGGTCAATCAATCCGCACCAACGCTCCACTTCGTCCATATCAATCATTCCTTTAATCATACGCTCTATAGCTGCATCTTTCAATGGTCTTCCATTTAATTCACTAACCCAATAGTCGATAGCTTTAGCCGTTTCACTATCAATCATCAGCTTAAGGAAACGTGAATCCGGTAAAATAATTTCATCAACGGCCATCCGGCCTTTAAATCCTTTATAACCGCAAGCTTTACACCCCGGACCGCTGATATAAACATTTTCGATACCATATTCTCCCAAGGCGTTTTTAAGCCGATTAAACTCAGGAGAACCCTCTTTAGTTTTAATTGATTGCCTACAAACAGGACATAATTTTCTAAATAAACGTTGCGAGACTAACCCTTTAACAATTTCAGGGTCGCTTAATAGATAAGATTGAATCCCCATATCGCGCAAACGAGTAACAATAGCTGGTGCAGAGTTCGCATGCAAAGTCGTCCAAACACCGTGGCCGGAAAGCGCTGCTTTAAAAGTGAGCTCTGCCGTTGATAAAGAACGTGTCTCACCAACCAAAACAACATCAGGGTCAGAACGAAGAGCCGCAGATAAAGCTTTAGTAAATTGTTCATTTTTTTCTTCTTCTGTGTTCGCATTTGTCACCGGCATTTGCCGAGCACCAGGAATTGGATACTCCGGAGGATCTTCCACTGTTAATAGGTTGATTTGATAATTCTTTTCTTGCAATAATTTAATCATATTACGCTGCAAGGTTGTCGATTTACCGGAACCTGTAGGACCGGCAACAACATTCACTCCGACAGCCATACTCCGCATCTTATAGAATAAATCTTCCTCGTATTTTCCAAGACCCAAGGAACGTAAATCAGAACTTCCTTCCGGATTATCGTCAGCATAAAGAAGACGCATAACAAGATATTGTGAACCGAAAGCAATCGGGTTAAATTGTAAACGAATTGCCAATACATTGTGGGGGAGCATTAATTTACCGTTAGAACCGCGTAATGGTGTAGCCCCCAACTTTTGAGCCCCCTGAAATTCATTTTGAGAATAATTGGAATCTGAAATATCTGCAGAAGCAAAAACAGATCGAACAAAAGCTTCTCCCCATTCTCCGCCGTATTCATTTTGTTTGACCATAATACCGTTCTCACGGAACAATACAGTTGAAGAAGAGCCGACAATAATATGAATATCGGATACTTTTTTTTGCGAAGCTCTTTGCACTATATTAATAAAATCAATTTGCATCTGCATATCAGCTGCTTCTTCTGCAGACACATCAACCGTACCACCTCCGCGCTCAGCATAGGCATAAATTGCTGATATTTCATTTAAAGTAACATAAATAGGCGCTTTTATGGGAATTTTTCTTCTTTTGACATTGGCTTCAAAATTATAGACAGCACCATCAAAACGATTATCTTTTGAAACGAGGTATGTTCCATCAGAAAACAAAGCTACCAAACGCCGTGTTTCATTGGAAATGGCAATATCAGAGCCACTGACAGTTATAAGGCGATTCTTATTAGCAAATAACTCATCAAACAAACTATTTTTTTTACTTTGCTGTACAGGAGCATCATCTTCTTCGAAATTAGATGCTGATTCTGTAGTAACCTTTGTGTTTTGCTCTTTTATCTCATTTGCCATTTTTTATACCATAACTAAAATCCAAACAATTATTTAGAGCCGCTATCTTTGAGTAATCCGAGCGTTGGGGTTATACCATCAATACTTCTTCCAATGTACAGATAATCATCATGACCATCTTTATTAAATCTGACAAAATCATCTCCGATTTCACTGACGATATGCCCGGTGGGCAAAAATGATCCGACTTTAAGAGACACAGACTGACCATGCGAATCAATTAAATCAACAGACATTTTATTAGCTTGGCCGACAATACCTAAGATTGCATATTCACTACTGAGTAAAACGGGAGAATCTTCAGTGTCGCCATCAACAGCTTCCTCTAATTTTGCCGATGCTGAGGCTTCTCTTTCAGCATTCATTAGTGCCGCATTTTTATCTTTTAATTCTTCAATAGATTGAGACTTAAGATAAAGGCTGCTCTTGGCATTCTTAATAATGAGCGCATCAGCTTCTATTCTTTTTTTCAACTGTTCATTACGCGTTTTAAGAGCTTTAATAATACGTTCAAAATTAGCTTTAGCTTCTTCTGCAACCTGAATGTTTTTTGCAGAAGCTTCTAAAACCTTATCTATTTTTTGTTTAAAGGAAGCTATAATTGCTTTTTTATCTTCATCAGCTTGGTCTAATTGAGCGTAAAGGCTTTCCTTTTCTTTTAGCCAATCCTGCTGCATAACCAACATTTGATTCATATAAGCATTAATCAATTTACGCTGCTTCAGAACCTCTATCAGCCGTTCCTTATCAGCTAGAATCTGTTGCTCCCTGATAACTTGTGCCTCTATTTGTTTTCTTTTTTCTAATTCTTTTAATTTTTCTTCAGCTTTTTGTCTTTCAATTTCCTCTGCATTTTTACGACGAATTGCCTTCTGTGCTTCAATTTCGTTACGAATCTTTTCGCGACGTAATTCCAACGTTAATAAAGTTGTGCTTTTTTCGATTTCAGACATCTGCGAAAACAAATCATCATCTAGTCGCGATAAAACACTATTTCCTAAATTTTCGACAGGACTAACTTTGTATTGGACGCTTGTAACTACATCTGAATCAATATCTTCTGTTTTTTCTGAGGAGTTATCAGCAGGTGCTTTTTTAGCATGAGCGCCTTCAGAAGATTGTTCACGATCTTGAGCTGATTTCATCTTCAAATCAAAATCAAATGAATCTTCATTTTTTAACTCAGAGGCATTATTTGCAGGCACATCTTCTTGTGGTGTCTGTTTTGCAATTTTCTGAACAACTTTAGACGCATCCGCAGATTTATCTGCATCCTTGGCTGTTGATGAAGCTTCTGTTTGATTTACTTTTTCCTCTGCAACAACTTGCTCCGATTCTGCAACAATTTTTGCATCCGAAGGAGATATTAATGAGTCTGTATTTTTTTCGGATACAGCACTACTTTGCGCAGATTGTACTTGATTGGCAACATTTATAGGTAAATCGGAGTTGCTGATGGAAGAAAGCTCCGTTTCTTGTGCCGATACGCTAACTGTATTTAATAAAAAAAACAATACAGCTAACATCAAAAGAGTTGATTTTCTATTACTGTTGAACATAAATTGTCCCCTCATAATTCCAAGTGCCTTTATTGTACAATATAGTATTAATCTGAAGTCCTGAAAATTTTGTTAACAAGGTCTTCCAAACTTCTGGATCATATTTAGAATTCATTTTAAATTTTATATAAGAATAAGTTTTATCGCCGAGACGAACACTGCCATTTGCTAAAGAAATAGATAAATTCAATGTCTGAAACAAGTCATTTATCATATTACGCAATTCAACAGCTGTTTTCTTTGGCGCGGAGTTAATCTTTTTTGCCTGGGAAAAAGGCAAAGAAACCGTTACTGTGTTAGCATTTGCATCAACGGACTTATTTGTGAAAGTTAAGCCAGAATAAGCTAAAGCTAATTCTAACCACGAAAGTCTGCCAAATTCTCGACGCCAGGACGTAACGGCACTGGATTGTGTACAAGCAACACCGGTATTCGTCCACCCCGGTGTGGATATCTTGATTAAAGAAAGAATCTTTTCGCGACAATTATCAACCATCCAAGCCGGATCAATGAGCGATTCCCATGGTGCAGGAACAACCTGTACCACCTCTGTAACAACTTTTTTCTGTGCACGACGGGTAATAACTTTTTGCTCCGGCGTAGGCGCCGTGAATAACAATTTTGAAAGATAATTTATCAAGAATATACCGACAACAATCGACAAAACAACAACTATTGCCAATTCTGTACCGCGCAAGGCATTAATTTTTTCTAATTTTGTATCTAAACCGGTAGCAAAAACTTCAGAAATATTTTTTTGCTCCGTTTCGTCAATTCCCCACTCTGCCGGCGCAATTTTTTTTGACCAATCAGGCACGGACAACATGGACATAAACTGTTCTTTTGCATCATCTTCTTTAACAAATAAAACATCACCGTCAGAAAGAATAACATCATTTCTTATACATAAATACCAATACCCAGCATCAACTTTAAATACAGCCAACAAAGAAGTAGCATCACTCAAAGCCGTTGCTGCTGTAACAGCGGCAACATTCATACCTTTTTTAAATCCCTGTGTAGAAATAGCTAAACCAAGCTGAGGTGATTTGCCATGCTTAACACAGAATAAATCTGCACCGATTAAAACATTTTCTGCGGCCTCTTTAGCATCTAAAAATGGCGCATCGACATTTTGTAAACTTTCCCAGAAAATGCTGGCAGCATAAGGAACACCATCGACAGTAAAACTGGATGCCCATTCTTTACTGTTTTCCCTTAATGTCTCAGAACTTGATATTCCGGTGTATTCTTCTTCTGCCACAGTTTCCCCCATATTTGTTAAAATCTCATCCGAGATTCAGGTAATAAAGGTGATTCTAATACAACAGGAGTTAACAAAATAACAAGAACTGTTCTTGTCTTCTTTAAATCTTGGGCGCCGCCCAAAATATTATTGTTAATTGCGCCTGTTCCTTTTTTGTTACTGGTTGTATTTACATTTTCATATCCGGCTAAGATAAGTGTATCACCGGATTTCATGCTGATTTCTTGTGAAAATCCTCTTTCAACAGTTCTAGGACTTTGTACATAGCTTCCTTTAGCTTTTGAGCTGCCGGAACTGCTGTCTTCGTCTTCATCATTATCATCATCTGTATCTCCGTTCAGATAAACTTTATCCATACCGAGTAAATTAGAGAGATTCAAACTGAATAGCATCATTAAGCGACCATGATCCATAATGCGCGGTAGAACATCCATCGTAAAACCGGTCTCAATCTCATCTGTTTCAACGGATATATCATAATTATCACCGGTAGATCCGCTGTTTGTCTTTGTTATTTCAGATATATAATTTTGCTTTGATACAACCTGAATCGGAGCCGGCTTATTGTTCATCGTTGTTACTGTTCCGCTTGTAACAAGTGTAGTTGTTGTTTGTTTTGCTAAAGCTTGAATGGCTGCATCAATGGAAACCTCCCCTCCAACAATTTTCATTGATAAAGAAGAGTTTGCGCCCAAATCACCATCGACGTCTAAGCCACCTGGAGTAGATAAAGATCCCAAACTGATATGTCCGCCGTCAGCTGTACGATCTTTGAAAGCTGCATCTAAATCAAAACCAAAACCTCTTGATTCATCAACTTCAACCTCTAACACTTTGACACTGATAGCAACTTGTCTCGATAAACGAATGTTCTGTTCATGAACATATTTCGCAACTTTTTTGATTTCTGTTGGAGTTGCTGTAATTGTCAGAGTTCCGTTCATTGGATCAGTAACTAAACTTGAACCTGTTCCTAACATAGATTTAACGGCTTCAACAATATTTTTCCACAAATCTATATTAGATAAACCATTGGTAATAGATCCGCCACCTGTAGAACTGCTGACACTCGCTGTCATTGAAGGTTTAGTCGGTAAAGTATATAAGGTAAAGGTTTTTGTTGTGTATTTATAAATATAAATTTCACCATTTTCATACTTCCACCATACACCAAAATACGAACCGACATCATCTAACAGACCGCTTAAAGAACCTTTGTAAGAAACAAGCATTCTTGATGTATCTGACCACTTTGAACCAACTTTATTAACTGTCGGAGCATTTCTGTCTGCAGCAGCCTTTGCCGAACTTTCCAACTGCGATGCAAATCTAACCTTAATAGAAGAAATTTGACTAATCATATTACCGATTTCATAAAGCGTGATAGGTCTGTTGCTGACAAGAGTAACGCCATCTTCTGTTTCCAAATATGCAGGCAAAGGTTTATCGCCTTCATACTCAATCTCACTGGTATCCCCGAGCCAAATATCATCTTTTACACGGATGACGTCTGTTTCTTCTTTAGGTTGAGGAACTTTTGCATCTTCTTTATAGCGGATGGTCGCATCAATATCACGTTCGATTGCGGCATCATAATCTGTTGGCAGAGAACAAGAGGCAATGCCCATCAATAACAAAGAAGCAAGTCCTATCGAATATCTTTTATTAGTACGCATTCTCATTCTCCATAGTTTCAACAACAATTACACGATTCCCTTTATAAAATGTCGCAATTGGCGCCGGTCTGGCACGGGCAAACGCGCGAATAAGTGCAGAACTGACATCTGTGAATTTGCCTTTAAACATAACGCCGGCACTCAACGTATAATTACGATTCGTATTCCAAAGCAACTTCCATCCTGCAAGAGCACTCCACTTGGTAAGAAGTTCACGCAGTGTATCACCTTCTTTAGCATCCCAAACCATAATTTCTGCATTAAGGTCGCCTTTTTCACCAACTTCTACTATTTCATTTTGTTCACCGATTTCTATGAATTCAATATTCTCACCATCCCCGCCGTTATTTTTAATATAGTCGGCAATATCAAACGATTCTTCCGTAAATTCGGAGGAAACACTATTATCATCTATGTTAGCAAACTGACTGCAATTTTGTTGGCAAAAAACTTGATAGCCGGGATGCGTTATCACGCCACTATAACTATTAAGCGGATATTGTGGTTCTAAATTTTGCGGATTTGTTTGTGCAAACTCGTCATACTGTGGTTCAAACTCAGGATCAGGTTCATACTCTGTAACAACATCCTCTTCAATTGAAGGTGGAACAGTTGCCGTTATATTATTACCGATTCCCGCTTGTGTATACAAGTGATCTCTTTTAGTTCTTTCTCCATAGGCACGATAATCAGCCTCTGTTTTAGTATAATTTATTTGGGCTGTATCACTGCAACTGATGCCGTCAACACCGCATTTTTCATTTGCATCGACAGTTGCATCAATGACTTCAATATCATCATCAACCAGAGGAACATCATTGTTCTCACCGGAAAAACTGCTACAGGCTGAAAGAGCACCTGCACACAATATATAAAGCGATAATAAAATGTTCTTTTTCATAATTTTACTCATCTTTTAAATACAATCTCACCCTTACAATAAATGTTAAAAAATAATTAATCAAGCGTAACACTTTATTTATAAAACGATTTGTGGACTCTTTTTCAGAAATCTATTTATACCTCATTATCCGAATAATGAAAGCGTTTGGCTCAGCTCTGGAGAAGACGGTATCAACTTTGTTGAAATCAACCCCGTTATTCATAAAAATAGTGTAAAGTAAGTTTAGACGTCGTTTTTGCAATTCATCTGATGCAGAAGAGTCTAGTCTGACCTGTAAATAAGTGTTTTCACCAAAGGTTGCCTCGGAAAACATTTTAAGCCACTGTAGTGTTGATCCGGAAATTTCTGCACGTCCGGGCTGGAATGAGAGTTTTAACTCTGAAGGGAGAATTCTTCTTTGAGTATGCTCTTTCTTTGTTTGTTGTAAAGATGCATAAAATGAAGCAAGGTCTGATGGTTCCGCTTGGGTAATTTTAGAACTATCAGAGGTGCTGGACATTTTGATAGGCTCACTGGTGTAAGCAGGAGCAGCCTTCTTTAGAGATAAAGAAGACGACCTCTGTGGTGTCGGAGGTTCTGAGAACCAAGTAGATAGACTTGTTAAAATTGATTTATCTGTTTCTTTTTTAGCGCTACTGACCGATGCTTGTTTGGGCTTTGTAACACGAACTGCAGGTGTATTAGTACTGGACTCAATGACGGGCTTTGTAGCAGAAGAATTTTTATTGATAAAAGTCGGTGTAAGATTTTCATCATTTAGTATTTCATTAGGTATCGGAAAGATGATACTTTGTTTAATTTTTTCAGCAACCTTATACGAGATGTTTTCATCATTTTCTGCAACTTGAGTAATTGTTTCAGTAAACAAGTTCGTTTTCGGTGTTTCTTCAAATTTTTCCAACAATTTTTTGTTTTTAATGCTTTTGCTGGTTTTTGCAACAGCCCAAGGAGAATTATCAATTTTTTCATCAGATGACACGAAACCGTCTTCCGGTAACAGGGCTAATTTTTCTTCTTCTTTTTCATTTAAGACAACCTCTGCCGGTGCGTCATCGTTTTCTGAAGTTGAAAAATCAATAGGAATATCTGCATCCATATTGATGCTTAAAATTTCATCATCTTCGATTCCGTCAGCAGACGAAGATTCGGCAAGAGATACATCGGCAAAATTCTGAGAACTTTCAGATTCTTTAATTTCAAGAGATTGTTTTTGTATAGGTATAAATAATGTTTCTAAAGCGACGGATCTGACGTGAGTTTCGTTTCTTTTGAATAAATCAATAGAGACATAGGGTATTGATGTGTTTTTCTTTGGTGATGTTGAGGAAATGTGCATTTGCGTATATAATGCAATACTGGAAACAGAAAGACAAAAACCTAAAATAAAACATTTAACGCCAGACATAAACTGAAAATTTCCTTATACATAACCTTATTTAAGTTGTTAATCATATTTAAACATTGAATAGAATCGTTGGCAATTACATTTTGGATTTAATAACAATAATTTTTTTCACGACTCGCGAAAATACGGACTTTTCCTTACTCTCAGAGTCGATTTGAGAGTCGGAGTCTTTGAGTGCTTTTTGGGGATAAAAAGAAAAAGTTATAGCGAGAAGAAGATAAGTAACAGAGGTAACAGGAATTAAATAATTTAAAGACGAATCATAGGATTAAAATATGCAGAAACATAAGGGAAAGCATTTTAAAATAAAGGTTGCTTAACCAAAAGAGAGGAATAGGAAGAGATGATAAAAAAGACAAGAAAAAGCGTAAAAATAGCGATTCTGAGATGAGGAAAATGGTGAAAAAGGCCTAAAATTAGGCAAAATGCAGTATGAAGTTTTTGTTACAGAAAAAATAAATATTAAAAATCAATACGTTATCTTACATTTTGCGGAAGGTAAAAGACTTGAAATTTTTTTAAAAATATGGTACAAAAGAAATGTATAATGAATTTTAGGAGAACTGAAATGAGAAACTTAAAGAAAATGTTTATACTGTGCACATTAGCACTCGTATTTACAACTGTATTAGCAAATGGTGCTTTGGCACAAGCTACTGATGGTAACGGGGGTGTCTTAACAGCTGCTGCTAACAAAGCGCTGACCTTATTCCAACACGTTAAAGGTATTATCTTTATTGTCGGTGGTTTCGGTTTAGTTGGTATTGCTTTCCAAGCTATCTTCGGTAAAGTTAAATGGTCTTGGTTTGCCGGCTTAGCTATCGGTTTAGCTATCTTGGCAGCAGCCAGTGCAATTATTAACTATGCTACTGGTGACCGTGCAGGTAGAGCTACAGGCGCTGATGAAGGCATCATGGAAGATACGTTTACAGAAGCACCTGAGTCAATGTAACGCATTCATAACAAAAAAAGCACTCATTTAGGTGAGTGCTTTTTTTTAATCGTAAAATCATAATTTATGCCAATAATCAAATAGATTATGCTAAAGAAAAAGTTAATGCCAAAATAAGAAAAAATATTTTTTATATTACGCCAAGTATAAGGCAAAGAAAAAAAACAATGAAATAAGAGGATATTCTTTGACGGCCAATGTGAGCACAAGCCGAAGAATGACATTTTCCACTCTTTAAGAGATGAAGGCGCGCCTTAAAATGCATCGCATCAACTAAGAAAATATTGCGGTAACGCTCGTATACCAAAGCAAGAGGGAAAGCCAAATAAGTGATGGGTGCAGGGTATCTCCTGCCGACTGTGAATTTTTTGTTACAGAGAAAAATATACAGTATAAACAGAATCTTATCAAAAAACAGAGTACATTTTTTTAGTGGAAAATTTTTAAGATTTATGATAAACTAAAGCTAATAACCGGTAGGAGGGCACGCATATGCTTGGACTAAGTAAGATAGAAACCTATATCTTTTTGGCAGCGCTGATTTTGGTAATTTGTCTGCCGACAGATTGTTTTGCTGCGTTTGAAACACTAAAAGAAACAGGAAAAACAATATTTGCAGGATTGCGGAAAATAATATATCCTGCATCGGCGATTGGAATTATTTGCGTTTGCATTGGTGGATTCTTCGGAAATATTAATTGGAAATGGCTGACTGCCGTTGTTGTCGGTTTAATAGTAATATCACTCTGTAGCGGCTTTATAGCATTGTTTGTAGGTTCTGGCGCAGATGGAATAAACGACGTTAGCATTTTAGACGGAGAATAGGAGAAAGACAATGATGAAATACAGAAAAATACTTTTACTGACTATTCTTTGTCTAATCGTGGCATTGTGGTGTGGTGATGCTATGGCAGCAGAGTCGATGCTGGAGAAAACGGCAAAAAAATTAACAAGTACCTTTATAAGTGTTAAAGGAATTATTTTAATTATCGGCGGTTTCGGACTGGTTGGTGTAACGTATTATGCAATTTTTGGTAAAGTCAAATGGTCTTGGCTTGCCGGTATTTTGGTTGGTCTTGCTGTGTTATCAGCTACAGGAGCATTGATTTTTTATGCAACCAAAGGAAGTAGTGTCGGTAGCAGTGAAGGTGTAGGTGTTTCTTCAAATATTTTTGACTTTTTCAGCGGCCGCGCAATAAACTTTGCAGTTGGTCTAAGAAATGTAGCATTTTGCTTAGCCGGTTTTGGTATCATTATGTTTACATTTTTGGCAATCAGCGGCAAAATAAACTTCAAACATTTAGGCTACATATTTATCAGTTTATTCCTATTGTCAGGCGTCGGATTGTTTATCAGTTATTGGACGGGTGGGCATGCAGAATTAGGCGCTTTGAAACAATTTGCTTCACCAAGAACATTTACAGAAAAAGGTGTTAATGATACCTTTAGTAGCAGCTTAAGCGAATAATGCATTTTTAAACAAAATAAACAAAGGAATTTAACTGTTTTGTAAGAATTATTTGCTAGGATAGAGGAAGCAAATAATTGAGGGACAAGACATGAGAGACATCATCTTAAAGGCGGTGGCAAATCCTCCGAAATTGTTTTGGGCACCGGTTCTGCCGGCAGCGTTAAACGCCGGTTTGCAGATTCCTTTTATGTTTATGGCAATTGGTATTTGGCAGGCGAACCCGTTGATCTTTATAACCTCAATTGTTGTAGGGCACATAATAGTTGTTGCTATCGGTGCTAAAGACCCGCATCTTTCGGGAATGATACAGGCATTTGGAACAACTAATTTAACATCAAAAAATTTATATCGGGTGAAAGGACACAAATTTGAGCCTTGATTTTAATTTTTCTTCGTTGTTTTTAGAAGGACTGCATAGCCTTGACGTTATGGTAGCCGTTTTTGGTATTATTGCGGCAGCAGCAATGGTAATCTCATTGGTAAGTAAAATCGGAATATGGGTATTACCGCAACCGAGTGAATCACGCGTGGCAGATTTTTTGCCGTTCAATAGTTTGCTCTCAGATGGAGCTACACTGCGCTGTGATAACGGAACATATGTACGAGTGTTTAAGGTTGAGGGTGTGGATTTAACAGCTGCAAGGGAAGAAACTATTCTTTCAATGTTTGAAGCAAGAAAGTCATGGCTTGATAATATGGCAGATATGCAGATTACCTGCCGTGTTATCACGTTAAGAGAGCGCGTGCCGGTGGAGAATAATAAAAATGATTTTGGTAATAAATGGCTGAAAATTGTGGATGATACATGGCGATCAAACTTAAGTCGCGTTTATAAAAATGATCACTACATTGTACTTTCTGTGGAAGATAGAAAAGACGCCATTAAAGATTTAAATTTTGCCTCTCAATCTGTTTTGGCAAACTTAAATGACTATGGTGTAAAAGTTTTACATGAAGATGAAAACAGTCCGGCAGAATTAAGTCCGATATATCCTTTTGTGCGTATATTAAACCCGATAAGTAAACCAATGCCTAAAATAAGGAATGCACAAGGTTTTCAATTAAAAGAATTATTAACGGCAGAAGGAATACATTTTACCGGAGAAGAAGGCATCATTAAATATTTTTCCGGAGGCAGGGAAAAATATGCATTGACAATGGGAATCAGAAATTCCGGAGACTACATGGATGAAAGCATGATTTCATCTTTGTTAGCTATTGATTGCGAATTGACAGTATTGCATAATATTCATCCGATATTTAAACCAAAAGCGCGTATGATTTTAGTGCAACAACAAAAAATGGCAGAAGTTACTAATTTTTCCGGTGATGTGGTTCAACAATATGGTGAGGCTCTTGCTGCAATTGAAGATAGTGATACTGATCACCAATCATTGGTCGAATATTCAATGAGTTTTATCATTAAAGGCGATACAATGAAAGAAATAGAATTCGGGGAAGGAGAAATTCAACGAATATGCCGTTTGTTCAGTGTAACACCGGTGCGCGAAAATTGGATTGCACAAGCGACATTCTTTAATCAGTTTCCGGGATATGAAAAATGCGGACGCACATATTTTTATCTTTCAAGAGTTGTTTCTTTAGCAGTAGGATTTGAACAGCTTTCAACAGGACTTCCGCGCAGTGACTGGGGTGAAGGCGCTATTACGGTATTTAGAACCATGAGTGGTTCACCGTATCGATTCCAATTTCATATATCAGCAGAAGAATCTGCAGTGGCACACTGCTGTATTGTTGGACCAACCGGACAAGGTAAGACAACATTGCTGACGTTCTTAGCCGGACAAGCTATGCGCCATAATGATTTGAAAGTTTATTTCTTTGACCGACATCGCGGTGCAGAAATCTTTACACATATGGTTAAAGGAAAATATGTCGGTTTTAGCGGCGAAAGAAAAAACGTGTCGCTTAATCCGTTTGACAGCAGAGATACGATGAGCAACAGAGCATTTTTGCGTAATTGGCTGAAAGCAATAACAATGGCCAATGACGCTTTATCCGAACGAGAGGCAGCGCGCGCGGTAACAACAGCATTTGAATATCTGAAACCGGAAGAACGTGTCTTAACAAACTTATACAAAAGTTGTTTTTCTCCTACCGGAGTGATGAGAAGAGAGTTATATCGTTGGGTTAATCCGGATCAATATGGTAATATATTTAATGCTGAACATGATAGTCTTGATTTATCAACAAATCGTTTCGTTGCCTTTGATTTTACGGAAATTTTTGATGATGATACTTTGGCTGCAGCATCAATTAGTTATATCATGCACAGAATACACGCAGAAAGCACGGAAACAGGTAATCCGGCATTAGTTATGATCGACGAAACGGCGCCGATGTTAAAACACGAAATGTTTAGAGATGCCTTCATCAAAGGTTTGCAAGAAGGACGTAAAAAACGGCAGGCTTATTTGTGTGCTTTTCAACAGCCGAATATTATTGATACTTTAGGTGTGGGAGATGCTGTACGCGGACAATGTAAGACAATGATTTTCTTCAGAAATACGCAAGCAACACCTGAGTCATATGAAAAATGGAACTTAACCGACAGTGAATATGATTTTATAAGTGGTAAAAGTTATCGAGATTATCCTTATGCAATTCTGCTTAAAAGACCTGATGCAGATGATGGTAAAGGTGAATCCGTTGTACTGGATGTTAATTTGAGCGGATTAGGCCCATATTTGAAGCTATATAACTCCGGTATAAAGAATGTTTTGCTAGTAGAAAGCCTCGTAAATGAATTTGGCGAAGATGGGTTTGTGACCAAGTACCTTGAAGGGTATGGAGGTGCGTAAAAATGTTGACAGAAATAAAAAAAAATGATACAATCAATACGATAAAGAGTATTTTTCTGTGTAGGAGGAGTATTATGGTATCTGTTAAACAGCAAATAGCTACAATTTCTTGCTGCACGTTTTTGTTAATTGAGCCTGCACATGCAGGGATTCCTGTTTTTGATTGGTTAGAAAGCGTTCCTCTGTTTTCACAAATAACGGCGACAACAAAATCATTAAATAATGTGAAGTCTCAAATATCACAATTAAAGGAAACATTAACAGCAATCGGTGATAAAGTTAATACCATTTCTAAATTTACAACTGATCTCAGCAAAATAAATGCTGATATAAAGTCTCTTACGGTGCATGTTACAAAAACAATAGATGACGCAGCTAATATTGGAGGTAGTGTTCAAGATAAAATAAATAGCGCTTTGGATAATGTAACCAGTAAACAAAATGATTTGACCAAACAGTTAACCACCCAAATTAATAGCAAAATTAATCAAACAGCTTTTTCTAACAACAATTTTTTAGGGGACAAAGGGAAAATAAAATTACCGCTAAAGGATAAAGATTTGCCGCTAAGTATTGAAGAAGAAGAGGAAGAAGAAGAAATAAATGATGACAGTGAAGATATATCAGAGATATTTGCGCTGTTTAAAAAAGAAAGTGAACGATTAACAGAAGAATTAAATGATATATTGGAAGATGCAATATATGTATTAAACCAAAGCACAGATATAAGCCACAAGCAATTGCTTTTATTACAGGAAACACTACTTAAACAAGACACTGATATAGACACGGCTCAAAAAGAGAAACTGGAAAAGAAATTAGCTGATTTAATTATTCATGAGCAAAAAGTTTCAGACTGGGGCGCAGATATTATCGAAAGTATTAAAAATAGGTATAATCGGGAATATCAGACAAAGCTGGTTGACGGATTTAATAACTATGAAAGGATTGTTCAGGCATATTTAGAAAAAAATGCAACAAAAGAGGAACTGGATCAGGCAGAAAACAAATTAAAAAAAGATGTTTCATCAATAAATGTTATGCCTGATGAAAACACGATAAAAAGCTATAAAGAAGAGTGGCAAATGGTTAGAAAAGAAATGGCTGAATTGTCCGCGGAAATTGAAAATACAGTAGCAAATAAAGAAAAGGATAGCTGATAAGAAAATAATGAGGAAATGAAGATTATTAGGGAGGACTGATATGCAAGTAAGAAAAAGAGTTAGAAAATTAGTAGGCATGGCAATATGCTGCAGTGCCTGTATGATTGTGCTACCGGCAAATGCCTTTTTCTGGTTGACCATAGATGCTGCTGAAATTTCTTCTATTAAAAATGATGTTACCAACGGCGCTTCAAAAATTACTGGAGCTGTAGCTCAGGTTAAAAATTATATTTCAACAATTCAGTCTATTGGTGACCAGGCGAGTTTGCTACAAAAATATGCTAAAGATATAAAATCAAGTTTAGATGAAGTAAAATCAAATATAACAAATGCTCTTAATACAGTAGAAAGTGCTGCAAACAGTGTAGTTGATGTTGCTAAAGACGTAAACACTCAGATTAACAAGAGTTCGGTACGAGAAACAGGAAATACACAAAATATAGTTAAAACCACAGAAAATTTAATTAATAATGGTGAGTCAAAAGAGATTGTCCAAGCAAAGATTGAAGAAACAAAAGAAGATATAATCGAGAATTATAAAGAAGATTCTGCAATATTAGATAAAGCACAAGAGCGTATTTTGAAAGAATCTTCAGATGCACAAAAAGTTGTTAATGATTTAATAGAGCAAGTGAACAATAGTACAGATTTAGATAGTGCAACAAAAAATAATCTGCAAAATCAGGCACAGCAACTTAGTACAAAAATTAATAACTATAGCCTACAAGCCAAAGAAATTTTTGATGATTTTAAGATAAACAAGGCAGAAGATAATAAAAAAATTCTAAATGCATATGATGAATATAACGGTATGGTAACAAGTTATTATAAAGGGAGTGTCAAAAAAGATGACTTATCTGCTATCGGTAATAATCTACAAAAAAAGGTTCAAGAAGCGCAAACAAAATTTGATGAGCAAAAATTAATGGAATTAACCAATGAAGGTCGCGAAATCAGTAAAGACATAAAAAAGTTAAAAGAAACAATATTAGATAGTATTGCAAATAAAAAAGAATACTCGGATGAAGATGATTCTAAAGATAAAACAAGCAGTTTAGAAGTAAAAAAAAGCATACAATATGTCTATCATACATATGAGAAACATCGCAGTATATATCTGACAGGAATATACGCGGATAAAGATGGAGAAGATAAAAGTTTTTTGATTTCAAAAGAATTAGATTGCAACGAATTAAAATTTGATGATATAAATAAAGACGACAAATTAGGCGTTTTTATTGAAAAATTGCGCCACTGCATTGTACAGGCAAAAGCTGAAAAAGATTATTTTTGTAATTCGAATGATCCCGAGGAATTGAGAAAAGAAAAATGTGATCCATATGTACGATTAGCTCTTTATACACCATATAAAGAGGAAGGTGTATATAAACATATTTTAGAAGATTATGAAGTGGAAAATATAACAAATTTAGACACAGTAAAACAATATTCTTCAACTTGGTTAGATACAAATAATAAAAACTCTACATTAAAGAATCTCTCAGAACAATTAAGCAATATAAAAGATGAAAGATCATCAACATCAATGATTTCAATCATAAATATGGAAGCTCCTAAATTATGGAGCTATCTGCGGCGCGCAAATGCTTTAATCAGAGCAAAAGATGTTATCACTTTATTCAAGCAACAGGAAAATTTATATTTAGATAAAAGAGACAATGATTTTGTGGAATCAGAAAGGGAAAAACTAGGATCTGTAGATGGTGCGAATGTTATTTCGAATGGTATTTTATACGGGTGTGGTGTTAAAGGAGAGGAAATATCTGTGGCACCGGATGATAAAAACGATGAAGACAAGATTAAAAAAGCAGAAGAAAAAATTAAAGAATGCATTTATAAGTATGCTGCAGGTGCAAGCTTAGGAACAATAAACGGCGAGGTGGAAGAAGGAAATGTAGCGAAAATAAAAGAGGAATGGAACTTGAAAAGAACAAAAGCATATAATGACAGTATGTTTCATACATTTGTATTAAGTACAATTAACAATTATAAATCAAGCCGTGATTACTATAGCAAAGCAGATGAAAAAGAAAGAAATATCATCACGTTACAAAAGTCAGCAATGTCAGCAGAGAATTTAAGGGATGATTATGCAAGCGCTACACAAATTGTTAATTATTCAACAAGGTTGCTGTTGAGCATAGTAAATTCTGATGCACAAGCACTGCAAAGCGAAATAATTTCTGATATAAGGTCAATACGATATGACTTTTTTGATACGACAATAAAGGAGGAATAAAAATGAGAAATAAGGGATACATTCTGACATTATTGTTTGCTCTTTTATTGTGTGGGAAAAATGCGTATGCAATTTTCGATCCGGGTGCAACAATACAATCTGCATTGGAATTGAAGGATGAAATTCTTTCCCAAGTTCAGGAAGTTCAAAAGTATAAAAACGATATCGAAAAGCGTGTGAAAGAGGGATACGCTATGGCAACCAGTTGTTTTAAGAATCCTACAAAATGTGATTTGAAAGGTATCAGTTCTATAAGCGGAAATTATACAACAATAAAAATGTTTCCAATTATGGATGAAGCAGCAAAATATATAGGCAAAGAAGATTTAACAAAAACAGCAAGTGAAGGTATTAGTAAGGTTGTTCGCAAAACATATATATACCAAGAAGGTGGAAAAAGTTTGAAAAATGTACAAAAAAACAGAGAAGGAATAAATTCTGTAATAACCAATCAAATAGCTATATTGTTTGCCAAAGGAGCAATGACCAAGATGCGTCTGCAAAATGAGAATAGCGCAGATATATATATAGATCCGTCTTCGGCAGAAAATAACAATAAAGATGCAATAATGTCATTGCAAACAAATTTGGATTTAATTGATAACACCAGATTAGCAAGGATTCTAGAGATGAACGGGTATATGCAAAATGCATCAGTGACAGCAGGATTAACACAGCAAAGCGGCAGAAAAGAAGAAGGAAAGGACTAAGTAAATGAAAAAAATATTAGGTAAAATACTTTTGATATTTTTTATAGCTAGTATTTGTGCTAAGCCGGCTTTTGCTGGGTTAAAAGTTGATGGTTCGCAATTAACAGGGGTAATCACCAAATATACAACTAAAATAATGGAAGCAACGGAAAAAGTAACACAACAAATCAATCAGATTAAACTAATGGATGCACAGGGATATAATTGGGATTCATTAAAAAGTTTGGCCTTGGATTATTATAAGAAAAACGGCGGAACTGTTAATCTGACGCAGATGAATGATTTGGTTAAAGGAACAAAAGCCAAAAAATTAAATGAAGAAAAGGAAAAAGCAAATGCATATAAGAAAAGCTCAATAGATTTATATGAAAGAAAGAAAGAAAATGCAGATATGAATTTAGAACAAACTAAAAGGCAATTAGTAGAAACAGAAAGAAAAATAGAAACACAAGAAAAAGAATGTGAAAGTCTACAGGTAAATTATGATCAACTGGAGGCAGAAGAAGCCGGAGCCGGCGATGAAATTGTAGTAAAATTAGCAGAATGTAAAAGTGAACTTGATGATTTAAAGAGTAATGCTGAGGAATTAAAAGCGCAAAAAGAAAATATACAAGAGACTATTGAAAATATAAATGAAACGCTGGATAAATTTGAAAAAGAAGAAGATGAGATTCAAAAAGCAAATGCTCAAAGAATAGAATTATTGAATAACGATAGCGAAGAAAAAAATCCGGTGACAGAAGATAACAATAAAGAAAAAGAATGGGATAGCGATAATGCACTGGAAAGCTATCAGCTAAATGATGCTGAGTATACAACATTTATGAACAATTATTTCTATGATCCGCATAATTTAAACTCTTCTCAAGATAATCAAGATAATAAAGGATTAGCTTATGAAAACTACATTAATCGCATTATGAGAAACAGAAGATATTTATTTATAAATACGGCTGTTCATTTATTACAGGTAACAACAACAACAAGAAGAGAATTACCGACAAGCGAAGAAACGGCAGATACAATGTTTGAGCAGACAGCAAAATCCGAAGGGGAGTTAGAAGCTTTAATAGCTTACAGTAATGCGCGACTGGAAAATGCAAAAGCATTGCTTTTGTACGCAAAACTTCTGAGTTCTAAAATACAGTATTTAGCAGCAAGAGATTTATTAAACGCGGAATTAAAAAAAGAAATTTATGATGAAGACGGTAACCAGAAGAGTTACGAAGGATTTAATTTGGAAAAATACATTTTGACAGAAGAATATGTGGAAAACATGCACAAAGAAGCTATGAAGACAAGTATATCCGAAGAATATAATAAAAAGTTGGAAAAAAGTAGTGAAATGAACTGGCCAAAAGAGAGCAATGAAAAAAACTAAGGAGGGCATCATGAAAAAAATATTAAAAATATCACAATATCTATGTTTTTGTACAGCAATATTTTTAGGCACAGCAAACAGAGCAGATGCCTTTCTGCCGATGCCCCCGATGCCGTGGAGTTTGGAAGTTGATTTGCCGGGGAATGTCGGAAAAGTATTCTCTGAAGGTCAAGCACTTGCCTTACAATATAAAACCATAAAATCACAATTAAATACTGTGTCGCTCAAAACTATCAGCGGGAAATTGTTCGCCGCGACTACAAAAGCAAAAAAAGACGATAAGACAGCTAAAAATCCAGGAAAAGGGATAGCAACAGGAGATATTGCCGGAACAAAGCTTGATAAAGATACTAATAGTGAAGAAGATTATTTTAATGCATATAACAAATTATTTTTCTTATTACCGGATAAAACATATGGAGTTGAAGAGAAATATGGTAAAGAAGGGTACCAAATTATAGAAACGGCATATCGAAATAAATCTATTGAATATCAGCAAGATGTAATTGTTGATACCTATTTTACAGGTTTGTTGACGGAAAGATATTTAAAGCTGGTTGAAAAGACATTGAATCGCTTGGAAGAATGCCAAAATAGTATTAAAAGTGGTAATTGTACATTCTTTGGATTAGAAATGGTGGAGATTCCTTCTATGGATAATCCGCAGGAGCAAGGGGAAGATAATCCGGGGATATTAGCACAAATGAAAAATGCCTATATTGTTAGTACAGTATATGATCGGTTGATGCGCATTGTCGAGGACTTAACCGCAACAGAGGCAATTTATCGTGCAGCAACACAAATGAAGCTGGCTACACCTGTTAAATTAAATGAAAGCAATGCTGAGAAGTATATTCCGCAGATTTATAATTTTGCCTCAAGAAATATTAACGAAAGAGTATATGCTAAAAGTAGTATTTTAAATACAAAAAAACAGAGTGATTGCTTTAAAAATGGAGGCGAAGGCTGCCCTGGATATAATAAGGAAAAAGCTCAACTGGAAAATATGAAAAATGCTGAGATTATGAAAAACATAGATGAAATTGAAACGCATTTAAATGAGGCAATTGAATGGCATAATATGAAAGTACAGCTACCGAAATATAAAACTAAATATCGGCAATATTTAATAGCAAAAGAAATTCATGAAAATACACTTAATGCATTGATAAACAGTGAAAAATGTGCAGAAACATTTTGGAATAGTTATAAAGTGAAAGAACCGGAGTATGTATGGGGAACAACCAAAAATTATAATGACCATGAGAATAGAGAGGTCGGTTCTTTATCAAGATGGCTAGTCAATAAATATGAACAAAGAACAATGAATAAAATTATAGGCAGTGATGAAGATTGCAATGGATTTTATGAGCATTGTCCGATGGGATATAGGCTGGATGAAAGCAACTATTGTAAGGTTGTTGACGAGAACGGGGTGGTTATTCGGGAGAGAAAAGATTTACATCCATGCACTGTTGATACAATAGCAGAGGATATGGATGAAATTGAAAAAGAAGCAGAGTTGGATGACAGTGGTAGTAATTATTTGAAAGATGCAACAGGAATCGATAATATTAACTTAGGAAGTAGAATTGCCCAAGAAACACCATGGCAAATAGGATCTGAGTTGCTGATGAAACTTGTTAAAGAGAAGCAAATGGAATTTGAACCTTGGAATGATCAAAAGAGCTTTCAGGAAGACTATTTGCGGCAAAAATATAGAAATATGGAATTAATCGTGAAGAGTATCGATACAGCGGTAAATTCATATCAAATAGCAGCTTCGAAAGCAAATGGGGTAAATCTGCAATATGAAGAAGAGGATAAAAAAACAATCCAAAGACTGTCAGAAAAATCAGAGATGATAGATGCAATTGCATACTGCGCACCTTTGAGCGAGGCAAAAGAAAGGGCAAGAGGAGAATTTTGTGTAGGCAGTAACGGATATGAAACAGAAGTAAGCTGTACAGTTTACGCTGATAGCAATACAGGTAAGATTACGGCAAACAGAAAAATAATATATATTGATTTGAATGGTGAAAAACAAGAAAGAGAATATGAAAGAAGCTGGAATCAAGTTGTTTCTCTAAATAAAAATTGTGATTTTAAGAATGAAGGATATGAAAGAAAAGAGTTAGATATCGGCAGTAATGATACAAATCAATGCACGTCATCAGGATGGGACTTATCTGTCGGCTATTTGGTTAAGAGCTACTATAATAAATTTTTAGGTAATTGTGCCGGCACGCCTAAGGATAATGCCATAGCGATGTATAATAAAGCAAATGAAAAAGGCCGTATTGTGGCACAAGATAAATTATATAAAGTCATAGAAACAAGGGTAAGTGAAAATAATGAGACACAAGAATTTATCAGCGAGCATGAAGAAAAAATAAATAAGTTGAAAAAGAAAATAACTGAAATTCAAAAACAGATAAACGGACAGAACGAAGAGAATGATAAAGCTGCAATAAAGAAAAATATGGCGCAAAAAGCTTTAACTCTTGCTAAACAACGCATAGAAAGCATAGAACAAGAAAGAAAGATGTTGAATGAACGTCAAGCAAAAAATAGTGATGAAAACAGATGTGCCATAGATTACAAACTTATGAAATTAGACTATGAAAAGAGCCAAATTGAACAAGATAATCTGCAATGGAGATGTCCTGATAGCTGTAAAAAAGCAGCTGTACTCACGCAAATGTGCAATAAAGGCGCAGAAAATTATTTAATCTCATTAGCGACATTTGAAGCCATGCAAGACAATGGCGATAATCCTGGTAAATTTGTTGCGATTAAGGAATCAGAAGCAGCAATTGAAGAGCAAAAAGGAATTATTAAGATTAATAAAGAGAAAAGAGAAATTTTAAAGAAAGAAATTACTGATATAGAAGAAGAAATTAAAGATAAAAATGATGACTTCGCAGATGAATACATTAATAGAGCAAATTCAAGCCAAGAAAAAATAGAAGCAGTAAATAAAGAATTTGAAGATTTTATGGAAGAGAAATTAGGGGAAGAAACAAAAAAACGTATGGAAAACAGCGAAAAACCAACAAAATGTAAGAGAAAACCGCCACTAATAGGTAAAAAAGTTTGTCAAAATACAAAATATTCGGAAAACGATTTAGAGACAACAATAACACAGATTTTTGAAGATAATAGTAATCTTAAAGAAGTGGTCAAATCACAGATCAAGGATGAAATTATTGGAAACAGATTATCGGAAATATTGCAAAATGATTTCGATATCCCGGCACAATTTGTAATAGATAACACATTTACCAAATTTGGAATAACAGCGACAGGAGCTTATACTTCATTGGAAGTTGTAGAAGAGGTGGTAGACAAAATAGTAGATGCAGCAGCAGGAATTGTTACAGCACAAATAAAAGAAGCTGACAAAAAGATTAAAAAAGCACAAGAAGATGCAGTAGAAAAAATAGAAGCTGTTAGAACAGAGTTAGGTGTTTGTGAAAATTGCACAAAAGCTATTAATCTCAGTAGTCAAAAAATTTACAAAGACAAAGTGGTACCGATGCATAATGATCTAATAAAAGATCTTAAACAAATTGCTGATAAAACAGAAATTTCAAATATATTTGGAATCCCGGAAGATGTATTAGAAACAGATGAAGAAACGGGTGAAAATAAACTAAGAGCAGATGAAGAATACTTCGTTGCTTTACCGGCGAGAGGATACGATTACAAAGGAAAGGATGATTATGAAAAATCTTTAAATGGTAGCGATGAGAATGCCGGTAGAGATTATTATGCCCCGAAAGAGCCATTGATTAATTTACCGCCTGTACGCGAGGTATTTTATTACAGTGCCAATGATTACGATGATACACCAAAATATAAGAGAAATCCTGTTATACCGTATTTATTGAATAAAAAATACCAGAGTATAGAAGATCCCTATGCAAGGGATTGGGAATATATGCCGGAAATATGGAGATATCTATTGGCAAGGCCGAATTTGCGTGCTGATAGAAAATACCAGCAGACATTTGGTGAACGTTCACTAGAATCTGCGAGACTTGAACAAATATTGAAAAACGGAAGCAATGATAATTATAACACAATTATAGCAAGAGGCGGAACGTACCCTTGTAAAATAGGAGAAAAAATCTATGATGTTATAGGAAACAACGATGATGTTCAAAAAATAGAATTTGTTTATACAAGCGTCAATCCTTTTGGTAATAGAATACAAAAATGCTATGATATTAAACCTTATTATGAAAAACCATGCAGTAAATATAGCAAACATAAAAGAGCGGCAATATGTCATTTGTTGTCCGGTCATGGTCCGAAAGAAGAAAATAAAGCGGAAGAATATGTAGATTCTCAGGAAATGAAAAATAGCAAAAACTTAAGCATGTTTGCAAATTATAGTGAACTCGGGTTGTTATTGCAAGAAGATTTGAAATATAGGCCGATGCAACAAAATGTAAATGAATATTTAAAAGATGCAGAAAAGACTGAGAATAATATTAATCGGCAAAAAGCAGAACATGCCTCATTTACGCATAACGTTTTTGGATCATTCTTAGAGATGGTAAATGCAGAATATAATGCGCGTAAAAATTTAGAAAAGCTCGAAGAAGAGATGAAATCAAGCCTAAGTGACGTTTGTGACATGATACATAAGCAAAAAGATAAAGCCGGTAATCCAATGGTTTTGAAAGGTGAAAATGGTAAATCAACATGTACGGATATTCTGCTTAAAAATTTTGTAAAATCAGTAGAAGATAAGGTCTACGGCGAGAAAGAAGAATATAGTAAAGATGTCTATAACGGAATAGATTGTAAAAAATCAGAACAAGATAACTATTATCAAGAGCTATTCTGTTTGATGGATGAAAATAAAAATAAAAAACTCGCCACCGCTACCACCGCTTTCAGAAGTTTGAATGGATACAGCGGAGAAGACAGAAATCTTGTTTATGAATATATAACCGATATTATGAAAGAAATGGCTATATTAGCGGTTGATAATTTAGAAATAACAATGATTACACCAGATATAAATATTGACGATATTCAAATAAAGGACATGTATGATTTGGAAAAGGTGAACAAAGTAATATACGAAAAAGTAAAAGATAACGCCTACGGCAACAATGGAGAAATTCAAACAGCTAAAATAGATAGGGATGTAGATATAGAGAATGATGATTTAGCTATTTCTGCTATGGAAAATCAGAGCCAAGTCGTTCCTTATTGTCCGTTCTATATATATAAGGAAAATAAGGGATTATAAAATGGCTAGAATAGAAAACCAAAAAGTTTTAAAAATAGCGGATAAAACATATAAAGACAGTATGCCCGAGTTTATTACCGAAGAAGTGGTGGAAGTTCGGCGAGCTAAGTTGATATATTATAAATGGGTGTCAAGGCTCATGGCTGTTTTTGCAATATTATCTTTAATCTATCTGGTTTGTTCAAGTTTAGTTTTATTAACGCTGGTCCCGAGAATATTAATAGATGGGCAAATCTTTACACTATTTTCTGATTCGGATTCTTTTGTAAAAAGAGAATATGTAAATGCAAAAGAGGTACTAAGAAACAACAATGAAAACTCTGTGATGGAATCACGCGAAGAAGTGATGGTTAATTTTATTAAACAGTATGTTGAATTACGCAACACATATATCAAAGATGAAGCTGAAATGAAGAAACGCTGGATGTGGGGCGGATTAGTTTCTTATCTTTCAAATAAGAAAGTTTATGAAGAATTTGCAAAGGTATATCCTAAATTGCAAAAAGAAATGGAGGCAAGTAAAGCAAGCAGATCCGTAGAAATTATTTCGGTAAAGAGAACCGGTGGTGAAAAAAGTGATATATGGGAAGTTGTATTTAAAACCTATGATTTCAGTTTTAGTAAAGTCAGTGAATACAGCTCGGAACAAACAAGACCGGAAATTACAGAGAAATACTGGAAAGTAAATATAGGCTGTGGAACAAATCCATACCGGCGAATAGCATACAAAAGATTGCTTAATCCTTTAGGTTTCTATGTGGGAACATATAGTCAGAGTGAAATTGAAAATTAAAGTCTTATTAAATAATTTGCGCTAAAATCTAACTATTGTAATTTAGCTTGTTGATAAGTGCATGCATTTTGTTTTCTAATTAGACTTTTAAAATTAAAAGTTTAATTATAGAAAAAGAATAGCTTGTTAAAAGAGGTGAATTATGTATAAAGCTTTAATGGTTATCTGCATTATCTTTGTTCTGGCAGCCTGTAATTTTATTGGTAGTTATTATGAGCCGGAACCGGTAGGCATTGGTAAAGATATATATGAACTGAAATTATCTCCTTGTGCATGCATAGAAGTAGAACTGCCTAAAACACTTCCTGACTGGTTTAAGGCAATGAGCTGATTTTAATGGGGGATTTTTATGGGCGATCAAATATCTGCAGACAACACTAAGAAAGTATTGCTTGAAGGACATGGCAATGTAAAAAGAACAAACGCCAATCCGTCTGGGCAACGCAAGGGGGCGGCAGATGTTATCGTCGAAAATGCCACGGAGAAGCGTTATTTGTGGACAGCCCGCGCATTCGCTATAGTTTTCGCAGTAAGTTTGTGCTGTAATATTATATTAACATATGCAATTACGGCAACAATGCCTCTTTATAGAGTTGAGCCGTATCTTTTTATTTTTAGCAACAAAGAAGAGCAAATCTATAAAATTACACCGGCAAAAAAAATAAAAGAATACAAATATCTGACAGAAATGTTCGTTCGTGAGTACGTTATATTGCGCAATACTTTTTTGACAGATACGGATGAAATGGATTTGCGCTGGGGGAAAAACGGTAAAATATTTGAAATGTCAATACCCGAGCCGGAATGTGAAGGATACAGGAGAAGAAATAAGGAGAAGAAAATTAAATGTGCAACATATAGTAATTTCCGTAAAGAACATGCTGATAAAGCTATGGAGCTTATTCGTAAGTATAATTTAGAGAGAAAAGTCAGTATTATTTCTGTAAATGATACAGGCGGCGGTTGGTGGAATGTTGATTTTAAAACAACAGATATGATGCCAAGCTACGGCGCTCCGCGTATAGGATTGTGGAACGCTCATTTATATGTTGGATACAGAGGAAAAACAGCAAGATTTAATGATCGCTTGAAAAATCCGTTAGGTTTCACCGTGTTACAATATCAAATGGAAAAAAGTGATAAAAATTAAAGGATTAAACGTTGAGGTATAATATGGCTAAGGTTTTAAAATTTTTTTTGTTGATAGTAATGAGTGTAGGCGCTTGGGCTCAAGGTGCAGAAGCACAGGTTACTAAAAATAATTTGGATCAAAATGTTGATCAAACTCAAGGAAATTATGCCGCGACAAATTTAAATTATTTAGGTAGTGGATCTATCGGCATGATGCAGAGTGCTTGGAAAGATCCTTTGCAACATATGGGGGAGGGGCAAAGTCGTCCTGGATACAGCAAATATTATTGGACACCGGAATTGGTTTTACCGGTAAGACTAAGAGAAGGAATGTATACTTTGATTAATTTTCCGAATTGGGAAGTAATTGAAAATGTTTATTTAGGCGATGGGACTTCTTTTAATGCAAGTATTGAGGGGCCATCAAGTTTAATGGTGTATCCTGACGTTTCTTCTTATGTAGGAGTAGATACTAATATGATAGTGTTCGGGCGTTCCGGTAACAAATACGTCTTTTATGTGCAGAGCGAAACGGTAAACACTGATAGAATTACAAATTCTATTATTGATATTGAAGTCGTAGATAAAAAAGGAAAAATGAATAAAGGAAACATGCTTGGCAACGGAATGGGGACGAGCAGTCATACGGCCAGTAATGGAATATATTCTCAAGATGGGCTTTTGGCCGATTCGACCTATACCAGGAATAATCAAAAAGAGGATTGGATTGAAAATATACCGGTAGATCCGACGCAATTTAGATTTGATATTGAAGTATATGTACCCAATCCGGATGATATTATTATTGCACCTGAGCGTGTATGGCGCGATAATATTTTTACATACATCGATTTAGGTGAAAAAGCGCTGACAGCTGTACAAAGACCTATAGTAACATTAATAGTTGAGCGCTCGGAAACGCCTGTCGGGTTTAGAGCGGCCGGACCGCATAATCGTCTAATTATAGTTGAAGGAATGGGCGATATGGTACTGCGTAGCGGTAAAAGAATGGTTTGCTTAAAATTGCGTCGTGCGGATTCGGACGGACTAGAAAATACGATATATGCGAAAACCAATGAATGGGATGAACAAAATCGCTATGCATCTGCACCAGGTAATGGAAATAATTTAACAACTCCTGACAGTTATGAAGATGTATATGGTATAAATACAAATCAATCAGGAAATGCCGACACAAGTTTCTTTAGCTCAAATTCATTTGCAAAAACAGAAAAAACATCTGTAGATTTAGATTCTCTGCCGAAAGTAACACCTGTTATGTCTGCACCTAAAGTGACAGGACAAGCAGATGTTACAGTTGGAAAAACTGAAATGATAACGCCTGACTATAATAATCAGCCTCAGAATGTTGATGTATCATATCAGTCTGATAAAAGTGCAGCAGAAATAGCTAACACCGAAGCGGCAAAAGGCGGATCAAGCAATAATTCAAATCCTGTGCTTATAAAACCTAGTGTCGATAATGGTAAACAGAAAAATGCTGTTTCAGCAGAGACTGAAGCTTTGCTAAAAGAGTGGCGTAAGACCAGCAAACAAAGTACTTCAGATAATACGAATATTTCTATTGAATTGGGTACAGACGAAAATGTGAGTAATTTAGAAAAGCTGTGGAATACAATTTCTCGTCAATATGCCGCTTCTTTGGGAAAATACGAACCGTTCTATTCTGTTGACGCACCGGCTGACGGACAAGGAAAAGATGTTTTTCATCTAAGAGTGGGGCCAGTAAAAAGTCTGGATGAAGGCGATAAAGTATGTAGTCAATTAGGACAAAACGGAATTTTTTGTAGTGTGGTCAGAGTACAATGAGCGAAGAAACACGTTTTGAGGAATATGAAAAGAAAACAAGAAAGCTAATATTAATTATCGGCGGGATTTTTGGTGTTCTCTTTTTATTTGGTTTGCTTATGCTGTCTTCTGACGGAGAAAACTATAAACAAGAGGTTGTTCTGCCGACTTATGAAGAAAATCAAAGTGCATTACCTAATATTGAGGAAGAGAATACAGATATTTTTATAAACACTGATGCAAGTGGTGAGAGCGAAAAGAAAAGACCTATAACAATCAGTCCTGCACAAATTAATATGAATGAATTTATATTGGGTGTAGATACGCAGAACCAAAGCGTACTGACAATAGGAACGGATGGGACGGAAAGTATACATATTGAAAGAGTCGACCTGGCAGCAGAAACGGAAGATGGGTTTGTTTATAGAGACCAATGCAAAGGACGAGACTTGCAAGGAGAAGCAACTTGTAATGTCGTTATTTCTTGGGTTCCGCATTTACCTGGTAATGTTCAGAATAATTTTAAAGTTATTTGGTATGAGACAAGATTAGGACGGTCGAATGCTAAGTCAGAAGAGGTCAGTATTCGCGGAAAAGCTGTATATCCTGAGGATATACAAATCAGAGAAGGAAATGGCGGGCGCTATGAACGCAACAAGGGGCAAACCGCAGGTGGATATCGCTTAGCAATAGGTCCTAATGGCGAAATTATTGGCTATATAGACGAAAGCGGCAATGTTTACGATCATGAAGGAAACATAATTGGTAGAGTTAATGAAGAAGGGTTAATTGTTGATGAAGAAGGAAACATTATCGGTGTGGCACAAAATCTACGCTTGGCATATGATAAAGATGGCAATATTATTGGTTATGTAAAGACAGATGGTACAGTTGTCGATTTGCAAGGAAATGTTATAGGTAAAGCCTTATCTGACGGCACAATTGTTGATGAAAACGGTGAAGTTATCGGGAAAGTTATAGAAGCCGGATTTGTCTATGATAAAGATGGTAAAATAATAGGACGAGTATTGCCGGACGGAACAGTTGTTGATATAAATGATCCGAATAAAATTATCGGGCAGCTAAATGAAAATGGTGAAGTTGTTGATGAAAATGGTAATGTTATTGGACATGTAACATCTTCAGGAAATATTGTCGTTGACGAAAACGGTAATGTATTGGGTGTCGTTATGCCGGATAACAGTGTTGTCGATAAAGACGGAAATATCGTTGGTTATGTTGATGAAAATGGAAATGTATATAGTCTGACCGGTAAAAAAATAGGTACAAACGGAGCTAGTCGAAAATTAGCATATGATAAAGATGGTAATGTTATTGGCTATATAGATGAAAATGGAAATGTTGTTAGAAATAAAAATAAAGAAAATATTATCGGTAAAGTCGGAGCAAGTAAACGTCTAGCGTATGATAAGGACGGTAATGTTATCGGCTATATTGACGATAAGGGGAATGTTCTTGATTTTAATGGAAATGTCATTGGAAAAGCGGATAAAGATGGAAATATTGTTGATAAAAACGGCAATATTATTGGTAAAGCAGGCGGATATGCAAAATTAGCCTACGATAAAGATGGTAATATCATCGGCTATACAGATGAACAAGGACAGGTTTATGATAAGCATGGTAAAGTAATAGGATATGTTGATGAGAATGGCAATGTAATAGGAACAAAGGATTCAGCATTTGGCGCTACCAAAAAGAGATTAGCATTGGATGATAAAGGTGAAGTTATCGGTTGGATTGATGACAATGGCAATGTTTACGATTTCGAGGGAAATTTGATCGGGACAGCAAATGATAAGGGTGAAATAATCGATAAAAACGGGCAGAAAATCGGTTCAATCGGAGATTATGCAACTATAGCTTATGACAATAATGGTAATGTTATAGGTCATATAGATGAACAAGGAAGAGTCTACGGTAAAGATGGTAAGCTTATAGGGTATGTTGATAATGAAGGAAAAATAATTGGCACAACAGAAGAAATAATTGGAAAAATTGGCATGTCAAGGCATATTGCTTTAGATTTAAAAGATAAATTTATGGGATATGTTGATGAAAATGAGCAGGTTATTGCTTGTGGTGGAACAATTATCGGACATGCTAATAAAGAAGGAGTAATTGTTGATAATAAAGAGAATGTCATTGGAAAAGTCGGCGAAGTGAAAGAATTAGCTTTTTCTGCTAAGGGGATATTTATTGGCTATGTTGATGATAAAAAGAGGGTTGTTGACTGTGCAGGAAAATTTATAGGTATTGTTGATAAAAATGGTAATATAGTGGCAACCAACGGAGAAATACTTGGTAATGCAGGTGTTTATAAAAAAATAGCCTATGACAAAGACGGAAATGTTATAGGATATGTAGATACAGATGGTAGTGTTCGAGATTTTAAAGGAAATTTGATTGGAAAAATGCAATCAGATGGAACAATTGTTGATAAGAATGGTAAAGAGATCGGTCACACTGGAGAACATCGTAAAATGGCCGTCGATAAGAATGGAAATATAATCGGTTATGTAGATGATAATGGTCATGTCGTCGATGAAACTGGTAAAATGATTGGATATATTGATAAAAATGGTAATGTCATAAAAATAGGTGACAAAGTTATCGGAAAAACATGTATTCGTAAAAAAATAATCTATAATGATAATCAAAAAATTATTGGTTATTTGGATAAAAATACCGCAAAAAATTTCAATAATAAAATTTTAGGAAAGAATGTAAACAATAATATTATAGATTCTAAAGGGGGAATGGTAGGAAAAATAGGTACATTACTGAATGTTATTCCTCAAGAGAATAGGATTATTGGATATATAGATAGTAAAGGATATGCACGCGGTGACAACGAAAAAATTATAGGATTAATAGATACACAAGGGAATGTTTTAGCTGTTAAAAATAATATTATAGGCTTTGTAGATAAAAAAGATCCTAAAATATTACTTAACCGTCAGCAAGATGTAATAGGTTTTGTAAAAGAAAATAACTTTGCATACGATAAGGATAATAAAATTATCGGTTATGTGGATGATAAATCAGAAGTAATCGCAACAGCGGAAATTATTTGCAAAGCTTGCAGAAGCGTGAAGTTAGCATATGACAAGGATGGTAATGTCATTGGCTGGGTAGATGAAGATGGTCATGTGATTGGTGCCGATGGTGAAATTTTAGGTTATGTTGATAAAGACGGCAATGTTATTGGTACTAATGGGAATATAATCGGGAGAGCCGGAGAAGAACGCCGCTTAGCATATGATAAGAATGGTAAAGTTATTGGTTATGTCGAAACAGATGGTACAGTACGCGATTTCAAGGGCAACATACTGGGTAAAGTTGACAAGGATGGCAATATTATCGATAAGAACGGCAATATAATCGGAAAAGCCGGAGAAGAACGCCGCTTAGCGTATGATAAGGATGGTAATGTTATTGGTTGGGTAGATGAAAACGGCAACGTAATTGATGAAAAAGGCAATATTATAGGCGTTGTTGACAAGGATGGCAATATTATCGGAACAAATGGCGAAATAATTGGTAAAGTCGGCAGTAATAAAAATTTAGTGTATGATGATGAAGGAAATGTGGTTGGTTGGATAGATGAAAATGGTACTGTTCGAGATTTCAAAGGCAATGTTATCGGTTACGCTGATGATAACGGTAATGTTTTAAACAGTACAGGTGAAATTATTGGAAAGATAGGAAAGGAAAATCGCCGCATAGCATATGATAAAGAAGGTAACGTCATCGGTTGGATAGATGAAGATGGCAAGGTAAGAGATGAAAAAGGCAACGTCATCGGAATGGTAGATAAAAACGGCAATATTGTTGGAACGAACGGTAAAGTAATAGGAAAGGCCGGAGGAACAAAACGCATAGCATATGATAAAAATGGTAATGTTATCGGTTACATTGATGATGATGGTACCGTTCGAGATTTCAAAGGCAATGTATTAGGTAAAGTCGATAAAGATGGCAATATAATAGATAGGAATGGCAATATAATAGGGAAAGCCGGAGCAAGCAGACGAGTTGCATATGATAAAGAAGGTAATGTCATCGGTTGGATAGATGAAGATGGCAAGGTAAGAGATGAAAAAGGCAACGTCATCGGAATGGTAGATAAAAACGGCAATATTGTTGACGTTGACGGAGAAATTATCGGAAAAGCCGGAGAAAGTAAGCACATAGCTTATGATAAAGATGGTAATGTTATCGGCTGGGTAGATGATAAAGGTGCAGTTCATGATTTTGACGGCAATATAATAGGCTATACTGATGAGAATGGTAATGTTTTGAATAGCGCCGGTGAAATAATAGGTTCGGTCGGAAAAATTGGACATTTGGCATATGATAATGATGGTAATGTTATCGGTTGGGCCGATAAAGATGGCAACATTTATGATTTTAATGGAAAATTAATAGGCAAAGCTCAGGCAGATGGAACAATTATTGATGAAAATGGAGAAATAATCGGTAAAGTAGGAGAAGACGTCGTCGGTTTGGCTGTAGATGGGAATGGTAATGTCTTGGGATACATTGGAAAAGATGGAAATGTATATGGGCAAAATGGTGAATTGGTTGGTTTTGTAGATGATTCCGGTAATATTATTGGTGTAACCGATGAAATTTTAGGCAAAGTTGCCGCCAATAAAAGGTTAGCATATGATAAAGACGGTAATGTAATTGGGTATGTCGATGAAGATGGTTCCGTCCGTGATTTTGACGGTAACATAATAGGGTATATGGGAGAAGATGGGCTTATTCATGATCCAAATGGCAATATAATCGGCAAAGCCGGAGAATATGCAAAAGTTGCTGTTGATGAAGATGGTAATGTTATTGGTTATGTAGATAAGAACGGACGAGTAATAGGAAAAGATGGCAAAATTATAGGTGTTGTTGGATCGGATGGTTCTATTTATAAAAGTAGCGGAGAAATTATAGGAAGAGCTGTCGCGAAAGGTAATGGAGAATTAAAAGTTGTTAAGAAGAGATCTGTTTTAGATAAAGATGGCAATGTGATTGGTTATGTAGATGATAAAGGTGTAGCTTATGATCTAGCCGGCAATATGATTGGACACATGCGCGAAGACGGATCTATTGTTGATAAGGATGGCCGGATAATAGGTCATGCCGGTAATGAGATGGAGTTTATTAGCGATGAAAACGGTAAAATTATTGGCAAGGTCGGCGATTATGCAAATTTAGCTGTGGACGAAAAGGGTAATGTAATCGGTTATGTAGGTAAAGATGGCAAAGTTTATGATGCTAACGGAATTGTTATCGGCTACATAGACGAGAATGGTAATGTTTTAACATTACGAGGTGTAAAAATCGGCGCGGTAATAAAGAAAGATATGATTGCCGTTTCTCCGAAAGGATATAGTCTTGGAACAATCAATAACAGAGGAGAAGTAGTTAATAGCAAAGAGGAAATAATCGGTAAAGTTCTGCCAAATGCCTTAATTAAAAGTGCAGATAATAATGAGATAATAGGTAAAGCTGTATTAGGCGGAAACGCAGTCGGTTGGGGGTGCACACAACTGGGATATATTGATAGGGATGCACATGTAAGGAAAAAAGGTAACGATACCGGATATAAGATGTTGTTTGATCGCAGTATAGTTGATAGTGATGGCAAATATGTCGGTGAAGCTGTGAAAATAGGTTGGGTACGAGATAGCAAATGCAACATCATAGGTAAAGCAGATTACAATGGCTATGTACACAATGAAAAAGGTGAATATCTTGGATGTGAAAATCCTGATGGTGGAATCTTAGATAAAGAGGGTAAAAAAATAGGACAAATTTTTATGCCTGGATATGCCTTATATCATAGTGGTGAGTTTATGGGGACTATAAGTGCCGATGGAACTATTAAATATGGTCTGAATACGGTTGGCTGCGCAAATCTTGAAGGAGAAGTTCTTAATCGTGACGGTTTTATTATCGGTCATATTATCAATAAGACACAAGCTTATGACATAAACGGTGATTTTGTTAATAATTTGTCTCCATACGGATACGACAGTACGGAAGTAATACCTAACACGAAAATATTGTTTAATCAAATATTGGTTAATCCGCAAAAAGTTGTACAAGGAACTATTCTTCCGGATAAAAATATCATTATCGATGCAAAAGGAGAGATAATCGGCCGATTGTTTGCAGATGGATATATCTATAATAATAAAGGTATTTCTGTTGATAAATTTGTAGCGGATGGAAATGCGTATTATTCAGGAAAACTTGGAAAAATAATGCCGCAGGGCAATGTAGTTGATTTTTATGGGGATTATGTTGGTTTTGTTGATGATAATGGTGCGGTAATAGATTTAATAGGAAATGTTCTCGGACGGATTGATAGTAATGGCAGAATGTTTGATGAAAAAGGACTTTATAAAGGAGGTATTGTCAATACAGGTGTTGGCGTTGGTTACGATGGCTCATACTTAGGTTATGTAAGTCGCAGTGGAAAAGTAATAGATCCGGATGGGAATACGATAGGCAGTGTCAGTTCAGATGGTCATATTCTGGATATAAATAAACAAGTTATAGGAGAGGTAACAAAAGAAGATTTAGTTATTGATATATTAGGCAATATTCGTGGTTATTTGAATGGCAGAGGTGAAATAATAGATACGCAGGGAAACATAATAACAACGATGATTTTACCGGGAGGAAGCTCTCATGCCAACTATAATACGATGAAAAAAGGCAGCGTCTTAAATTTTGCCGGTCGTATCATAGGACAAGTGAGCGCCAGTGGTGATATTATTTCGGTAGATAATAAAAAAATAGGTCGTATTTTAAGCTCTGGCCAAGCTGTAGATTATAAAGGGCAGTTATTGGGAGAAGTATTAGATAAAGACATTGTTATAGGACTTGAAGATAAGATTATGGGGTATATTATGGCCGATGGTCAAGTCATAAATCAGGAAAAAGAAATTATAGGAAAGGTTATTTCTCCGAATTTAGCTGTAGATAACAATGGAAAAATTATGGGACATCCGCATAAAATAGGTGCTAATATATTAGGTAGTAACGGAAAATTTTTGGGCAGGCTGGCTCCTGACGGAAGTGTATTAAGCACGACTAATGGAAAGATAGGCTATTTAAATAGCAATGGTTCATACGTCAACAGCCGCAATAAAGTTGATGGTTACATTTTTGATGAAGTCGCTCAAAATCGGAGGAACTGATTTGCAAAATAATATATCTAAAATAGGAAAAATAGTAGCGATTCTTTTTATGATTTTGTTTGCGACGCGTCAGGTATCGGCAGTAGATATTAATGCAATAAATTTTAATGGTGATGTGCTGGGAAAAGTAATTCCTGATGGATCAGTAATCAATTTTGATAACGAGGCTATGGGAGAGGTTATTGGTCATATTACGGCTGACGGATTTGTTTTTAACGATGCAAATGAATTAATTGGGGCTGTTGTTCCCAAAGGAATAGCTGTTTCGATAAACAATAGTATTATCGGAAAGGTTAATAACGATGGGTCTGTTACATCAGCAAATGACAGTTTAATGGGAAAAGTATTACCAAGCGGTTTGGTCGTGAATAATAATTATGACATTATTGGCGCAGTAGTTTCTTCCGGATTGGTTTATAATGATAATGGAAATATTGTTGGACGAATCTCCGGAGATGGAAAATTTTATGATTTGAGTGGAAATAACAATGGCTTTATTTCACCAAACGGATACGTCTTCTCTTATGCAAATACCAATAATAAGGCAAGCTTAATTGGTAAATTGGTTGTATCAAAATTAGTTGTATCTTCAATTGGAAAATTCTTAGGCAGTATTGCACCGGATGGAAAGGTAATGGATCTAAAGAAAAATAATATAGGTTCAATACATGCCAACGGTTTTGTTTACAATGCGGAAGGATTAGCCGTCGGACACACGGTAGAAAACGGATATGCTTTTAAGAATGATGGAACATATTTAGGAATAGTGAGCTATAATGGTGATATTATAAGGAACGGAGAAAGTATTGCTCAAACCATATTTGCAAACAGGGTAATAGATAAAGAAGGGAATGTTGTAGGATTTACTCTTCCGTTAACAGCAACTTTTAATGGATTTGATGGAAAATATATCGGACGACTAAATCCTGATGGAAATATTGTTAAGGAAACAAAGATTATTGGTAGGATAGGAGCGGCCGGGCAGGTTGTTAATGAAAAGGGTGAAGTGATTGGATTATATAATCAGGCAGGGCCAGTTTTTGATTATTTAGGACAATTAAGAGCAAATGCTGCAATAAACGGATCCGTTTTATCTTTAGAAGGAAATGAACAAGGATATATGCAGAAGAACAGAGCTTTTGATTATAAGCAAAAAGAAATAGGGAAACTGCTCGCTAATTATTTTATTTTTGATCTGAACAACAGCTTTATAGGAATAAGCGGTATCGATTCTGCTATAAATTATAAAGGAGAAACATATACTGTTTCGCCATATGGTTATGTTTTTGATGAAAATGGTGTTATTGATGGTTTGAGCTATTTATCATCAAGTATTTATACTGCAGCCGGAGATGTTTTAGCATATATCTTGAGTAATGGACGATTAGATAACATAAGTATTAATGATAAAGGAAAATTGTTAGGCCCTGGCTATTTTTTAAGTGGTGAGAACAAATTATTAGGGCAAACTATAAATAAAATGTATGCAACAGACTTTTTGGGAAACAGTCTTGGAATAATTAGTAATGCAAATATGGTAATTAAAGATAATCAAGTAATTGGTCGGATCTTACCCAAAGGGCAAGTTGTTAAGCAGAACGTTAAAAATGAAGAAATAGGAACGGCCGGAAATTCTTCGTTAAGTATAAGTATAAATGGAGATTATATTGGTGCTAATATCTTGACAGGACAGGTAATGAAAAATAGTGGGGAGATTGGTAAAATAAGCTCAACAAGTTATGTCGTTGACAATCAGGGTGCTTTGTATGGTAAAGCAATGGAATATGGTGCTGCTGTAACAAGAGGTTGCAAATTTTTGGGAATTGTATCAGATAATGGAGATGTTAGAACAAGTAAAGGAACATACATAGGAATGTTGCTGGCAAATAACCAAGTTATCAATGATTCTGAAGAAGTACTGGGGTATGTGATTAATCCGCAAGCAGTAAATGGGGAAAACGGCGAAATAATCGGTGTGGAGACAGCTTTGGGTAATGTTTTGAACACCAAAAACCAAAATTTAGGTTGTCAAGACATTTATGGAAAAATCAGAAATTCGCAAAATGAAATTGTAGGACAAATTATTCCGAATACATCTGTAATATCTTTTAATAATGAAATAGTAGGTTATACGGATTTTGAAGGACAAATCATCTCAGCATCTGGTGAAAAAATAGCCTTTGTCGATATTAAAGGAGATGTTAAAGATAATACCACTAAAGAAAGTATCGGTGTTCTATTTAAATATACAGTGGCATTCGATGATAACAATAATTATTTAGGTCGAATTGATAAAAAAGGTAACGTCATAGCTGATAATGGAGAGGTTATTGGTAAAGTTGATTATATGGGCGCTGTTAAAATAAATGATGGGAGAGAAGGCTTCGCTTTATATGATTTATATGTATATGATGAGGAAGGAAATACAGTAGGCTATATATCTAAAAATGGTAAAGTTTATAGTATAATGGGGGAAATAAAGGGGCAAATATATCAAGGATTTGTTTTAGATAAGAAGCAGAATTTAATTGCACGCGGACTGAGAGACTATGATATAAGGGATACAAGCCACAACGTGATAGGATATTTGGGCATGGATGGGAATGTTGTTGATGCCAAGAATATTGAAATAGGAACGTTGGCAGATAATGGGAATATAATAAACAATGAAGGCAATACTATAGCAACAGCGTATCCATTGCAATATTATCATAAAGAGCTGTTACTCTCTGCAACAAAAGATAAAAAAGCCAAAGCAGATAAAGATAATCAAGATGAAGATAAACAAAATTTGGAAAATATGTTAGAAAATGGCGAACTTTTTGAAGAAGTAGACGGTGTTATAGGCGGGAATGGTCAGAATATAGGTATTTCAGTTTCTCCGGCAGGAATAGATAACAAAGAAGATGATAAAGACGTGAATGATGCTGAAGAAAATGGAAAATTAAGCGAAGGAAAGATTTATGATGAAGAACAAATGACAGAAGATAATGAAGACATAAATGAGAAAAGAAACAGCAGCGAAAATTATCAAGGAACTTTTAATGGTCAGCAAGCCGGTGCCCCTAAAGCTTCAAATAGCAAATGGTGGCAGAATGTTGTAAGCGGCGCTACCGTATCGCCATATAATGACAGAGATGAAATTACGAATGTTGGTCCTGGTGGCGGAATTGGTCCGGGAGGAAGATATAATCCGCGTCGAGCTGCCATTTTGCAACGATTGTATAATGATCGCCGGAAAAGTTTATCCGGAAAGGTTATCAATGCACATAATTCAAAATCTTACTCCGGTTGGGATAAAGATTGGAGTTCAATTGGCTTTGCTAAAACTAATGAAAATATGTCGACTTTGCGTGTTGATATGAGCAAGATGATTACAGCGGATAAGCCGATTCCAGCCGTGTTAGCTCGCTCTGTAATATCACTTGGAGATGCTCCTGTAACGGCAATTGTAGAGAGAAATATATATGGAGATGTAGGACGTAATGTGATTATTCCTGCGGGCAGTAGGATTATCGGGAGTACGGATGAAGGAGGGTCTTCTCAAGGAAGATTTGATGCCAACAGTGGCGGTTTGAAAATGGAAATTACTTGGTATCGAATTATTCGTCCGGATGGTATAGCATTTAACATAAGCTCTGCGGAAACAGGCGACGCAGAAGGACGCGGTGGTGGTGCTTTAGGTTATGTTGATGAGCAGATACTCAAAAAATATACCGTGCCTTTGTTAGGAAGTGTTGCCACATCTGCGTTAGCATATTTGATGGCGGCTAATGAAGATGCTGTCGGTGAGGTGGAAACATCTAAACAACAAGCAGCATCTGATGCAAGGCAGAATTTCTTAGATAAGATGGATGAAATTTTAAATGAAATTATCGAAAAGAAGAAACAGATTCAAGCAGTAACATATATTCCGGCAGGTACGCGTATTATTGTATATCCAATGCGTGATCTATGGTTGAGAACAATAGATGACATTAAAAATAATAAGAATAATGATGACGATGGTGACAGAAAAGTTAAAGATGTTCTGATTGATGAAAATCAGGATAATCGTCAGCAGAAAAAAGTTCAAGGAAACAACAATAATAATGCCAATAATAATCGTAATCAGGCTCAAGGAAAGCAAGGAAATAATAAATCAGGTTCAAATACAGGAGCTCTACCGCCGCCGGCAGCGGATGGCACTGGAGCTAAGATGCCGGAAGAAAGTAAAGAAGAAGAAGAGGGTGAAATTGATTTAGACTTTTAACATAGCTTGACGCCCAAGAGGAGTTATGTTAAAATGACAAATGGAACAAGGGAGTAAACGCAATGGGAAAGTTGGAAGATCAAGTACTGTGCTCGGTTTTACGGCCGCTTGCCTATTGGTATGAGCAAGAGAATATAGAAGAAGTCGCCATTAATCATCCGGGAGATATTTGGCTGCGTTTGCGTGGTAAAAGAGCTTTTCCATGGGTTAATCATAAAGATCCGAAATTAACAAGAGAGTATTTAGTAAATTTATTGCATATTGTGGCAAACTTAAATGATTTAAACTTTGATCCGATTAATGGTTCTCCTGTTGTATATGCGCGTATTCCAGGAGGACACCGTTTTACCGGTATTGCAGGAAAAAATATTGAGTACGATTTAGATGACAGTGCTTCTGGAGGAGTCGCAATAACAATTCGTTTACACACGGAAGATGTTTCTTTTGGTTTTAGGGACTATGGTTTGGAACAAGGAAAAGATCTTCAACAAATTAATCCGCTGAAAAATATAAAGGACCCTGACGATGCTTATGAACGATTATTGTTAGCATTAAGAAGAGGAGACCATATCTTAATCAGTGGCGGTACCGGTACAGGTAAGACAACATTGTTAAACAATCTTTTAAAACTGTTGGATATCCATAAAAGAGTGGTTACAGTTGAAGATACAAGGGAGTTGAATGTGCCTCAACCAAACCATGTACATATCGTCCTTTCTCGTACGGAACAGACAAATAGCATGGATTACTCTAAGGTAATTGACTTGATTGTGCGTTTTACACCAGATGCTATTATTGGCGGAGAAATTTCAACGAGCAATGCCGCTGCAATTTGGGAGCTTATGGGATCCGGTCATGATAATTGTTTAAGCACGATTCACGCTGAAAGTTCAACAGCAGCATATGAGGCTTTCGTGAAACGTATTATGCGTACACAACCGCATATTGATGTAGAAAAAACAATAGCCGAAATGCGTCGTAGATTACACGTTGTACAAATTGTGCGTGATGGCAATATCAGGGGTATTACCGAGATTACTTAAGATTAAGCAATTAATTCGGCAATTTCCGCCTTAAGTTCATCAAGGAAGAGATTTTTTTCTGAACTGGTCTTAAGTACAACGATATGTGCAGCAGTATGTTTAGTAATTTTCTGATTAGTTTCGGTAAAAATATGCTCCAATTCTTTAGCGCTGATTTTATCAATCTTAGTTAAAACGATTTGATAAGTAACAGCAGCTTTATCGAGCATATCCATGATTTCTTCATCAATTTTTTTGATACCATGCCTGGAGTCAATAAGTAAAAAAACACGTCTGAGATTAGCACGGCCGACAAGATAAGTCTTAATGAGATTTTGCCAGTTTTTGACGATATCTTTAGGTGCTTTAGCAAAACCATAACCGGGTAAATCAACCAAATAGAGACTATTATCCAGCTTAAAATAATTAAGTTGCTGTGTACGACCGGGAGTAGATGACGTCTTTGCTAATTTTTTTTGCCCGAAAAGAGCATTAATAAGGCTTGATTTGCCAACATTAGATCTTCCGGCAAAAGCAACTTCTACCAAATCATCAGCAGGTAATTGCTTTAAGTGAGCAACACTAAGCATAAAGTCGCAAGGTTTACGAAACAATTCTACCCCTTTATTTAGTCGATAAGCTTTTTCTTCTGCCGTCAATTCTGCCATTACTTGACTCCGTTTTTACGCATAATGGCTTTTTGCTGAATAATGGAGAGAATATTGTTTAGTGTCCAATAAATAACCAAACCGGAAGCAAAATGTCCGAGCATAAAGGTAAAAAATACAGGCATTAGAGCAAACATTCTGGCCTGATCCTTATTAACCGGAGCCGGATTAAGCTTTTGCTGTATCCACATAGTTAAACCCATAAATATCGGCCATAAACCTATATCTAAGAAACCAGGAATATAAATATGCGTTAACTCGGAAATTGTCAACGGATCAGGAGCAGATAAGTCTTTTATCCAACCGATAAATGGAGCATGACGAATCTCAATAGATATATTTAAGACCTTATATAAAGAGAAGAAAACTGGTATTTGAATAAACATGGGTAAACAGCCTGCAGCCGGATTTATTTTTTCTCTTTTATATAATTCCATTGTTGCTTGTTGAATAAGCATCTGATTATTACCGTATTTTTGACGTATTTCATTTATTTTAGGCTGCAAGGCTTTCATTTTAGCCATACTCGTAAAAGATTTATTGGCAACTGGGAACATACATAACCTTAAAAGAGCTGCAAAAAGCAAAATTGCCCACCCCATATTTCCTAAAAAGCTATAGAGGAAATCTAGAATATAAAAGAATGGTTTAGTCAGGAAATAATACCAGCCGAAATCAACAGCTAGGTCAAATTTGGGAATATTATTTTCTTTAGTATAGCGGTCAAGCAATTTGATTTCTTTAGCACCGGCAAAAAATTGATAAGTATACGTTTTTGTTTGCCCTGCCGGAACAATTATTCTGGAGCCGAGATAATCGATTTGGTAGTTATCATTATCATTGTTTTTATACGAGAACTGCGCTTTTTCTTTTTTACCTAGAATGAAAGATACAAACCAATAGCGATCGGAAAAGCCAAGCCAACCACCCTTTGTTTCAAGGGATTTACTTTTATCTTTTTTTAATTCTGAATATTTAAATTCTTTTAAGGTCTTATCAACAACACTGCTAATTCCTTCATGCACAACAGAACGGGTCGGGGTGAAATCTTTAATATTTTTATTAATTAAAGCGTAAGGAAAAATTTCAATTTCTTCACCTGAATGATTAATAACAGTATCTTGAATAGTAAAAAGATAATTATTATCTAAAGAGATTTTTCGTGAAATTTCAAGACCTGTATCACTGTACCAATATAATGTGGCTGGCGTAGTATTTGTTAATTCTTTTGCATCTGTTTGCCATAAAGAGGTGGCAGATGGAAGTTGAACACGGTTATCCAAAGAAAGCCATCCTAATTCTGCAAAGTAATGATTCGCGGTTTGCACCGGTTTCAATAATTCTACTTTTTGCGAAGCATCATCTATATCAACATTATATTTTTGTAAATAGAGATTATCAAAACGCGCACCTTTTAAGCGGATACTACCTCTAAGAGATGAATTCATGATAGGTAAACGTGTATCTTCAGCCAAAACAACAGATGATTCTTTCAGAGCCTCAACATCTTCAGAGAGAGATTCGGTTACTTCATGCTTGGCTTGCGGGCGTGAAATTTCAGTATTTGTGGACGAGGAAACTAAGGGCTTATTCAAACCAAAGAAATAATTAACACTGTAAATAGCAATAAAAGAAAGAATAACAGCCATTGCTAAAGATTTAGATTCGTCATTCATTTTAAAAATGTCTCCTGACAGATATAATTACAAAATATTGTTTCTTTTAATCTAAAAAAGTATGCTTGTAAAGTATTTATCAACGATTAGCCTTATCTTTATCTGATTTTTTATCCGGCACGGGATCAAAACCTGAACCACCCCATGGATGGCAACGAAAAATGCGCTTGATTCCCAAATAAATACCTTTGAAGATGCCATGTTTTTTTAAGGCCTCAATCATATACTCAGAACATGTTGGTTGAAAACGACAGGCAACGGGAAGAAAAGGAGATATCCCTCGCTTATAGAATAAGACCAAACAGATTAAAAATTTTTGAACAGCAGAATGTATTAACTTAAACATCTGAATTTTCGCTGGAAACAATAAAATTCTTGTTTATTTTTTTTAAAGCATAGATTGCATCACGCTTCAATTCGGAAAAATCACATGTTGCTGTTGTATTTCGCGCCACAAAAACATAATCTGTATGCACTAAGGCATATTGAACTAATATTTCTCGCACAATTGCGCGTAGACGACGTTTTGATTTGTTACGACAAACAGCATTACCGATTTTTTTGGTAGCTGTATAGCCGACAAAAAAATCATCTGTATCAGATAAACTACGAGCCGCCTGCAAAACCACATTATGCGTAGCAATATAGAAATTTGCGGCGACTCTTAGAAAATCTTTTCTTTTTTTTAAAGTATGGATTTTTACCATCTGTTTAATTTATGCTGAAAGTCTTTTACGACCTCTTGCTCGACGTGCAGCCAAAACCTTACGACCGCCTGCCGTAGCCATGCGTGTACGAAACCCATGGCGATGTGCTCTGACGAGCTTACTTGGTTGATATGTTCTTTTCATATTAAATCTCCGGTTAATTTATTAATTATTTAAAGACTTTATAAAACAAAAGTCTCTCGGTTCAAACAAAGCTTATAAAGATAAATTATTTATAAGTCAATAATTTTTATAAAAACATTAAAGAAGCTAAAAATCTATAATGTAAAAGAATAAAAAGATACTAACTTATCTACCTTTGAGAAGTCTATTAGCTAAATTGATAAGGCCGGAAGAACGTTTTTTTACTTCCATACGTTCGGTCGGCTCCATTTCTTTGGCAAAATAAGTGTCCAAATAGTGCTTCATGGACGTTTTGGAAAAGTCGCCATCATATGAGTCTTTTGTGTCAAATTGAATGCCGGCGAACAAACATTTCTTGGCCACCATGGTGCCGCTTGGATCCATCAACCATTCTATCGGCTGGACCTCAACCCAGTAGGGTTTCCCTTCCTTTACCTGTTCCCCTGTGGATAGCTCGCTATCGCCGTCTGCAGGCCGTCCAGGAACGCGGATATACCTTTTGCCATCCATTTCATATTCAGGGTAAGATGTGGCCTTAAAAGACGTGCCATAATCGGTTAAACCAACTGAATCAAATGTGTAATTTTTTCCGGTCGGACGGAGAGAGCTTGAATCATGTAATCTTTCTAATTTTGCACTGGTGCGTTCATCGGCGACCGTTTGCGGGTATTCACCATATTCCGCTACGCGGATTCCAGCGATAGCCCGAGCAATGCTCGGGCTGATTTTAGATGCCTCCGATGGAGGCAAAGCGGGGCGCGCCGAGATATTACGTTCATACGTGTAAGACCAGTACTTAGCGCCCTCATAGAATACGCAACGCACGTAGACATTTTCACGAGAAGACGCGGACCAAGAGGCACAAGTTAAATCGTTTTCAGAAGTACGATCATCATCGGTCATATAGCCACCCAATATGACTGTCAGATCCGTTGGCGCAACTTTCGTGCCATAACGCTTCATGACTTTCATGGCATCATCGCCCCATATCTGCTCTTCTTTCAAAAACGTAAAGTCCATTTGAGCCTCCTTTTATTGACTATGTACCCATACTAGCATGAAATTTATTGTTTTGCAATATTAAATATCACGAAAACTGCTTGCAAAATAAAATAACCATGATATAGAATAAATATGTATTTTGGAGGTTTACGTTCTTGCCATGATTATCGACAGCAAAAATGAAACACAAAAAAGTATTTTAACGAATAAATGTTTCTACCAAACGACGGCGCAGATTATGCATTCGTTTGAAGAGAAAGGCTATGCCAATTCAGCAGATGAAACGGCAAAAGTAATTGCTGCATACCATGATTTAGTGCAAAAAAAAACCAAAAATAACTACAGCAAGGACTATAATGAGGCTTTTAAGAAGATCGATGAGGCAATTAAAAATTTAGCGAATAAGGTTTTTTACAGCTATGATAAACAAGGGGTAGATTATGCCTACCAGTATTTTACCAAATTCGATTATATTAATGCGATAATCGGGCGCCAAAGAGCAAAAAAGAAACTCTGAAAAGACCTTTAGCTTTCCCTTGTTGATTTCTTGAAAACTTGGTTTGCCAAGAATACATTTGCGTTTTAAATTCCTCATATAGTTTTTACAAGAAAAGGAACGGAAGATGTCTGAAATTTCTGTTATCGGTAGTGGTCGTTGGGGTACATTTTTAGCTTGGTATGCAGCTAATTACTGTCACATGGACAGGGTAAAAATATACAGCAAGCCGGATGCTCCGGATTTTATTGAATTAAAAGAAACACGCAAAAATCCGTATTTATCACTAACGGATAATATGTCTTTGCATGAACATATTGCAGAAGTCTTAAGTAACGATTTGATCATCATTTCTATCGGTAGTCAACATCTGCGCCTATTAGCTAAAGAGTTGAACGGATACAATATTGCCGGAAAAACATTTTTATTGGCAATGAAAGGGTTGGAAGAACCTGATGCCAAAGTATTAAGTACGGTTATGCGTGAAGAAATTACCCAACCGATTCATGTTGCAAGTTTAGGCGGACCTGGACATGTGCAGGATTACATGAAGAAAGTACCTTCTTGCGCTGTAATTGATAGCGATGAAACGGAAGTGAAGGAAAAAATTGTAAAGACATTGCAAAGCGAGTTGATTCGCTTCTATTATGGTTCAGATTTTATTGGTAATCAAATCGGCGCGGCACTGAAAAATGTGATAGGTATAGCTGCCGGTATTTTAGACGGATTGGAGTGGTATGGTTTGAAAGGCGCGCTAATGGCACGGGCACCGGTGGAAGTAGGACGATTTATTAAGCATTTTGGCGGAAATCCTATGACAGCCTATGGCTTATCCCATTTAGGAGATTATGAAGCAACACTTTTTTCTAAACATAGCCATAACCGTATGTTCGGTGAAATGTTGGCAAAGGGTGAAAATTTTGGTAAGTTGGCCGAAGGGTATTACACCTTAAAGGCCGTCAAAAATATTGCCGATAAAGAAAATATCAGTATGCCGATATGTCAGGCATTATATAAAGCAGTCTACGAAGGGGCTGATGTGAAACAAACAATTCGTACAATGTTTGAGAGAAACTTAAAACAGGAATTTGAGCAATTTTAAATACCGATAATACAATAAAGATATTTGCTCATAATGATTGAATATTTTGGGATAGGTAAATAGAATTATCTTTGACTTCAAAAAACTGAGCTTGACCATTAAGCGAAGAGAACTCAAACGGATTCGTTGTGGTAAGCCAAACTTGAGTTTGAAGTTCAGCAAGTTTATTTAATAAAATATGGCGTTTGCTATTATCTAAATGAGCGGCAATTTCATCTAAAAGTAAAATCGGTGGAAAACCACGATGTGCAGCTAAACATCTGGCTTGAGATAGAACAATGCTTAATAAAAGAGACTTTTGTTCACCGGTTGAACATAGATTTGCCGGTACATTTTTCTTTTTATAAATCGCTATTAAATCTGTTTTATTAATAGGCGGGGCGATTTCATCACCCAATATTATCTTGCGCAATTGTAAAAGAGATTCGCGATAGTAGTCTTCTACAAGAACTGCCGGTTTTTCTTTAAGCATTTGCTCGATTGTCCCGTCTAATTCTAAAATAACATCCGGAAATGTGTCATCAGGATTATCTTCCATAAAATGATTAAGTTTATAAACCTGTTCGCGTCTGGCTGCAGCAATAGCAACACCTATTCCGGCCAGCTGTTCTTCTAAAGAAAGAAGCCAATTATTATTGATTTTGCCGCTTTTTAAGATATGCAACCATTGCCGATAAAGATTATCAAACGAAGATAATCGTTGTGCATGGGATACGTCAAATGCTGCAACGATTCTATCTAAAAATTGGCGACGATGTTGTGTGCTTCCTAAAAAAAGTCTGTCCATCTGCGGTGTAATCCAAATCAGTGATAAATAATTTGCAAACTCATTTTGCGAAGATAATTTTTGATTATTTACCTGCGCAATGCGACGCTCAAATTCTTTGGTTTGATTATAGTCTATCTCTTTTGTTTGTGTTTCAACAGATGTACCTAAAGTGAATTCTTCCTTAAGACGATTAACCAGCGCAGAAACAGCCCAACCATTGTTATTAATAAAAATAGGAGTCGGTTGCTTACTTTCTAGAAAATCAAACGTTTTTACCTCGGAAAGCTTAGCATTTCTAAGCCCACGACCCTGCGATAAAAATGATATTGCTTCTAAGACATTAGTCTTTCCGCTACCATTTTCACCGCTTAAAACAATAAAAGGTTTATCAATATCCAAACGTAAATATTTATAGTTCCGAAAATTAACTAAAGTCAGGCGCCGAATAGCAGACCTAACCTTAGTTTCAGAAATATCGCAATGAACGTCTGTTTGCGTAATCACTTAGATTCTCATCGGCATCAAAACATAAATGGCGCTGTTATCTGAAGTATCATTAATAACAGTAGCAGCGGCAGAACCAGATAAACTAAAGCGAACTTCTTCACCTTTGATTTGCGCCAAGATATCTAATAAATAACGGAAATTGTAACCGGTATCAATCGATTCTTTATCGTATTTAGCTTCTAACTCTTCAGTTGCATTACCTAACTCTGCATTAGATGCAGCGATTGTTACATGATTTTTATCTGTGATTAAACGAATACCGCGGCTACGCTCGGTAACAACTGAAACACGATCAACAGCAGCAGCCAAATCCTTGACGTTTACTTCTAAAATTTTATCATTATCAGTCGGAATAACGCGCTCATAATCAGGAAATGTTCCATCAATAAGCTTAGACGTTAATGTGATATCCTCAAAAGAAATACGAACCTTATTTTCTGACAGTGCCATAGAAACATTATCTGTAGTTGCATCATCTAAAAGTTTACGCATTTCCAGAACAGATTTACGCGGAATTATAACACCTTCTAACTTTTCAGCTCCATCAGGGAGCGGTGATTCGGCACAGGCCAAACGATGTCCATCTGTAGCAACAACACGCAGAACCTTTGTTTCTCCCTCTGTTTTGGCATGAACATATAAACCATTTAAATAATAACGTGCTTCCTCAACTGATGCAGAAAATTGTGTTCTGTCAATTAATGTTTTCAATTCATCTTTGCTGATTTCGAAATTAACCGGCAAATCATCACCGGAAATAAGTGGAAAGTCTTCAACCCCGATAGTTGATAAAGAAAAATTTGAACGACCGGAAGCAATGGTCAATGCTCCTTTATCGTTCGGATAAGTCAACTCAATATCGGAGCCGTCAGAAAGTTTTCTGACGATATCGTACAACATATGCGCCGGAGCAGTCGTCGCACCTTCTTCTTTTACACTAGCTTCAACCAATTCCGTAATTTCAATATCCATATCTGTTGCTTTGAAATTAATTACATTACCCTTAGCCTCGATTCGAACATTAGATAAAACCGGAATAGTATTTCTTTTCTCAACGATGCTCTGTACATGGCTGAGAGTCTTTAAAAAATTTGCACGTTCAATTGTGAATTTCATTATTTTTATCCTAAAAAAGACTTGTTTCTTCCTTCCTACAATTTATCACGAAACAATAAAAGCAGAAGTTAAAAAACAAGTCTTCAACAATTTTTTTTATAGATAATTTAGTTTTCAAGAGTCCTTCTCAAAATTTCAATATTTTCAGCCAAAACCGGATCTTCAACAATTAGCTCTTCAACTTTTCTAACCGCATGCATAACTGTTGTGTGATCACGATCGAACTTTCGTCCGATTTCAGGCAAAGAACGAGATGTAAGTTGCTTAGCTAAATACATGGCAACTTGCCGCGGACGAGCAACCGTACGAGCACGACGCGAAGATTGTAACTCTTTAACAGATATATTAAAGTGTTCCGCAACTTTCTTCTGAATCTCGTCAATAGTTGTTTTACGGTCAATAGAGCGCAACATATCTTTAAGAACATCTTGTGTCATATCAAGAGTAATTTCTTTACCGGAAAGGAATTGCGAATGAGCGGCAACTCTTTTCAAAGATCCTTCCAGTTCTCTTACATTTGATGTAATTTTTTGGGCTAAAAATTCGGCTACCTTTTGTGGTAATTCTATACCTAAAAGTTCGGCCTTTTTCTGTAAAATCCCCATTCTTAAATCAAAATCAGTTGGCATAATATCAACAACCAATCCTCCTATCAAACGGGATTTAAGTCTTTCTTCAATGCCTGCTAAATCTGCGGGGGATTTATCTGCAGAAATGATAACCTGTTTGCCCTCTTCTACCAAAGAACTGAAGGTGTGGAAAAACTCTTCCTGAGTCGTCCCTTTATTCCCCATAAACTGAAAGTCATCAACCATTAAAACATCAACAGAACGAAATTGCTCTTTAAATGCTTGGGTATCTTTATAACGCAAAGCCTTAACGAATTTATAAACAAATTGCTCTGCGGTTAAGTAGATTACGTTCCGATTGGGATCGTTCTTTTTTATATGCCAAATAATTGACTGCATCAAATGGGTCTTTCCTAAACCGACATTTGAATATAAAAATAAAGGATTGAAAGAAACATTTTTTGCTTCAGCGACTTTACGCGCAGCAGCATAGGCAAATTCATTTGTTTTACCGACAACAAAATTTTCAAATGTATAATTCGGATTAAGAGGCGCAGCATTATTAAAAGCATTATTTTTAACAGTATCATTGGCTAAGCTTGACCCTGAAACCAAGCCAAAATCTCTACTGTTTATATTGCACCCATAAATATTTTGCGGTGTTGGTGTTGATGAAACTTTTTTTAATAAGGATGTGTCAAAGCTTCTTCTATCTTTAAAGGAACTTTGAACAACAAAATTAACCTTTTTAATACTTGGGTTTTTTTGTTCCCAAATTTTATTAATTCTATCTGCGTAGTGTGCAATAACCCAATTTTTCATAAATGCGGTTGGGGCACAAATAGTCATCTCCCCATTATCAAAATCTCCGACAGTTAAAGGCTTAAGCCAACTGTCAAATGCTGTCGCTCCAAACTCTGTTTTAAGCTGACTGCAAATCTGATTCCATTGCGTATCAACAGGTCTAACATCACTTGCAAATGCTTCTTCGGCCATATCCATCTCCCACTTTATAAATTTTGACAAATTAATAAGTATAATATTAAGTAAAAAAGTTAATTTGATAACTTGAGAAAAACGATATTGAACAAAAAAAGAAAATACAAATATTTTTTTTAATAATTTGTAAATAAATTGCTTGACACAGATTCGATAAGGATTCGGAGCTAAGTGTTTGAAAAATAAACAAAAACGCAAACACCGATATAACGACTCAGTGTTTGCGCTTAAACGAAAATAAATAGAAATTAGAGAGCTTTAATTTTTTGACTCAAACGAGAAATCGTACGAGAAGCTTTGTTTCTATGAAATACTCCCTTTTGAGCAGCACGCATCATTTCACTTTCTGCAACTTTGAGTGCAGATGTAGCAAGCTCTTTGTCTCCGGCAGATATTGCAGCAACAACTTTCTTAACAAAAGTTCTAACTCTGCTTCTGCGAGCACCATTAATAATGCTTCTTTTATTGTTTCTGTTTATTCTTGTTTTTGCCGACTTATGATTGGCCATATTTTTTATCCTGTTTAAAATTAAGTTAATACCAAATAAAATTCTGAAACATTTATACTCAATAATCTGAGATAGTCAATATATTTTTTTTAAAAAAATAAATTAATTTCTGCTCTTTAAGCTGATGACAACCATAATTGGGGATTTTTGCATTTGAGATATTTCTAAAATATCACTGTCTCTCGAAAAGAATAGGCTTTTAGAATCATTGCTTTTTATTTCCCAGCCGAGGGAAGGAAGACTATTGCAATAAAATGTTTTTACATCTTTAAAATGAAAGTTTTTCTGCGTAGTGATAATAGCCTCTATATATCCGGCTTCTTCGTTACCGAAAGAAAAATCTTGGGTTGAAATCTGCTTAAACCCCGACATCAAGGGAATATCTTCAAACCCGTCAAGAAAATCAGCGGCAAAAGAATTGCGATAAAACAGAAAAAATATTAAAAGAAGAATAAAACGGATTCGCATAAAATAATCTCCTATTTTTGCAGACATGGACAATAAAAAGTTGAGCGTCCGCTTTGAATAATTTTTAGGATTCCTTTTTCTTTAGCCTTTTGACAAATGCAATGAGGACAAGATTTCCCCTCTTTTCCATAAACAGCATGCTGTAACTGAAAATAACCGGTGCTTCCATCAGGTTTTCGATAATCATGCAAAGTTGAACCACCGGCATCAATTGCTTTTTCAAGAGTCTTTTTAACGGATAAAATGAGCCTGCATAATTCTTTTTTTGTAATACTATTACAAGGGCGTAGCGGAGAAATACGAGCATCGTATAGGGCTTCGGAAGCATATATATTACCGATTCCGCAAATAATAGTTTGATCGAGTAAAGCCACTTTTATGGGAATTTTTTTATTTTGTAGTTTATTTTTCAGATAAGAAACAGATAGTTTTTCATCAAAAGGATCGAAACCGAGTTTTATAAATAAAGGGTGTGAAAGAAGTGAAACTGTTGAAACTTCAAGAACTAAACCGAAACGCCTCGGGTCATTATAAGCTAGTATACCTTTTGATGTATAAAATATAACATGGTCATGCTTTTCAAAACAGGGGTTATTTTCATTTATAAATCTGATTTTTCCACTCATTCCGAAATGTAAAATAATGCTGTGATAATTATCTAAATCTAAAATGATGTATTTACTTATCCTATAAATGCGAATAATACCTGCTGAAGATATATTTTTTTCAAAATTTTGAGGGATATCTTGACGCAAACGACGATTCCTTACTAAAACAGAATTAACTGTTGCACCGTCAAGCGATTTTACCAAAGCTTCTTTTATTGTTTCAACTTCAGGTAACTCCGGCATAACATCTCCTTATAATATACTAATATAAAGTTAATTTAACAGTTGGTTTAAGTTGTCATTAGCAATAAGACTGAACATAGGTAAGTCAATATATTTAATCTGGTCGCCGATCTGAATTTTGCAACTTCCTTTAAGTATAGCGTTATTTTTCGAAGTAATGTACCCGTCATCTTCAAAGTCATCTCCTGGAATAAGCTGCGGAAGCTGCCCTTTAAAGCCATTATAATCAACAGAAATTTCCTGACCGTTTGCCTGTATAACGGATAATTTCTTACCTAACAATACGATGTTGTTATCTGAATTATTTTCAAAGCGCAAAGAATAATCCCAGCAAAAGCTACCATCAGCGACAACCTCATCAGATAGTTCAAGATAGGCTGATATAATAACATCATCATGCAAACATTCATCATATTGTGTTTCACGATACATTTTTAAGTTCCTTAACGCATTAAAATCAATTAACAAATAATTAACTTTTAGCTATCTGTAAAAATGAATCGAAATGTTTTCAACAATATGTAAATTATTTTATGCGCCCGTAATTGTCTTCAAAGCGAACAATATCGTTTTCATCAAGAGTCTCTCCGGTTTGTATTTCAATAAAGACAAGAGGTGTTGATGAAGAATTGTTTCTAATTCGGTGTTTTGTCTTGACAGGGATGTAAATAGAGTCGTTTGCGGTGCGGTATAAAGTATCCTCATCTAGAATAACCATGGCATTGCCCTCAACTATAATCCAATGTTCAGCACGGAAATGGTGGAGTTGTAATGAAAGAACAGCCTCAGGTTTAACTGTAATTTTTTTTACACAAAAATGTTCGCCGGATTCGAGAACTTCCCATGTTCCCCATGGTCTCTCGTCGTGGTCACCTTTACTATATTTTGTAGTCATATATTTTATCCTTTAATAAAAAAATAAACTGGAATATAAGAATATTAGGGTGTATAAAATAAAAAACAAGCAGAATTTATGTGGGGGAATTAATGTCTGAAAATAAAAATTTTGCCTTAGCCGTTATCAAAAGGATACACAATGAACCGGAGACAGAAAAAGGTATAGGTAAGCTAAACTCAATTATCAGAATAATTTCAGAAGAGGCAAAAGCTGTTTCTGCCTGTATATTCGTTAAAGCAGATGATATGACATTTGAATGCATTACAAAAACATCAGATAATGAAACAATAAAATCCGTAAGATTAGGTGAAGGTGTCGTCGGAAAAGCAGGCGGAGATAATCATACTTCCTTTGTGCGTACAAAAGATTTTTATAAAATAGCGATTCCTTTAAAAAAATGGAACAAGCCGATGGGAGTTTTGCTGGTTAATTTTGCTAAACCGCATGAATATAACGAAGAAGAAATTGACGGATTAGAAACAATTTGCTTGTTTCTAAGTGAGGTGGTTACCTCTGAGGAGATGCAACAATATATTAAAAAAGAGATTAAAAGCCGCGGTATTTTAGCTAAAGACAGAATGAGCGGAGTAGTTATAAACAGCGGATATGGCTTAGGTAATGTGGTTGTGCATCATCGTCGTAAAGCAGTAGAGGAGGTTTTTGCTAAAGATAAGGATAGAGAGCTGCAAAATTTGGAAATAGCACGCGAGAAAATGAATAAAGATTTAGAGGCTAAATTTAATATAGAAGGTTTGCAAAATGGTGAACAAGCTGAGATTTTGGATGCTTACAGGATGATTGCGAATGACAAAGGGTGGTATAAAAGAATAATCAATCATATTAATTCCGGTTTAACGGCGGAAGCAGCAGTGGAACAAGCTTATGCGGAAATGTGGAATAGATTATCCGGAGCAACAGACAACTATTTAAAGGAAAGATTGCATGACTTACGAGATATCGCAGATAGGCTACGTTTATATTTAAGCGGAAAAAACAACAATAACGATAAAAAGGACTTTAAAGATATTATTATTGTAGCAGCGTCTATGGGACCAGCTGACTTAATGGATTATGACTACAAAAAAATCCGCGCGTTAATCATAGAAGAATGTACCCCAACAATGCATGTAGCTATTGTGGCTAAAGCATTGAATGTACCGGTGATAGCTAAAATTGAGGGATTATTTAAAGAAATTAAAGAAGGTGTTTTAATGGCTGTCGACGGAACAAAAGGTACAATTTTTATAAATCCGTCACAAGACACCATTAAATATATCGAAGCTAAAATAGAAGAAAAACAAAAAGAACTCGAACGTATTCAAAAGCTCAAGAATCTGAAAAGCAAAACCAAAGATGGTAAGCGCATTAATCTATATATGAACATAGGGATGGATTTTGATATTGAGTATATCAAAGATACTAATTGTGATGGAGTGGGATTATATCGGACAGAACTTCTGTTTATGTCATCAGAAAAAATGCCGGACTTAAATAAACAGGTGGCAAGCTATAAAAAATTATTGGACACCGCAGACGGAAAAAAAGTAATTTTTAGAAGCCTTGACGTCGGTTCAGATAAATTATTACCATATTGGTCAAACATAGAAGAAGAAAATCCGGCAATCGGCTGGCGATCAATTCGTATAACCTTAGATAGACGTGCAATATTGCGTAAACAAATGCGCGCGTTCATAAGAGCAGCCGCAGGTAGAGAGTTATACGTTATGTTTCCGATGGTATCTAATTTAGATGAGTTTCTAGAAGCAAGAGAAACATTTATGTACGCTTATGAGAGAGAACAAAGAGATGGAATGCCTCTACCATCGAAATTCCATTTAGGGATGATGATAGAAGTTCCGTCAGTTGTTTTTCAATTACGCGAAATTTTAAAATATTGTGATTTTATTTCTATCGGAACAAATGATCTTTATCAGTTTTTCTTTGCTTGTGATCGCGGAAATTCGCGATTGAATGGTAGATATGATGTTTTATCGGCACCATTTTTAAATATGCTTAAAAAAATTATTAAAGAAGCTAATATGGCGAATGTGTCGTGTTCCGTGTGCGGAGAAATGGCCAGTAATCCGCTGGACGCGATGGCTTTAATCGGTTTGGGTTATCGTAATCTTTCGGTATCAAGTGCATCTTACGGTAAAGTGAAGGCAATGATAAGGTCTTTATCTGCAGAAGGAATAGAGGATTATCTAAATAATATCCTTTCATCCTCAAGAAAAACACTGCGACCGCAATTAAAAGCGTATGCTTTTGATCATGGTATTGAAATCTATTAAAAAGTATGTTTTAATACATCAAAATGAATTGAAAAAAGGAACGAGGACTATGGAAAATACAGAAGAAACAGAGATTAATGTTGAAGATGTCGGTACGATTTTAAAAAGCGGACGATTGAAGAGTAAAAAAAGCTTAGAGGATATTTCGAGCGAACTCTGTATTCGGAAAATATATCTAACAGCTTTAGAAGAGGGGGATTACGAAACATTACCGCCGATTCCGTATGGTGTGGGATATGTGCGTACATATGCGCGCTATTTAGGTTTAAGTCCGGAAAGAGTCGTTAAATTATATAAAGCAGCATTTCAAACAGAGGAAACTGTGCAGGAAGAAGAGAAAGCACCAGAGCCGGAAGCTAATAAAAGTAATAAATGGCACATCATTATCGGTATATTAGCCCTTGCACTTATATATAGCATGTGGAGTCTATATAGTTCAAGAACAGAAGATGTTGTTATTGCTGATACGACAGAGGAAGCAATGATGGACGCGAGTGAAGCTGAAGAAGATACCGAAGAAAATATGACAACGGAGAACACTGAAGAGAGTGAGAGTACCGAATCTGAAGAAAAAATAAAAGAACATAAAGCGGATGGAATAGAAGAAGAAAAAGACAATAAGGAAGAAAAAACAGAGAATATAAATGTACCGGAAAAAGGAATTTATATGACATTTACCGGCGAAACATGGGTTGAAGTAAAAGATAAAAATAAAGTCTATGTGCAGAGAGTTTTTCATGCCGGAGATGAAAGAACTTTAGATTACATGAAAAATCTGTTTATTTCTGTCGGAAGACCACAGAACATTAAGCTCTATATCGACGGGGTAGAAAAGGATGTTGTCGCCAAAAAGCGTAAGTCGAATATTCCACTCGATTCGATATAGAACAAAATGAACTTTTTGTAAGCTCGCTTAATAGTGAAAGCGAGCTTCTTAATTTTAGCTTGCCTTTTTTAAAGCTCCCTGTTAGAAAAACAGATAAATTAATGCATTAAAGGAATAATGATGAATTTTGATGAAAAATTGGCCGGTGTGGTAACACGCTTTGAAGAGGTGCAAGCCTTGTTGGGTTCTCCGGAAACATCAACCGATGATTTGGTAAAACTCAACAAAGAAATCGCTGTGTTGGAGCCGGTGGTAGCAGCTATAAACAACTATAACAAGCAAATGCAGGCATTTAAAGATGCTGAAGAGATGATGTCGGATGCAACACTTGATAAAGAAATGCGTGATTTGGCTGAGATGGAATATTATGAGCTGAAAGAAAAACTGCCGTTATTGGAAAAAGAAATCAAAGTGCTATTATTGCCTAAAGAAGAGGATGACGAGAAAAATGCTATCTTGGAAGTGCGAGCAGGAACCGGCGGTGATGAAGCGGCGCTATTTGCTGCTGTGTTGTTTGAAATGTATCAACGTTACGCACAAAAGCAAGGTTGGAAATTTGAAATTTTAGATGCTAATGAAAATGGTATCGGCGGCTATAAAGAAGCTTCAGCGAAAATTACCGGTAAAGATGTTTTTGCAAAGCTGAAATTTGAGAGCGGAGCACACCGTGTACAACGCGTGCCGGTAACAGAATCTCAAGGAAGAGTGCATACATCGGCAGCAACGGTGGCGGTTTTGCCGGAAATTGAAGAGGTAGATATGTATATCAATCCGGCAGACTTAAAAATTGATGTTTACAGAGCATCTGGTGCCGGTGGTCAACACGTTAACCGTACCGAGTCCGCCGTTAGAATTACGCATATTCCGACCGGAATTGTTGTTCAATGCCAAGATGACCGCTCACAATTTAAGAATAAAGAAAAGGCGATGAACCATTTACGCGCTAAGCTTTATGATACACAAAAAGCTAATATTGATGCAACTTATTCGGAAAAACGTAAATTGCAGGTTGGTTCTGGTGATAGAAGCGAACGGATTCGCACCTACAATTATCCGCAAGGAAGAGTAACCGACCATAGAATTAATTTGACGTTATATAAGCTCGAGGAAGTGGTATCAGGCGAAGCTTTAGGCGAAATTATTGATGCATTGATTACGGAAGACCAAGCCCAAAGATTGGCAGAAATTGATTAATTTTCAAAATTTTGTCAAAAAGCGTTGACATACTCTCAAATTTGTGGTATATCTGATACCGCAAGTTAAGAATATGTCTAACTTAAATATATGTAACATGGAAACAACATTAATTGCTCGGAATGACTGGTCTAACGCAGCCGCTTTCATTGAGTTTAATCCAGAAAATGGAAAAGTGCGTGTATATGGTAAATTCTACATGGACGACGGATGGCGTCGCCGTAGCTATGGAGGTCCTGTAACCGAATGGTTGGCAGAGATGCCTGCAGCTCTTCAAGAAGAAGCTAAAAAAATCGGTTGGCGTGATCAGAAATCCCCGGAACTGGCAGAGTTTTGTCAGGACATCTGGAAAAAGGCTCAGCAAGCAGACTCATGGTTCGCCTACAAGGTCTAATCTCTAAACTCTAACACACAAAAGCTCTACCGCAAGGTGGAGCTTTTCTGTTACAATGGTAAAAAAATCCACACAAATATTAAAATTTATAGCGCAAAATCAGATGGTTAAATTTGTAACAAAATGAAACAAGATGTTAGAAGATTTTAGAAAAAATGGGTGATAAGTAATAAACAAATAATATATTAAAAGGGGTTTAGTATGTCTAATTTACTTAAAGTTGCTGTTATCGGCGCCGGAATGATGGGTAAAAACCATTTAAGAACATATAAATCATTACCCGGGGTGGAATTAGTCGGCGTGTATGATATTTTTGCAGAATCTGCGCAGAAAGCCGCAGAAATGTTTAATATTAAAGCTTTTTCATCTTTGGAAGAAGTGGCACATAATGTAGATGCCGTTAGCGTTGTAACAACGTCTGTCGCCCACTGTGAAGTCGGCGAGTTTTTCTTAAATAAATGCATTCACTGCATGATTGAAAAGCCTTTAGCAACAACGGAAGAAGAATGCTATCGCTTAATCAATGCCGCAAAAAATAATAATGTAACCTTATTGGTTGGGCATATTGAGCGCTTTAATCCGGCAGTTGAGCAAATGGGCAAAATTTTATCTGATACATCAAAGATTCGCTCTTTAACTGCACAGCGTATGTCTGCGGCAAGCGGTCGTATTACCGATGTTGATGTGGCGATGGATTTGATGATTCATGATGTGGAAGTTATTCAATCTTTAGTAAAATCTCCGGTTGTTAATGTTCAAGCTGCGGCGGTTAAAACCCCTGATAATATAAGCGGTAAGAACTACATTACCGCTCTCTTGGAATTTGAAAACGGGGCAACCGCAAATATTACCGCCAGCCGTATTACGCAAGCTCGTGTCCGTACTTTAACCGTGACCACAGATACAAACTATATTGATATGGACTTTATCAATCAAAGTATCAATGTTCACTCGCAAGGGCGTATGCCGTATGTAAACCAAGAAGAAATTCCGGAATGGATGAATTATGGCTTGAAAGGTAGTGTGGAGCAGTTGTTTATTCCGACCAATCAGCCGTTGCAAGCAGAGTTATCGCATTTTGTTGCTTGCATAAACGGATTAGCAACACCGCGCATTACCGGTGAAGATGCCTTGAATGCATTGCGTGTAATTTGGAAAGTGCAAGATGCTTTAGGTTTTGAACGCGCTATTGCTAAAACAGAAGAAAAAACAACCGCAATTGCAGCTTAGGAAAATGCGCTACAAAATAACGATAGAGTATGAGGGCACTCATCTTCTCGGTTGGCAGAAACAAGACGAGGGGGCGAGTGTCCAATCTTATTTAGAAGAAGCGATAGAAGGGTTCTCTCATCAAAAAGTTGATGTGTTTGGTGCAGGGCGGACGGATGCCGGTGTGCATGCTTTAGGGCAGGTGGCGCATTTTGATTTAGAAACATCAATGGATTTATTTCACATAAGGGAGGCTTTTAACGCCAGATTACGGATTCTCGAGGCGCCTGTTTCTGTAATAGAAGTGGAAGAAGTTGATGATGATTTCCATGCGCGGTTTAAGGCGGTGGGCAGAGGGTATATTTATCGGATTTTAAATCGGCGTGCCCCGACAGTATTGCTCAAAGACAGAGTGTGGTGTGTGGGGTATCCTTTAGATGTAGAGAAGATGAAAGAGGGGGCGAAGTATTTGCTCGGACACCATGATTTCAGCTCGTTCAGAGGGGCAGGATGTCAGGCCTTATCACCGATGAAGACATTGGATAAGTTAGAGATTATTGAAAAAGGCGATGAGATAGATTTTGTGGTTGAGGCGCGGTCATTTTTATACCATCAGGTAAGGAATATGGTTGGGACATTGAAGTGTGTCGGCGATGGAAAATTTGCACCTGGCGATGTGAAAAAGATTTTAGAGGCGAAAGATAGGGCTGTTGCCGGACCGACGGCACCGGCTTGCGGATTGTATTTAAGCAAAGTGATGTATTAAGGAGGTAAAAATGGAAATACGTTTGGCAACACCTGAGGACGCAAAGTTTGTGGCAGATATTCGCGTAAGCACATATCAAACTTCTTATAGAGGCTATTTGCCGGATGATTTTCTCGATTCCCTAAAAATTGATGATGACATAATTAAGATGACCGAGGAATACTTAAAGGACGGCATGATGTATTTAGCCATTGAGGACAACAGACCGGTTGCTAATGCACACATAACAGATAAAGAAAGCGGAATATTTGATATAGATGCGCTATATTGCCATCCGAAATACCAAAAGAGAGGTGCGGGGAGATTACTTGTTGAAACACTATGTAAAATGAAGAAAGAACAGGGTTTTAAATACTGCACTATTTCAACCTTAAAAAACGGTCCTTCAGTGGCTTTTTATGAAAGAGTAGGGTTTAAAAAATTAGATGTCCCTGATGGAAAATGGTCTATGCGCGGATGGGACTTTTCTTGCCCAACAATTAAAATGCAAAGAGAGTTATAAGCAAAGTGATGTACTAGGTAGGAACAAACGTTCCTGCCGCCGCGGCATGAGCGGCACCGTGCGTGTAGCACACAGCCGAAAGGCTGTTCTGTTGCGCGATGCAAAGAGAATTTTTTGTAAGACAAAAAATTCTGCGCGACAGAGATATAATTTATTTTTGTTTTTTTCCCAGTTCAATCACTTTCACGCCTTTACCTTTGGCAACCTTGCAGAATTCATAGGCTTTGCCTTCGTATCGGTTATAAGCGATGATGAAGTCGGTGTTTTCTATGATATAGCGGTTGCGATAGACGATACAAAGCCTTCTATATCCGGTGGCACATTTGTCGGGGTAAATCCAATCATCACAAGGTCTCCGCTGGTGAATATAGCGCGTATCACACTCGCCGACCTCATGAAGCTCAGTTATTTTTGAGATAACAAGCATTATGCGGATGCAGGGATATTCTTTCTGCACCTCTAAAACCGTGTCATAAGCATCTTTTTCATAGCCACCGAGCTCTCCGACCAAGAAGGTATCAACATCTTCATTCTCAATTAAATTGATGATTTCAGCTTTAATTCGTTCTTTTAATCCTTCAGGCGTATGATGCCAACAAGGTTTGCCGAATATTTTATTGTAATCATTACCAAGAAAAGCACAGGTTTTACCCAAAGTGAAAAAGCCTATCAGCCCAAACAATTTCACCCACCTTTTGTAAGGTGGGTGGACGTTGTCACTACAATCGCTATGATAAGTAGCCCAGTTATTGGGTATATGCCTTATTCACTGGCATCCACCCGTTACGGTGAGATGCCCAATATGACAACTGTCTTCTGTATTACAATGTAACACAAAAGCTATATTTGCCCATAGCGATTGGACTGACAATGTCCTGTCGGAATTTGGGCTGTTCCAACGAAAATTATTGTATACGGTTATTTCTTAACAAATCAACAAGTTTATTCAAATTTACCAGATAATACTCGCGCTATCTATCCCTATAAATAGCATTTTTGAGCCATTTTATAGAAAACGGCAGTTTTACGAAGAACACATCAAAGCGCATGGTGTGGTTTTTATATTTTGGATTCGCACGCAGAAAATATTGTCCGCCGTTTAAGATTCGCTCGCGTTGTTTGTAGCTTAAAGCCCGCAAAAATTCGACATCATTTTGCCGTTTTTTAACTTCACAAAAAACAATCGTTTTGTCTTTAACCGCAACAAAATCAAGCTCGCCGTTAGGAGTCTTTTTGCCTGTGCCGCAATGGTAGTTTTTAGCAATAATTCGATAACCATGCAAACGCATATACATCCGACAAATAAATTCCGCTAAATAACCGGATTTATAAGGACTGATTTTTAAGTTTAAGAGCTTTGTCATAAACATCATTCCTTTTTAAGCCATACTTTTGCGAGATATTTTTAACCGCCTCTTTGAGTGAGTAATTTTTCATTTCAGCTAAGAGTAGAGCTTCAATATCAATATCATCTGAACGCTGTTCAACCGGAGGCGCGATAATTAAAACAATTTCTCCTTTAATCGGATTCGCTTTAAGCTTTTCTAAGACATCGTCAACAGTTCCCGTAATTGTTTCTTCATAGAGTTTGGTAATTTCGCGCACAATGGCAATTTCACGGTTAGGCATAATCTTTTTAAGAGCGGCTAAACTCTTTTCTATCCGAAGGGCTGTTTCATATAAGACTAAGGTGGTATTGATATTTTTTAATTCAGTGAATAAATCGATTCGAGCCTTGTCTTTATTAGGGATAAAACCGGCAAACATAAAACGATTAGTCGGTAAACCTGATAACTGTAAGGCAGAGATAACGGCGCAAGCACCGGGAATGGTGGTAACATAAATGTTTTGTTTGCGACATTCACGCACTAGTTTGTAACCGGGGTCCGAAATTAAAGGCGAACCTGCATCACTGACGAGCGCAACGCTCTTGCCTTCATTTATAATGTCTATTATTTGTTGAAATTTTTCTTGTTCGGAATGGTCTTCATAAGGGACAAACTTTTTATTGGCAGAAATACCTAGAAGGCTGAAAAGCTTTTTGGTGACACGCGTGTCTTCTGCGGCAATAACATCTGCCTCAGATAAAACATCAACAGCACGCGAAGATATATCTCTTGTGTTTCCAATCGGCGTTGCCACGACATATAAACCGGAAATTAACATTTTATTAACTCTTTTCTTTACAACAAACGTTTTTTGTTTTAATGACTAAATAGATTGTTTAATATTTTAGGAAGAAATGCAAGTGTTAAAAAAAATCGTCTTATTTTTTCTCTTGTTGGGCGTTTGGGGCTGTAATAACCGCTTGACAGATAATCGGATAGATGTTTCTGACCAGAGATATGATATTGTGGATTATGATACGATAAATTACTCTATGCGTAAAGAAAATGCCTTAAATGTAGGAGTCTTGCTGCCATTAAGCGGAAAAGCAGCAACCATTGGCCAAGGTATGCAAAACGCTATGTTTATGGCTACCGACGATTTGAAAAACGATCACTTGGTTTTAAAATTTTATGATACAAAAAGTACAGAAAGCGGCGCACAGGAAGCCGCCAGAAAAGCAATCTACGAAGGGGCTGAATTAATTTTAGGACCGTTGATGGGGGAAGAAGTAAGCAGTATCTCGCAAATAGCTCTTTCTGCAGATATTCCTGTTGTATCATTTACAACATCTCCGCAGGTTTTACAAAAAGGAATATATAGCATAGGTTTGCTAAACAGTGAACAGATAGATAGAGCTGTTTCATATATGGCGTCAAAAGGACGGAGTAAACTAGTAATACTGGTGCCGAATAATAATAGCGGTCTGAATATCGTTAAAGCGGCAATGCTCTCTTCCAATGCCAATGGTGTGAATTTGAAAAAGGTTGCATTCTATAATCCGAATACGGTTGATTTTTCTTCTGTTGTCAGAAATGTTTCTGCCGGCAAAGATTTTGATGCCGTATTGGTGGCTGATGGCGGAAATAGTTTGAAATCCATAGCATCAATGTTTGCTTATAATGATGTTATGTATCCGGATGTTTTATTTATGGGAACAGCGGCATGGGATGGTACGAATTTAAGTAAAGAAACAATATTGTATCATGGTGTATATCCGATGGTTTCAAAAGGATACGGTAACAGCTATTTCTCTGATAAATATAGAGAAACTTTTGGTGAGCAGCCGAAACCTGTATATTCTTTTGCCTATGATAGCGTTTTGTTGGCATCTGTTTTATCAACGAAGAATGAAGATGAATTAAGTTCAGGAATTACCAGTAAGGGCGGATTTATCGGTGTAAACGGGTTATTTAAGATTTTACCGACCGGACAAAGTAGGCACAGTCTGGAAATGCTGGAAATAACAAAAGAAGGACCGCAAGTTATTTCTCCTGCTGATAAAAGGCTGAATGAAGCTCCGATAAACGATATGGATATTCGTTATATAACATATGAGCAAATGCCGGCATTCTATGGAAAAAGCAGTGAAGAAGTGATGTCTTGGCTGAACAGCAATTAAGATTAATTATTATTTTTAACTTGCAAATTTCAATTATTTGCGCAATATGAAATAAAACAAACATGAAGGGACCAGGGTTATTTTGCTGCCAACCCGGTCAGGTTCGGAAGAAAGCAGCCGTAACAGTTTAAATAAGGTCTGGTTCCCTTCGCCTCTATAAGAAGAAAAAAGGCATGTCAGAAGAAACAAATGAAAATCAATATGTGGTTTTAGCGCGTAAATATCGCCCCCAAAATTTTGAAGATTTATTGGGGCAAGATGCCTTGGTGCAAACCTTAACCAATGCTATTGAAAATAATCGTCTGCATCATGCTTATATATTAACCGGTATCAGAGGAGTCGGTAAAACAACAACGGCACGTTTAATAGCAAGAGCTCTGAATTGTACCGGACCGGATGGAAAAGGAGGTCCGACAATTCATCCATGCGGTGAATGTGAAAACTGTAAAGCAATTGCTGCCGGCAGACATATGGATGTATTGGAACTTGATGCCGCATCACACACCGGTGTTGATGATGTAAGAGAATTGTTGGATAGTGCACGTTATGCCCCGACAAACGCACGCTATAAAGTCTATATTATAGATGAAGTGCATATGCTTTCAAAAGGAGCATTTAATGCCTTGCTCAAAACATTAGAGGAGCCTCCGGCGCATGTAAAATTTATATTTGCAACAACAGAAATAAGAAAAGTTCCGGTAACGATCTTATCGCGCTGTCAAAGATTTGATTTGCAACGCTTATCTATTGAAACACTAAAGGGATTGTTTGCAAAAATTTTACAAAATGAAAAAATTCCGGCAGAAGATGAGGCTCTCGAAATAATAGCAAAAGCAGCAGATGGTTCTGCTCGAGATGGATTATCGTTATTGGATCAGGCAATAGTGCTAAGCAACGCAGATATAAAAACAGAAGTTGTTAAAAAAATGCTGGGATTAGCAGATCGTAGCCAAACTTTAGATTTATTTGAAAAACTGATTAAAGGCGAGATGGAAGCTGTTTTAAGTGATGTTTCTACGCAATATACAAATGGGGCAACACCGATGATTATATTGCAGGACTTAATTAACATCACCCATGACATGGCTAAAATAAAAATAGTACCTTCTTTGTTAAACTCTACCAGCTTAAGTGAAATAGAGAAGAAGACATTTACGGATTTAAGTTCTTTATGTTCTCTGGCTGTATTATCTAAAATTTGGCAAATGTTAATCAAAGGTATAAGTGAATTAAATATGGCTCCGTCAGCAGTTGAAGCTTTGGAAATGATATTGCTGCGTGTAGCTTATTCTGCATCGATGCCTACCCCTTATGAAATATTAAACGAAGTAAAAAAAAACTCTAACAGCATAAATCTAGGCACTGTAAAGCCATTAGAAATCGAAAAAAAAAATTCTGAAGTAACACATAAAATACAGGAAACAATAACTTTTAATGTTGTTGAAGACTTACTGGAATATTTAGGAAGCTCTAAAAAAGCTTTGATGGAATATTCTATTAAAAATGAGATTTCTATTAATGAATTTTCCGATGGGCATATAAATATGAATATAAGCCCGAATATTAATCAGGATTTTATTTTGAATTTGCATAAGCTTTTAAGCAAAGTAACCGGTAAAAAATGGGAAATAGAAATTGCAAAAGGAAGTTTAGGGCAAACAATTGCGGATAAAGAAAAAACAATAGTTGATGCCAAAAAGAAAAATGTGGCAGAATACCCGTTAGTAAAAAAAATCTTGGAAGAATTTCGCGGGGCTAAAATTGAAACGATTGTTCGTAAAAATATTGAGCAACTGGCCGAAAATGAACCAAATGAAGACTTATATATACAACCATATATAGAAGAAGAGGATTAAGCATGTTAAATATTCAAGGTTTAATGAAACAAGCTCAAATAATGCAGAAAAAAATGCAAGAAGAGCAAACAAAATTGGCAGCAACAGAAGTAGAAGGGAAAGCTGCTAACGGTCTCGTTAGTGTGACAATTAATGGCAAATCAGAAATGAAGAAAATTTCTATAGATAAATCTCTGGTATCAGCTGATGATGTGGAAATGTTGGAAGATTTGATTATGGTTGCCTACAATGATGCACATGGTAAAGTAGAGACAATGTCTGAAGAAGGCATGAAAAACGCTATGGGCGGAGCAAGCTTAGGCGGTCTTAAGTTTCCGCTGTAAGGAAAAAAATGTCCGGTGATTACATTGAACAACTAATAAAAATTATTGCTAAGTTGCCTTCGTTAGGAACACGCTCGGCAAGGCGGATTGTTTTGCATTTATTAAAGAAGAGAGAAGCAATTATTCCGCAGTTAATTACAGCGCTTGCAGATGTAAACGAGCACATAAAAGTGTGTGAAATTTGCGGAAACTATGACACAGAAAGTCCTTGTTCAATTTGTCAATCACCGGTAAGAGAAAAAAATTTGCTGTGTATTGTGCAGGATATCAGCGATTTATGGGCATTGGAACGCGGTGGTTTGTATAAAGGGAGATATCATGTTTTAGGCGGTGTGCTCTCAGCAATTGAAGGTGTTACACCTGATGATTTAAACATTGCAGGATTACTGGAAAGAATTGCAAATGAGGAAATCAGCGAAATAATTTTAGCTCTCCCGGCAACGGTTGATGGGCAAATAACAATGCACTATATTTCTTCCTTATTAAAAGATAAAGGAATCAAGATATCGACACTTGCACAGGGCATTCCTGTCGGTGCTGAACTGGATTACATGGACGATGGGACGATTAAATTAGCATTAGATATGCGAAAACAACTTTAATCCTGTAAATCCCCAAAGTCTTCTTCATCATTGTCTTGAGTTGCATTTTTATCAATAGCGTAACCATTGGCTCGTACGGTACGGATATAATCAGGTCCGTATTTATTTAATGATTTTCTTAAGCGGCGAATATGAACATCAACTGTGCGTGATTCGACATAGATATTTTCGCCCCAAACTGATTTTAAAAGAACTTCACGTGAAAAAACTTTTCCGGGCTCTTTTATAAGCATTTTTAATAAACGAAATTCTGTCGGACTAAGATGAAGATAATTGTCACCACGCTTCACTTTGCGTTCAACAAGATCCATAGAAATATCTTCGAATGTTATAATTTTTTCTTTCTCTTCAAAAAGTGGTGCTCGACGTAAATTGGTTTTTACGCGTGCCATTAATTCCGGCACGGAAAAAGGCTTTGTAACATAGTCATCTGCACCGGCAGAAAGACCTTTTATTTTATCTTCTTCTTGGCTTTTAGCCGTAAGCATAATAATTGGAATATTTTTAATATCCGGCTTGGAACGAATAAGTTTACAAATTTCAATGCCGGAAATTTCTGGGAGCATCCAATCCAGAATAATAACGGAAGGAAGTTGTTTTTCTACTTCACTTACCGCATTTAAACCATTTCTAACTGCAGCAACTTGGTAGCCTTCTTTTTCTAAATTATAACAAAGAAGCATAGATAAATCTTCTTCATCTTCAATAACCATAATTAAGTTACTCATTTATAGTCTCCTTTAAGAATTTTTATATTATCGGCATAAGTACCGTTTTTAAAAACAGTTGTACCTGCGATCAAAATATCTGCCCCTGCTTGCCGACACAATAATGCTGTTTGCTCAGTAACACCGCCGTCCACGCTGATTAAAGTTTTATCAGAAGGAATAAGTTTCCTTGTCTTTTCTATTCGCTCAATCGTATCTTTTCTAAAAGTTTGTCCGCCAAATCCGGGTTCGACGCCCATAACTAAAACAATATCGGGAATTTCATGTAAACATGATAAAAGGGTTATATCTGAGTCAGGCCTTAATGAAACACCGGCTTTTAAACCGCTTTTTTTTATGTATTGGATAAGAGTATCTGCGTTTTTTGTAGCCTCCATGTGAAAAGTTAGCATATCGGCACCGGCATCAATATACCACGGAATAAAAATTTCCGGATTCTCAACCATTAAATGCACGTCAAATTTAAGAGATGTATGCTTTTTTAAAGCTTTAAGGATAAGAGGTCCATAAGTCATATTGGGGACAAAATGACCATCCATAACATCAAAATGCAACAAATCAGCATTTGCTTGTTCTAAAAGTTCAACCTCATTACCTAATTGGGCGGGATCCGCAGACAAGAGGCTTGGCGCAACCAAAATCATGATTATCTCCTTTTATAGCATACATAAAGTACAGTAAAAAGTTTAAATTGAAGTAAAGATTAGTTAGGTGAGGTTGATATTTGCAGAACAGTGCTTATTTATGTGAGGAAAATAATTAACAAAGGAGAGAAAAATGGGAGATATTGCACAAAGAATTTCTAAAACAGATAAGCAAGAATTGTTAAATATATTACAATGCGCATTCGCGGAAGAATGGCTGGCATATTATCAGTACTGGATAGGAGCTAAAATAGCGGAAGGACTTGAGCGGCCGCATGTAGAACAAGAGTTTAATGAGCATGCTAAGGAAGAATTACAACATGCAGATATGTTGGCAGAGAGGATTATTCAATTAGGTGAAAAACCATTGCTTGATCCGGAGCAATGGAAAAAATATGCTAAATGCCGCTATGAAGTGCCATCGGTTGCAGATACAAAAGTTTTAGTGGCACAAAATTTAATGGCAGAACGTTGTGCGATAGAACGTTATCAACATATTTTAGAAATATGTCACGGTAAGGATGTTGAAACATTCAGAATAGCGGAAAAGATATTAAAAGAAGAAATTGAACATGAACAGGAAATGGAGGATTTTGAGACAGATTTTAAATATTATTAATAAAATTATAAGAGCAATGCCCTAACCTAATTTTAACTTATCAGTGCTACCAATAATACAAGATAGCAGAAGGAAGAACAATGTTAGGTGAAGAACTTATAAAAACTACAGAAAAATGGGTGGAATGGCTGAGTACGGAACGACGTTATTCGCAACATACAATATTAAGCTATTTGAGTGATTTGAATATATTTTTTGATTATTTTACTGAAGAAAAACTAAATTTATCCGATCTTGAAAAATTAAGTTTGCGAGATTTCCGTAATTTTTTCAGTTGGCGTGCGCAAAAAAATATCGGTAAATCTAGTATAGCAAGAGAAGAAGCCGCTGTGCGTAATTTTTTCAGATGGCTTAATGAAAGTGAAATAATAGAAAATGCAGCGATATTTCAACTTTCAACCCCAAAATTGCCGAAGACGCTTCCACGTGCTTTAGATGTTGATGCAACATTTGATATACTGGAATATGCAACAAAAAATTGCAGTGAGCCATGGATTGGTATTCGTGATGCTGCTATATTAACACTTTTATATGGTTGCGGTTTGCGTATATCTGAGGCATTGGGTTTAAATGTAGAAGATTTGAATAATAATGAATTTGTAAAAATACATGGTAAAGGAAATAAAGATCGCTATGTACCTCTATTACCGGTGGTTTTGACTAGGATTGAAGCGTATAAGAAAAGCTGCCCATATCACTTAAAGCCAGGAACAGCTCTTTTTTTAGGAGCAAAAGGGGATCGTGTTTCTCCACGAATTATTCAAAGAAAATTACAAAAAATTCGTCGTCTTTTAAATCTACCTGAAAATATTACACCACATAGCTTACGGCACTCTTTTGCAACGCATCTTTTAGCAGAGGGATCTGATCTACGTTCCGTGCAAGAACTCTTAGGTCATGCCTCATTAAGTTCCACCCAACGCTATACGGATGTCAATATGGAGAAAATAAAAAGGGAATACCGCAAAGCTTTTCCGGATTAGGTGCAAAAAAACACCCTCAAAAGAGGGCGCACAAAAAACAAAAGAAAAGACTACTTTAATTTCTTTTCAACATACTCTACATGTTTTCTAGATTTCTTGTCATACTTTCTCATCGACAATTTTTCCGGATGAGTACGAGGATTCTTCTCTGCTACAAAGAAAGTTCCCGTACCAGTTTCCATCTTTACTTTAAGTTTAACTGCTTTTGCCATTATTTTACTCTTATCAATTAACGTTAATACAAAAAATTCTAAAGGAAATATATAGATATTATTGTGAATGTCAACAAAATTTTTAGCTGACGGTATTTTTTATAAATTCAAGTGCAATAGTGATATCTTTTTCCGGATTCGTCAAATCTGAGTGTAAACATTGCTTGTCTAAAGTTGTACATATTTCCGGTCTTATGCCGATATGATTAATATTTTTTCCGGAAGGCGAATAGAAATAACCACTGGTTAAATATAAAACTTTATCATTTAATTGATGAACATGCTGAATGCTGCTTTTACCATATGTTTTAGCACCTATTAATACAGCTCTGCTTTGTTCGTTTAGCGCGGTAGCAACTATTTCAGCAGCAGAAGCAGTATACTCATTGGTTAAAATGGCAATAGGCTTACCTTTTAAAACATCACCTGGATGTGATGTATAGAAACGTTTTGGACGATTCTTTTCTTGGCTGAAAGTGATTAATGCATTATCTAAAAATAAGTCTGTAATTTTAATAGCTTCACTGAATTTTCCCCCATGATTACCGCGCAAATCCAAAATAATACCATCTATGTTTGGATATTGACTAATAATTTGTTTTATACTTTCAGCTTGTCCGTTTGCAAATGAAATCAACTTTATATATAAAGAGTTGTTTCTTAAAGTTGCTTCAAAAGAATTTTTTGGCGATGAATAATCATCGATTCGTGAGTATTCATCCAAATGTTTAGTCATATTCTCCAGTAAAGTTGTTTCAACTTCTAAAGCTTGTTTATTTAATAGAGGAGAATTTTTAAGAGCGGCATTTAATAGCTCATGCATAAATTGTTTCCATAAGTCAGGAGTGTTATCAATAGGCAGAGAAAAGCTGAAAATTAGTTTGTTTTTATGATATAAAAAAATATCTTTATCAGTACGATATATTTTTATTTGGGAATCAAATTGAGTTAGGGATTTAGAACTATTAAGAGAAATTTGCTTGAAATCTGCTTTTTCAACATATTCCTCCGCCAATAAATCAAAAAAATGGTCAATGCGTGAAAATTCATGTGCCCAAGCAGCATTTAAGTTAACTAACAAAGTGAAGCTCAATATCAAACAAAATCTAGTCATCTAAATCCTCAAATTCTGCAACAAGCGGTGTGTGGTCAGAAGGCTTTTCTGTCATGCGCAAATGTTTATCCGGATGACAATAGCGCAGACGTTCTGCCAATGTTGCTGTAATAAACAGATAATCTATTCTTAAACCGGAATTAGTTACAAAAGAGTTAGCAGTATAATCCCAAAATGTGTAACCTTCATCTTTTGGGGATAAAAGTCTAAAAGCATCGTGTAAGCCCAAATATTCTAAAGAAATAATTTTGTCTTTGACATCTTTAATATAGAGAGGTGTACCTTGGAAACGTTCGACATCAAAAACATCGATTGCTTGCAGCATAACATTAAAATCTCCGCCTAAAATAATGGGAAAACCTGAGCTTTTCAGGTTTTTAATATGCTGATACAGATGATCAAACCAAATCAATTTATAGCGTAATTTACTTTGTTGTGCTGTCGAATTAAGAGAACAACCGTTTGGAGCATAGACGGATGCAGCATAAAATTTTTGGCCCTTGTGAGATATTAATATTTCTAAATAACGACTTGCATCATCAACGAAAGAAGGAATATTTTGCGAGGTAACGGTAAAATTATATTTGCTTAAAATAGCTACACCATTATAGCTTTTTTGTCCGAGAACGGCAACTTTATAGCCGAGACTTTCACATTCAAAAAATAAGAAGTTCTCAGTTTCACATTTTATTTCTTGTAAAAACACGATATCGGGAGCAAAATCTCTAAGCCAGAGAAAGAAATGTATAGCTCTGGCTTTTACGGAATTAATGTTAAATGTTGCAATTTTCATCTGATTTCCCTAAATACTGAAAAGAAATTAAACGAAAATATATTAAATGATTGTAAACATATTTATGATTATAATCATAACATATGAATAAAATATAAAAGGGGATAGACATATGCTATATGGATTCGATGGCAATCAAGATAACAGCGCAAAAGGATTTAGGCAAAAAATAGCAGATTCCAGTATTCAGCAAAGCATAGAAAGTCGCCAAGAAGAAATTCAGCACGCAAAGAATGGATTTATAGGAATGCTTGCCGGAATATTGGTTGGCGGAGTCGTCGGTTGGTTATTTTTAGGTCCAACGGATAATGCAGGGAAGGAAAAGGAGATCCCTGTTATAAGAAGAGCAATGCTTCCGGCAAAAGTACAGCCGAATGATCCGGGTGGGATGGAAATTGATAATCAAAATAGAGAAATATATCATATTGTAGATAATATTCCGCAAGAAGAAAAAGAAGTAAATATAATTCCGGCACCTGAAATGCCAAAACTTATTGCGGAAAATACAATTTCTATGCCTGAAAATATTGATAATTTGGTTGAAAGTATTGAAGAAGATAAAAGCCTAAATAACGCATCCTTGGAAATTAAGGCAGAGTCGCAAGGTGCGATACAGATAGCTAATCGTGATTTGTCAGCAATCAAAACGAATAGTCATGAAAAAATTATTATTCCGAACAAAATAAAAGATATAGAGATAAAATTACAAAAAAGTATTAATTCGCAAAGCGAGACATCGGAAGCAAGAAAAATTGAAGAAGAAAAGATAGAGCCTGAAAAAGTAAAAGCACCTGAATTAAAAGGTGCAAAGGGAACATGGTACGCACAGATAATAGCATCATCCAGTCGTAAAGCTGTAGAAACATTATGGGATCAGCTTTCAGTTAAATATTCTTTTTTACAGGAATATACACACGAAATAGAAGAAATAAAAGCAGCCGGTGGCAGTACGCTCTATCGATTAAAAGTAGGAGCATTTAAAACACGCAAAGAAGCAGAAGCTCTAAGTGACAAATTAAAACAAAAACAAGTAAGCAGCATTATTAAACAAAATTAAGGAAAAGAAATGGCAAAGCCTATTTTAGCAGCAATGCTATCTTGTTCAGGACCTACATTGACAGATGCCGAAAAAAGGATATTTGCCAAAGCAAACCCATTGGGCATAACATTGTTTACACGCAATATTAAAGATAAAAAACAGTTACAGAATTTAACTAATGAAATTAAGAACGTTATAAATAGAGATGATGTTTTGATTGCTATAGATCAAGAAGGAGGACGTGTTTGCAGGCTTGATCCCGTCAGTCAAAGAAAATTTGTTTCTGCTGAAATGCTGGGACGCGTTGATGTAAAATATAGTCGAATTCACGCAGAGCTAATCGCAGATGAAATGCTCTCGTTCGGATTAAATGTGAATTTCTCTCCGATTGTGGAAAAAAAGCAAAATAGACAATCACCGGCTCTTATAGGAAGATGCTTGTCTGATAATACTAAAAAAATAATTAATCGAGCGAGGTTAATGGCTGATACTTATATAAAATGGGGAATTTGTCCGTGTATTAAACATATACCTGGCCATTTTGACATGATAACTGATCCGCATTTGCAAGGATTCACCTCAGAGCTTTCAAGGGCAGAAATTATCAGGCAAACAAATTATTTGAAAGCGTTTAATCAATATCCGTTACTAATGACTTCACATATTTTGTTAAAATCAATTGATCCAGACTTTCCGGTATCAATGTCTGCTAAATGTATTAAAGATTTATTGCGTGAAAAACTAGGTTTTAGAGGATTCATTGTAAGTGATGCAATAGATATGCATGCCTTGGAAGGAGAAATAATTAGACGTGCTGAAAATTGTTGGAAAGCAGGAATAGATGCTGTTTGCTACTGTTCTGGTGTAACAAGTGATTTAGAGCGCCTGGCAGCCAGTCAATATTTTTTAACGGAAAAATCTTTAATAAGATTTGCCAAAATAAAAAAAGTCATTCATAATAAACCAAAGAAGAACGGGATAAATGAAATTGATAAAATATATAAGGGGTATTTTATACGAAAACACGATATAAAATATACATATGATGCAACGGAAGTTCTAAACAAAATGCTTGAAAAAGGAGAAAATAAATGATTTGGATTTGGATATTAGCGGCGATAATTGTTTTTATTCTGTATAATGCAGAGAGAATGCCGGAAATAATAAATAAATTTAAAAAAGAAATGCCACATATCGTTGAAAATAGCAAAAAAGTAACAAAAGACTTTACCAAAGAGTTAAAAGAAAAAGCCCAAGCTGCAGCATCAGAAAAAAAAGAAGAGAAGAAAAAGGAAAAGCAGAAATAAGAAAATATTGGAAGTATAACAGAAAAGCGCGTTCTTTCGAATGCGCTTTTTCTATTATTCAATAGCGGGAATGTTAATTTGCGCAAAACGGCCTGGCGGTATCTTAGTTGTAGCATAACGCAAATTTTCTGTTTCGACCATATATTCCTCCCTACCGGTAAGTTGCGCTGCAAGTTTATAAAAGTCTCGACCTGTAAGTTCCTGTTTATAACAATTCATAAGATAAAAAACACAGGCTTGAGTTTTTTCTGTCAGGCCGCATCGAGGTCTGCCGGCCGGAATATCCGGATTTAGTATAACACCCTCCAAACCATATTTTTCTTCAGTTGAAGATGAAAAAAATATAGCATGAAATAAAATACCAACAAGAAAAAAAGCTAAAGAAAAAATCAATAACCTCTTTCGCATTTTTCTTTCATCAAGGGCCGGAAATATTTCTTCTTCCTCATTAGTTGACATTTCGTCATTACCAAAATCAGGCGGCAATGAATCCAAAACATAAGGATTTGGCCGTTCTCTTTCCTGCAGAAGCTCATGCATATCTCTCGATGTTATTAAATCCGTATTAGTACCAGAAACAGCAGCATCTTCAACGATATCATCCGAAACCGAAGAACCAGCAGTATTTAAATCATGACCAAAAACTTTCTGTGGTGATGGAGGTAAATCGGAAGCAGGTCTGATTTTCGGACGTTTAATCTTCTTTAATCGCGGACGATTTCCTACAGATTCCGTAAGAGGTAAAGATTTTTTATTTTCTTCGCTAACAAAATCATCTAAATTATTGTTATTATCCATTTTAATCCCTCTTAAATTCTGTTCTTAATTTTTTCATCAGTCCTAAGCATTCTGACCAATCGCGGAACTATAAATACAATAGTTTCTGTTCCTTCTTTTGCTGGTCCGAAAATTTCACTGGGTAAACCGATAATCAAGAAATTTTCACCTAACTTATTTCTGACTTTAAATTTAGTAATTTCACCATCAGTTGTATCTAAAGTAATTTCAGAGTAAATTCGATTATTCTTTTCTAATCCGGCCTTAGCTAAAACAGACAGAGGATATTCCATATTTTCCAGTTTTCCGCATCGACCGACATCAAAACGAGAGAACCAACGCGCAGGAACAACAAAACGCCCCTCAGAGATATCTTGAACTTGTCCGTATTTGCTAACAAATTTTTGTAAATGCTCCTTAGACAAATCATTGGTAACGGTCAGTAAACGACCGATAACTCCGGTTTGAGCTGTAGCAATTGTTCCGAAATCAAAATCTTTAAGCAAATCATTCCAAACAATACCGCAAGGTTCTTTTGCAATAACTCTGAAAACACTAACATCATACATAATCATTGTCGGATTATCTTCAAAGTCAGCAATAAGGCTATTTATTTTATCTATAGTTTCCAGGTTTGCTTCAAAAGAAATATTATAATCACGCCAATTTGTTACCATATCGGTAATCCCTGCGCCGCGCAGAACATCAAGAAAACCTAAAAGAATTGTTCGAGAACTGGGAGAATACATCGTAAAACTGGCACGTCGGCTCAAAATAATAGAATTTGTTTTGGCATCGTAACGATAGAACAAATCAGCAGAACGTGTAAGATGATCCAAGACATCTTTAAAACTGCCATTAATGTTTTGACCATATAAGGTAGGGTAAGGAGCATCTTTAGCAACTAAAATAATGCCAGCTTCTTTTGTAAGTTTTAATAAAGCTTGTTCCGCAGCTAAATTATCAAAAGAAAAGTCTTTTACTTCAAAATCAGGTAAGGGATCATTGATATCATTTCTCTCAATTTTAAAAGATACATTATTGTGTGGCAAAATTTGCACCATCTCTTGCGTTTTCCAATTGACATTACAACGCAAAGGTGTTTCTAAATCTAAGTCATTTGCCCTGGGAATAGTGCGCAACATATAAGGATCTTGCTGAGGAAGCAACATATAATTATTCAAGGACATATCATTTTCAAGTGTCGTTGATATAACTGTTTCATCGTTTTGAAAAGCATTGCAAGCACTGATTACAATAAAAGAAAACAAAATAAACAGACTTCTTTTGCAAATTAAAAACCTAAATTTGTTCATCAGTTTCTTCTTTCTTTTTAATAAGTTGTTCCTGTTCAGCTACCAATTTTGCCACCACATCATCAATACTTTGTCCGGCACCTTTTATAGGATCATCTGCCTGATCCGTAAAACCGGAAAAAGCATCTTTTGCGACACTTAAATCAGCATCTTTCGAAATATTCATCTCTGCAGTTGAGTTTCTTTCACATTCTTCTTTATACAAGCGAAGATTTTGTTTAAGAGCAGCTACACCGCCTTTAATTTTTTTCTCAACAAAAGGATGCAGTTCCTTATGCTCCAAAATGTAGTCTCCCGTTTCACATATTTCTTCTAATACATCTATAATATATGAATAAAACGGATAGTCTTCGATAGCGATATTTCCCTTACGGACACAACGCGCAGCAATTCTCGAAACAGTACGATCATAATAATCCCTAATTAACAAGTAATTATCAATATACCATAGAGACTCTTTCGTAACTGCTATATCACCGTTATTTTCTGCAATATCTTCTGCCATAATCAGCTCCCTCAATCTCTAAGTTAAAGTAAAGAAATTCTTTTGTAAATAAATTATTACTCTTTGTTCTCATCTTCCTGTTGAGCAGTCTGCTGCGCATCATCATCTTCAACATATTCCCACTCCCAGTCATCATCTTCACTTTTTGAAGGAACAATATTACCGTTTTCATCAACATATTCCCAATCCCAATCGTCATCATTAGCTGTATCTGGCGATGACGCCTCTTTTGAAGCTTCTTCAACTGGAGTACCATCCGCGGTATCATCTTCAACATAGTCATATTCCCACTGATCATCATCCGCATTCTTTTCAGCAGAAAGATGCTCATCGTCGGTATAATCATCTAAAGCAATAGGAGTATCTAATGATGATATATCAACATTATCATTCGTTAACGCTTCGCGGATTCTGTCCAACTCAGCACTATAATGATCATGAATATCATTTAAATCCGTATTTAAATTTTCATCACCAGTATGCTCTGCAGATGGAAGTTCCTCTGCTAAAGAATCTTCATGAACAAAATCGTCATGGTCATTCATCGTGGTAAGTGAATCAAGAGAATCTTCATCATTATAAGATGAAGCATCTGCTACAATATCTTTTGAATTACTCTCAGATAAAGGAAAATCAAGATTGTTACTATTTATAAGCCCGTCTAAAGTTTCATCACCGCTATTCCCCGACGAAACAGAGCTGTCATCAACAATCTCACCATCCAATACAGAAGAATCAAAATTATGGTTATCTGTAAAGCTATCTAAATCTCCGTCGCCGCCATTTTCCGATGGGGAAGGCATATCGTCAACAGTTTCATCGTTCAATATAGAAGTATCAAAATTATGATTATCTGTAAAGTTATCTAAATCTTCATTGCCAGTGTCTTCCGATGGGGAAGGCATATCGTCAACAGTCTCATCGTTCAATATAGAAGTATCAAAATTATGACTATTCGTAAAGCTATCCAAATCATTTAAAGTATCAGCTGAAGAATCTATTTCTTCATTTTCAGGAATAATGGCCGATTCGGGTAAAGAAAATTCCAACCCATCGCTTTCAACAATAGGTTCAGCCATATTTTGATCAAGTAAATTCTCATTAAAATCATCAGCAGAAAGAGCAGAACCCTGCTCAGGCAAAACAAAATCTAAGTCATCATCATCTGAACTATTTGCGAAAACTTCTTCAAGCGAAGATGACTGAGATGAGAAGTTCTCTGCAAAAGTATCATCTTTGATATCTAACGGAGGCTTATTTAAATCAATATGACTAAAATCATCATCATATTTATAAGTATCATTTTTTATAATACCATCAATTGCCGGTGCGCTACCAAATGAGGTTAAATCAGACGAAAAAGAACTATCAGATATCTGTTGTACATCAGTATTATCAACCGCAGGCAGAGATGAAAAAGTGACATCTAAAAGATGTTCATTGCTTTTTTTCTTCTTCTTCTTTTTTTTCTTTTTATCAACGGAAACAGGAGATTGATGCGGTAAAAATTCTGTATCGTCAACCAAAGGTTTATTTTGAGTTTCTGTTGCTAGATTGTCATAAAATATTTGATTTTCTTTTTCTGCAAATGGTTCAGATTCGTTAGCTGAAATAGAGTTTCTTGTCTTTAATAAAGATTGCTCTACCTCTGCGATAATTTGCTGCTTTAATTGAAATAATCTAGTTTCAATTTGGTCTGAGGGTAAGTTACCAAAAGAACCTTGTTTAAAGTTGTGACCTAATCCTTCTAAAAGCTGGGTTATAGCCATCTGTGAGGCAAGGATACGATTATTCAAACCTCTCGTTTCATTGTCTTCGCGTTTTTGTGACGACAAAAGGTTCTCTAATATTTTAGAAATAGCAACTTGCGAGGCAATAACCGTATCAGTTATACTTCTTGTCTCCTTAAGAACATTGAGCAAAGAAGAATGAGTCGTACGAATTTCTTCAGCGATTAATTCAAAGGATTTGCCTATATCAGGAGATATAAAAGTAGCAGCAGAATTATTGCCGGAAGCAACCGGTATTTGCTTAAAAGCATCTGCTAAAGACTGCGCAAATGTTTCTGCAAAAGAAGAATCCATTACCAAATTACCACCGGTAACTTGTGTGGGGGCTGGTACAGAAACAGAAGTAGAAACAGGTGCATCTTCTGTTCCATCGGTAAATTCATCTCTGCTCGTTTTTACAAAAGCAATTCCTCGTTCGGTTTTAACTTCCTCAATATGTTCGACGAGCAATCTTCCGCCAGGCATACGTTTGAAAAAATCAGTGACGTTTGATGGCAGAGCCAGCAGCTCATTATCAAATTGATCACGTTTTTCTTTTTTAAAAATATGAACTTGTCTGAAGATATTGAGATACCTTTGCGCTACTAAAATTGGCGCTTCTTCTCCACCTTTATCACTGCCAAATTCAACATCACTTAAATTTTCCACGAGCTATACCTTTTTAGCAAATCAACCATAATTACAATAACAAAAATTATAAAGCAATATCGACTACTTTATGAATCTTTTTAAAATCGTCATTATTAAAATAAATTCGCTCTTCCGGATTCCACATCAACCCATAAAGCTGACCTGTCTCATCTTCTCGAACACTAACAACAAAGGCTTGTTCATCGGTCTTATAATAAAGAGCTATATCACCGACACTGGTTACTTCGGATGGTGCGACAAACATAACGGCACGATTGGATAAAATAGATCCTAAACGTCTGGTACATAAGCTGACCCCGTAAACATCTCTCTTATCAAACAGAGAAGCAGGCTTTGTTGCTTCTTTAGAAAAAGATGAGCGATCAACCAAAATAGAGCCATCTTTACCGGAAATTCCAAAAACAGGAACTTTCAAAGCTTCAACATCTATGCAGCTCCCCGTATGATCATTAGCGACACGCATCATGTTACTGACCTTGTATTTTGTATCATTGCGGACAATAATCTCTTCCAAAGCACCGGCTTCATCTAAACGCTTAATTTCTGCCTTTAGCTCATCCACAGTCATATCCAAAGCATTAGCAATATTCTTGTACTCTTTATCTGATACTTCACGTTGTCCCATTTCAATCCTATGATATACAGAAAGAGTCATTTCTGCATTTTCTGCAACTTCGATTAAAGTAAGGGATTTATCATTACGAATATAGCGCAAAGCAGCTCCTAAAACTTTTAAGCCGCTGCTTTTATTAATTTCCTGCCGGCGTTCCTGCTCTTTCTTCCACGCCATAACAACCTCATGTTGAGAATTTTGCTCATTTACATATAAGTCTTGTAAAGAACAATCCAGCATCTCAGCAACTAAAATAAGTTGTTCCTGGTTAAGGCGTCTATAACCTTTTTCTATTTTTGAAATAGCAGAAAGACTAATGCCCAGTCGATCAGCCAAATCTTGCATTGAAACACCGCGCATTTTGCGATGAATACGAATTTGATTAGGGAAAACAATTTCTTCCATAGCAATATCACCTTTAATAAAAATAACTTCGCCCTTTATAATAGTATTGCCAAAAAAATATGCAAGTCAAAAAGAATAAAAAATAAATAATCTGTATAACTTTTGTCAAAGGCACAAAAAAGATCGATTCTTTTTGATAAAACGTGAACAATAAAAAGCCTCTATCTAAATTGACAAAGGCTTTCTTTTGTTTAGCTGAAATTGTCAAATCTATAATAAAGTATTATTACTACCATTACTGCATTTATTCATCGCCTTCATCACTAGGATTGCCCCCATCACCAGGATTGCCTCCATCATCTGGATTGTTTTCTTCTTCCTCCTCCTCTTCCTCTTCTATTTCATCATCATCTAAGTCAGGATCGTCGTCCTCTGCCTCATTAGAATTACCAACACGGCGCGAATTTAAAACATTCAGGAAATTTGTTTCCATCTGATTCGTTTTACGAATACGGCCTTCTTTTAATATGTTGTTGACTACGAAATCAGCAGAAGCTCTGCCACCGATAATCGTTACTCCGGCAATATTGTCTAAACCATATATTAGATTAAGAGGATTAGGATCACCACTGCCTAGTGTTGGCTGTAACCTATCTGAAATAACACCACTTCTATTAACAACCTGATAAGTATCATCCTCGCTGATTATGCTATCATGCCCATATTGTGCCGCCTTAGAATATTTGAATTTCGTTTTTTCTTTAACGATATTTCCTTTATTATCAACCTCACCGGAAGTGCGTAATTCCAACACTCCGTTGCTAAAATAAAATTCTTTACGATGCTTCTTTTGTTTGCTCGCATCTTGAACATTGCCGGTTGTATTATCACGAACAACCTTCTGTCCGTTGACATCAGTTAAAACTGTATAATTATTAAGACGGACGGAAGCTGTTTGGCCGGTAAGACTGTCTTGAGTAAATTCTCCCGCTGATGTATAGTTTTTCACATCACCGGTTTGTAAGGTACTGCCAAAAGATTTATTCCAATCCTCTTTATGCTCATTTACAATACTATCCTTTTTGTTTTTAAATGATTTTGCAGAATTACGCCATAAATCACCCCAAAAACGTTTAGGTTGGGTAATGTTTCGCCAAGCTTGTTGCGGGTGGCCTATAGTAAAAAGAGTCGCAGTAAGAGGTGATAAAGCGACACCTGCTGCTGTTGTTATAAGTGATGTGGTTACCTTGACAACATCTTGTGGTACTGTTTTTAGAATGGTTCTTGTGGCAAAAGGAATAACCCCGCTGGTTGTTCTAAAATAGTTTTTGATATTCCATCCGGAACGAAGGTTTTTAGTATAAACAGTATTACCATTAGCGTCTACATAACTGCCGTAAGTATGGAACAATGTTTTGCGTGTTGTTGCACCATTAAGTTTCGTCGCAATTTTGGTTGCTTTAGAGGCGCTTTTAGCTTGTGCACGAGCACTTCTTTGCAGGTGACGAATTGTTCCGTCGGCATGAAATTCTTTGATTTCATAAGGTCCAAATAACCAATACTTTTTGCGACCGCGAATATAATATTCTTCACCAGTTGCAGCATCTCTTCGCATTTCATATTCAGTGCCAAACCAAGTTTTAAAAGCAAGATTACCGGCGGCTGTATAATGACCATTTTGCCCCATAAATAACTTGTGCATTTTAAGTTTAGATTTACGTTCGAGAGTATGAAGAGGTGATGTTTCAGTGACATCTTGTGAGTAGCCGATAGCAGTTTGTCCTGTTTGTTCATTGACCGCTAAAGAAAAAGATGTCATTGAACCTTTATGATCTACTTGTCGGATAGAAATATTATAAGGATTTGCAGGATCATAACTAACATTACGCCTATTAAAATATGAGCCGATTCTGTAGCCTTTTTGCTTAGCAGCTTCAACCGCTAATTGTTCCATAATGGCTTGACGATAAACAGGATCCTTGCTTAAACGGGATTCATCAAGTAATTTTTTCATTGCGCCGACATTAATTTCTCCATTTGCATTAAAGAGATATTTCTTGGCAAAATTATGTTTAAACTCAACTTGAGAACTGATTAGATTCCCATCACTATCTTGAACCAGATGAATGGTCGAATATTTATCATGTATAGAGGTATGCTTGCGACCGTTAAAGGTTGTACGTTCTTTTTTAAGAATGGTTTTTCCATCAACATTTTTTTCTGCAGTGAAAGTTCCACCGATAAATTTGAAAGTTTTATTGCCGGTAGCAGCATCGGTCGAACCAAATGTTTTTGTAAGTGCTAAAGCAATGTTTCTGTTAGCACCTCTGGTTAAACGACCTGTTGTGCCAGCAGCAGAGAGAGCCGCATTTCCGGCAGCTTCGGCAGCATAGTTTGCAGCTTTCTCTGTATAATGTTCTGTAGGCTTAATTACAAAAGCATCTCCGGTTGTTTGTGCGGCAGATAAGCCGGATCCCTGAGCAAAATTTTCAGCCAAATTACGAACCATAGGCATATAAGTCCAACCGATAATAAGGATAAATAAAACCTTAACCATATTCGGACCATAAAAAGCAAGGCCTGAATTCGGGTTCGTAAAGAAAACAGCATAATCACCTATATTATTAAAAATCAACCCGAGAAGTTTGGCAATATAACCCAAAATGCAGGTCAATAGGATAGACATGAAAATAAAGACAAATAAAGAGTGTAAAATCCATGAGAACAATTTTGGTAAGTATTTTTTTGTATTACCGAAAGCATAACCGACAACAGCAAATGGTAGTAATGCAAGAGAAATACCTAATTGTAAAACCGCATCGGCCAGTACCCATGGATAAGCCACCATGAAGAAGACACCTCCAAGATAGAGCAAGGCACCATCAATTAAATATATCGGATTAGGAAGAACAAGGAGAATTCTTTGGGGACCTGTACCAAGACACCATGCCCACTCACCATAATCAAATAAAACATGAATTTTTTGTTCGATATTGCATATAGCAGTTATAATCAAAGTACCAATCTTATTCGGAATAGTTTCGCCGTAATCACCACCTAAGACACCTGCGCCGATTCTTTTAATAAAACCTGACAATTCAGAGTTTATTCGACAAGTGCCACCGTTTAAGCCGATAAAAGACATTCCGTCCTGTAATATAGGGAGAATTGTCATATTCATCATATTATAATAATCGCGCGTGATAATAACATAAATTGCCGCACATACAAAAGTGCGTGAGACTAAATCATTTAATACTGTACCGGCATCGCGAGCTCCCATAGAGGCAAGATTTTTTAAAATATTAAGGGCAATAACAACAGCCAAAAAACACAAAAGAACTTGGCCTAAATCTGATTTAAAAGCTCTATAAGAAGCAGCGGCAACTGCTGCACTGGCATTAAACAGAATTTCAAACATCGGGCAGAAAAGACAATTTGAACTTTCTCCGGTCACCGGCACCGGACAGTCACCTTTATCAGGATTAATAAGAGATGAAACAGTACTTATTGCTCCTTTAACCGCCTTACCGGCGTCATTGATAACATGTGCAACTTTTCCAAGGCTTTCTTTAATCCAATCTAGAGGAGTAAAGGCATAGGCATCTGTCGGAGCTAACAACAACAACAGAATAACCAAAATAGGCAAGATTTTTAGGAATTTTTGAATAGTTATTTTTTTCATGATTACCTCCTTCTCTCGCTTACTTCTTAGTCTTAGCCACTTTTTTTCCATAGTTATAGATTGCTCTGTCTAAGAAATTTCCATTTTTGTTACCAGCTTTTTGAATCATGTGCCCTGCCTGTGCCTTAGCAACATTTTTTCCGTATTTACCAAATCTGTCGACAGTTTGTTTTTTTAAGATTTCCGAGAACTGCGAAAACTTATCATGCAGGGAATTTCCTAGTAAACTGCCACCAAAGAAATGATTACAAAATTCCGTTGCCATAAGCGGAATAATGCGCAGAGCAACAATATAACAGAGTAGAATTTTAAGGAGGCCTAATGAGGAGAGACCGAAAATTTTGCTAAGTTCTTCAGCATTATCATCAGCAAAAGCTTTGTATAGGTCAGATCCGGGGGCCATAATGTTTTCGGCCGCAACTTTGACAATATCAACACCTATTAGGATGCCAAGAGGTAAGAAAATAAAAAGACCTGTATAATAAACAATAGATTTTATCATTATTGATAATTTATCTTTCGTCCATCCAAAAGGCCATAAGGCTAATCCCAAAGGAAGAATTAGCAAAGTAACAGCAATATTTAAAGCAATGTCAAACATATAAAAAGAGGCTAGCATCAAAATTAAGAAACCGATAACATATAAAATAACACCACAAAGAAGAAACATCGGATTTACTAAATGAACTTTTCCGCTGACAAGGCCGATATCTGTTAAGGTTACATAAGATGATTTACCATGTATGGCATTACAAATAAGCATATTAGCGATTTTCATCATTTCAGATGAACTTTCGTTAACATTTTTTACCATATCCAATATATATTTACGAAGCTGACTGAGTGCTGTAATGTTTCTTATAGGATTATCATCAGCAAACGCTACTGCAGCCGAGATACAAAAGATAAAAAGAAGGATAATAAATGTAATATATTTTTTCATAATATCCTCCTTTTATGACGCCGTCATTAATTTTAACGCAGAGCTGACATCCATACCGATGCTGAGCAAAGGAGTGATAATCCAGCTGATTATATTGGCAATGCCGCCGTTAACCAAGACATACATAAATGCCACCTTAAACATAAATGAAAGTGCTCCATCTAAAATTTTTGCCGAATCTTGCGTTGCTAAAGATGAAACAGACTTTAAGAAATATATCGCCAACCAAATTGCGGCACCGAGAAGTAAGATGAGTTTAGCTAAATTATTAACGGTATTAATCATATCATTAACTGTCTCGAACAAAGTATCTGTCAGTGAATTAATAACTGAACAAGGCCAACAAGAGTTTTCGGGTGAATATTTTTCATTAAACTTAACAACGTTGCAATATTCTTTATAATCAGATTCAGAATATTCATCGCCTAAATTAACAAGAGCAGCCGAGCTGATACGAGGCAGAAGGAAAAGCAATATTAGACAAACAATAAAAACAAAACGTCGGAAATCTAATTGCACAAAAGGTAAAGTATGTTTTTTGTTATCAATCATCATTGCGCCCTCCTAAAGAATTAATAGCATTACTCAAACTATTATTCTTTTCGCGTAAATTGGTAAGCATTTCACGAGTAACTTCATGCTTTTCCATGGTTTTTGTTATCAAAGAAGTTACACCGCCGGTAACCCCAGCCATAGCGGCAGCACCTGCTTTTTTTATGGAATTAAAAACAAATTTGGAAACTTTTTGTTGAAATTCCATACCACCGCCGCCGCCGATGAATTTATCAGCTAAAGCGACACCCATAGCCGGAATATTAATTAATAAAATAGCAATCAGGCAGATTGTAAGCATAGCATTACCCAAGCCTTCAAAAGAAGCGTAGTCGTAAGGTCCTCCATCAACAACAATTTTTTCAATAGCTCCGACAGCAACACTAATCAACAGGCCGAGGAATAACAAAATACCTGAGGAATTTAAGAACATAAGAAAGCCATGTTTACTCCATTTTCTGGTATAATTAAAAGGAATACCCATAATTAGTATCGGTAGTAAATAAGCAGCAAAGTTTAGGCGGAAAAGACTGTCTATTAAAAAGAAAACAAAGAAGATTTTTGCCACAGTGAAAAATAGCATTAAAACGATACCGACCAAAATAGCGCCAATACGCATTGACGAGATTAAATTAATGGCAATTTGTACACCGGTATTAAGACGACTACTAATACGACAAACCATACAATCAGTAACTCCGCTTATTGCACTTGATAGAGAATTCATACCATCACGATCTAGAGTAGTTAGTGTCGGGCAAACAGGATCATTTGCGGAAAAAGTCAATGTACCGAAAATTCCGAGATTAATACTGAACAATTTTTCCTTGCCCATCGCATTAAGCCCTAATTCGATAATTGTACGATAAATAGGTAATACAAACGTGTTAATGGCATAATTGACAGTAGATGTATCTTTAATAAGATAAGCACAAAAAGAACATAAGAAAAGTTTTTGCAATATTTCCGTCCATACCTCACCTAAATTCTCTTCTTTAAAAGAACCAAGTACTTTAAGCAATTTAAAAGCCATCCAGATGGCAAAGGCCAATAAAACAATATTTGCCCCACCGTTAACAACTTTTTGGGCAGAATGACTATAGAGGTTATCGATCATTGCCGCAACAGCACGAGTAATAGATGTTTGCCAACAAGCTATCTGTGCGGCAATATTACCATCTTTACCGGCAGAAGTATCATCAAAATTTTCACAACCGGATAAGAAAAAACACGCAACAAAAGGCAACAAAAAGCGCAAGAGCTTCGTGGTAAATAAACTATAAAATCTGTATTTCAAAATATTTATCATAGTTAACCTCTTCCTATTTCTTTTGCCTCCAAAAAGCTTTATGGCCCTGACTTCCGGTACCAGTCATATAGCCACGCAAACGAGTCGCCTGATAACCACTCCACTTATAAAGCTTATCCAATCTAGTTGCTCTTGCCACATCATGTCTGATTTGTGCAGCGGCGCTTCCGACAACACCACTGCCCCAATTAGTAACCTTTTTACCATTTGCAACTGCAGACTGTGCGAAAGGTGCCATAGCCTCACTGGCAGGAGAAAACCCTGCTGTATCAGAAATTTTTTCGGTTAATGGCCCCATTTGTCTGATCAGATTAAAAATCACTGAAAAAGAGACAATGGTTAACAATAAATAACCAAGACCCTGCATCATTTCGCCGAGAGTATCAATCGAATTAGCATTAATAAGATGAACTATATCCATATCCGGACTCATAGATTTTATTCCGCCAGCACTAACAACGTTTTGCCCCAAGCAGAGTAGAATGATTTTTAAGGTAATATTAAGCATAATACCCAAGATGATGAGGCTGAAAAATACATTTAAAAATAAATTCCAGATATTTTTGGTGTAGGAAACGGATAATTTGGAAACAGCACAAGCGATACCTAAAGGCAAGAGGACGGCTGCAAAAAGCAAACGAATCATGATATCAACCAAATAAAAAGAGATACCAATCATCAAAATCCAACCGAAAATAAAAATCAGACTACCATAGATAAGCATTAAAAACTTCCATTTGAGGAAAAAACCGATAGTGGAAACACAGGCTACTGTTTGCCCAATAGAAATAATAACAGCTATTTCGCCATTGAACTCTTTAACAACACCTGAAAGTCTATCAAATATAGAATTCCAAGAAGGAGAGATAGAGCCTGCTTCAAAAAGTGAGCTCGGCGATAATTTTCCGGCTATGTCAATAGCTGATGATAAAAGTGGGGAAATAAGATACTTCAAAATATTATCAAGTCCATTGGCTAAAAGATACCAAATAACGGCAGTTTTAAACATAAAAATAATCAAGCCGTTTTTATCGCTGGTTAAGAAATCAGCTACATTTTGTTTGCCGAAAGCACCAACCATTTTTAAAACACTAAGAGCAACATATATGGCAGCGACAATCAGAACTATATGTGATAAGTCCTCAGCAAACCTGTTCCAAGAGTTATCTGCCATTTTTGAGGCACTGTTCTTTAACACATCAAAAAAAGAACAAAGCATGCAGCCATTACCCATATTTTCTTGAATGGTACCACAGTCGTTAACTTCTTCTGCACATGCGGAAAGCAAAAAGACACAACAAAGGGTAAGAAAAATATGTATTTTTTCTTGGAAGTAAGCTTTTATGTACGATAACCTCATCATTGTTTACTCCATACCCATTGTTAATCTTTTAATCTAAAGACATTTCTTTTTATCCAAGCTCTGCTATCACGTTTAAAATGACTTAGAGCTTGTACAGCCCGTACACCACCCACAGCTTTGCCGACTTTTGTAGATGTCTCGTCCATTACAGAACCGGTAAAACTCTTTAATTGAGAAACCGGTTCCATGGCGATATTTTTAGATGTGTGCGCCAGGCTGCCTCCCATTTTTTGCGCAGTATCACCTAAAGCTTTTTCTCCGGATAGTTTATTTACAATATTATCTACTTCCATACAAAGCTTAAATGCAATCAGGCAACTAAGCGACATCAAAATGAAACCTTTAAGTTGTAATTGATCAATAAAAGTCTTGACGGCCGCATCTGTTATATTTCCTGCACTAGATAATAGAACTTCTAACCCGCCGGCTATAGTGCCCTCTAAAGCTTCTTCAGCCAAATTATTAAGAGATTCTTGGATCATCCTAATGGCAAAGTTTATAACAATATTTAGCATAACAAAACTGAAAGCAACATTGATAAAAAGTCCCCAAGTTTTTTTTGTATACTCACTGGTTAATTTAGAGAGACTGCAAGCTAAAGCTAAAGGTAAAACAGTGCAGCCGACACCCAATCGAAAGATGACATCCAGCATGTAGAAAGACACACCGATAATAATCAGCCATCCGAACACAAATAATGTTGCGCCAAATGGTAGAAGTGACCAATGCCAATCAAAAATTCCATCAGGTAAGAGCATGGCACACAGCAATAAGCGTCCCATGGCTACAATTCTATAGGCTTTTTGATTAAAATCTTTGGCTTGAAAAATTACAGTATTAAATAAGTTGGATAGATTCGTTGCACTCTTAAATTGCAAATTCGTATTTAAAACAGACGTACTTTCTGTCGCAGCATCACTAAAAACGGCACCTGCTTCAATAATAGGCGAAACCAACCATTCATAGACAATATTAGGATGCCCCAAAAGAAAGATTATAAAAGCACCTTTAAGCAAAAGAGGAATAACTTTACCTAAATAACCGGAGACATCTTGATTAGAGAAAGAACCAATATTTTTTAAGGTATACATAGCAATATAAATGGAGATACCAATGGCAACGACAGCTTGTAAAGGAAGTGAAAAAATAGACCAAGAACCTTCGGCGATTCCTTTAAACGTATCGCGGATTATATAAAAAACTTCATTCAAAATAAATGTATTACCTTCATCTAAATAAGATTTTAGTGGTTCACAAGTTCTTTCCGTTTCAGCTAAGGCTTGAAAGGAAAACAGGGTACAAATCAAAAAGAACAAAATTAAAGAGGAAGAATGTTTATTTGTCATTAGAGCCACCTCCCTTTTTGATTTTAGGAAGCCCAAGAACAAATAAGGCTAAAATTAACAAAATAAAAATAGAGCCAATGGCAAAATAAGTAACATAACTTTGCGCAAAAAAGCTAAATACATCACCATAAAGAATGATATAAAGCCCAATAAAAACTAAAATCATACCTGCGACAGATTTCATGTGCGCCTCAAGCAAAGTTCTTCAACTAACTAATTATAACACAAAAAAAACTAAAAATATATTACAAAATCGTTAAATTTTTCCATTATTTATAAATTTTACCGTGTAATTAAGTATTTCCTCGTTTTTAAGAGTAAAAAAAGTACATCCTCTCAGATAAATAGAATGTTTCTTTTTAGATGAAGAGTCTTCAACAGGAATGTGGAGTAACCTCAAAAAACCAAGATAGAGACGAAATAATTTGGAGTCGGAAAAAATCAAAAGAGAGTTAATCTCAGAAGGAAGACTTGGGGTGTTTCTAATACTTTTTTCTGAAAAATCTTTTAACATCGGCCCCAACACAATACGAAAAATCTTTAATTTTGCTAAGAGTTCACTCAGGAGACTTTCTTTGATAAACGGATTGATTTCCACAACACGATTGATATGTATTTTCTCGCGAAAAGGTTGTAAATTCAGAGGTAAATTAAGGGCTTGCTGTAAAACTAGATTTCCGGCTCCTTTGGTAACAAAAGACACTTCGTCAATATTATCAATGTGGTTAAGAAAAAACAATAGTTGGTGAGCCGAGGCTAAAGATGAATGAAATAGAGAAGGATAATTAAGAGCAGCTACAACAGAGTTAGTTAAAACAAGTTTACGCCAAAGAGGTTTAAAAATATTTTTACTATCAGCATAGCCATGTAAAAGAATAACTAAATTACCATGTTGTCTTGGGATTTCATAACCTTTGATATATTTAACAAAAGCCTTTTGGCAGGTCTCAAAAGAACCATTAGCTCGGCGAATATCCCAAGAATCCAATAATCTATATTTCTTCGTAATGCAATGCCTCTGAATGCGCCATTTTTGATAAAAAAATACATCTTCCCAAAAAAAAGAGCCGCCTAAAGTAAAAAAATCAAATTTCATCTTCAAACCTATCTATTGAATAAATATCGAGTCTAAACAACATATCATATTATATTTCAAATAAGTTAATAAAAAGAAAAAAGAAAAAAGGCAATAAAATTTTTGTTGAAGAACAATTTTAAAATTTAATAAAAACAAGGTGTTGAGGTGGAAGAAATAAAATAAAGTGGTAAAAAAGAATTTTTTTTAAAAAAGGTGTTGACTTTATAAAAAGAGTATCATATAAAGCGTCTCACCGACAGGACGGAATAAGTTAAAAAAAGCTTAAGAGTTTTCTGTGGGCAAATTTCTTAAGAGAGAAAGTTATAATAAAATAGTAAAGAAGAAGC
>JAZUMA010000011.1:0-2617 GCA_045603405.1 Alphaproteobacteria bacterium | reverse complement strand
TGAAACTTATCAACCATATCTTAATAAAATAGTTGAGTATGTAAGATTATGTGTGCCTAAAGCAAAGATTGCAATTCATCAGACCTGGGCGTATGAACAAGACTCTCATCGTCTAAATGTTGAAATGGGGTATAGCAATCATAGCAATATGTTTAAAGATATAGAGGTATCATATGAAAAAGCGGCTGAAGCAATCAATGCAGATTTAGTTATACCATCAGGAAAAATTTTCCAAAGACTTATAGACTCAGGAATAGAGAAAGTACATAGAGATACATTCCATGCAAGTTTAGGTCTTGGCAGATATGCGCTTGGGTTGCTTTGGTATAAAATGCTGACGGGAAATGATGTTATAAACAATACATTTTCTGATTTTGATGAAGAAGTTCCACAAACAGAAATTAAGATAGCAAAAAAATGTGTTGCAGAAATCTGTGGTATTTAAAACATACAAATTTTTGTTCTAAACTCGTCACAAACCTGTTAACACACAGAGATTGGCATCCAGATTATACAGTCTTTATATAAGGATTGTCGAAATTTGTTGAAAAGAGGTATAATATGAAAATTATAAAAAAGGTGTGGGGAATTATTCCCGGATTAGCAATATCAATTTTGATTGCAGTAGTGGCAAAAACAATTGAAAGCCGTCTACCAATACATATTGTGGGAGCATCGGTTATTGCACTATTTATAGGAATGATAATTAATCATTTTTGGAGGCCGGATTTCTTGAAAGCAGGAATCAAGTTTGCATCAAAGAAAGTTTTGAAATTTGCTATTATTCTCCTGGGCGCTTCTCTCAGTGTTGGGGTGATTCTTTCCGTGGGTAAATTATCATTGATGGTAATGGTTTTCACTCTTTTGACTTGTTTTGGCGGAGGTTTCTTTATAGGTAAGGCTTTGAAGTTAAATTGGAAGCTATCAAATCTGATTTCAGCAGGAACCGGTATCTGTGGAGGTTCTGCCATTGCGGCTATTGCCCCTGTTATTGATGCAAAAGATTCTGATATTGCTTATGCAATGTCAGCAACTTTTTTGTTTGATATGGCAATGATTATATTGTTTCCTATAATGGGCAGAGCTTTGGGACTAAGCGATATGGCTTACGGATTATGGGCAGGTACGGCAGTAAATGATACATCAAGCGTGGTTGCTGCAGGGTATGCTTTTAGCGAAGGTGCAGGCGATTTCGCTACTATGGTTAAACTGACAAGAACACTTAGTATAATCCCGACAGTTTTGGTGTTTTCTTTTGTAAGTTTGAGGTTAAAACGAAAAGAAATATCTGATGCTTCATATCAGAAAGTTAATATTTTAAGGCTGTTTCCATGGTTTATTTTGGGATTTTTGGCTTTGGCAGCAGTAAACAGTATGGGAATGATACCGGCAAATGTTTCATCAGTTGCTAAAGATATAAGTAAATTTTTGATGGTTACTGCACTTGCGGCAATAGGATTAAACACAAGCTTTAAGGATATGAAAAAGTCCGGAATAAATCCAATGATTCACGGATTTATAATATCAGCACTTGTAGTCATTGTTGCCATTTGTGTTGAGTGGTGTATGGGATTAGTGTAATTTAAGAATGATTTTTTATTCATAACTTAACACGAACGTGCCTCTAATAACATTGGCATCTAGATTATACAGTCTTTATAGCATTGCAAAGCAATGCATCGATATGAATTCTTGCGAATTCTCGATTTGTGCTTCGCACTCGATATGCACAGGCGTGCTCGATATGTTGCTGACGCAACGAGAATTCATATCATATCGAGTTTGACCGAAGGGAAAACATATCGATTTTACGGAGTAAAAATATCGAGCAAACTTTAGTTTGCATATCGACAATTTTTTGTCCCTGACTTGACAAAATCATAAAAAGGTAATTTAGATACTCGCACATAGAATGTATTTAATAATATTTCGTGAAAAACTTAAAAAGCTTGATTTTTTGACGAAAAAATGGTATCCTATGTATCAGGTATCTTACTAAGGAGAAGGTTATGATAAAAGCTAATGACACTATAAAAAAGGAAACTAAATATATAGCATATTTTTGCTTGATTTTAAGTGTGCTTATGCAGGCGGTTTTTGTCCTTTTAAAGAGATGGGATTATACCGTTATATTAGGCAATTTACTTTCATACGCTCTGGCGGTTTTGAATTTTTATTTTATGGGACTGACGGTGCAAAAGGCGGTCAGTATGGATGAAAAAGATGCAAAAAAACTTATGAAATCATCGCAGGGAATTAGAAATGCAGGTGTGTTTTTAATTGTTGTGATAGGCGTTGTAGCTTCGTGCTTTAACACAGCGGCTGTTATAATCCCTGTGTTTTTCCCGAGAGTTGCCGTGTCATTTCGTCCGTTTATTAAAGATAAAAAGGAAGTGACAGATAAGTGATTAAAAAGACGCGCCGTTTTATAATGGCGGATATATTCTTCATCGTTATGATGGCTATACCAATATGCTTTGGTATAGTGCTTAAGGTTTTGACTACGCCGCCGTCAGAGGGGATAGCTATAGCAGGCGCAAGAATTTTTATGACACTTCCTATGCCTCTTCAGAACCTTCCCATTACAGAGGCGCAGGTAAACTCGGCTATAGTAATA
>JAZUMA010000010.1:0-14946 GCA_045603405.1 Alphaproteobacteria bacterium | reverse complement strand
CGATTACTTCGCAAAATTTTCTCGTTTTTTAGCTAAAAGAAAGGTCGTCATTTGGCGGCCTTTTTCAGTTTAAATTATCGGACATTCGCTTCCAGTGCCGGCGGCACAGGCATAACTTCAAATTTTCCGTCTTTATGGCTTAAAGAAAGGTCGCCCGTGTGGCGACCTTTTTGTATCGAAAATTTACTTCAAGCACAGCATTTTATCCCACCCATTGCAAAAAGCACTTCTTCGGAAGTGCTTTTTCGGTTTAGTGATATTTCTACCTGCGGTTACTTTTACTTTATATCTTCTTCTCTTTTGAGTCGTATATGTTGTGAACTAGCACAAAAATATTGACATTCTTTATACAATTTCATAACCTGAAACAGCATTAGCTGATGACTGATGTGAGGGTTGAAAGCCTCTTTAACGGTTGCTCTGAAATAGGGCGTAAAACTACCTTTTGCAGAAAGCAGGAAGGTGGTTGGTGGGGTGCACTAGTATGACGAATATCTATACTATTTCCGTTAAATAGCTTTCAATTTCCTGCTGCCTCTCATCAAGGTGGCTTTTTTGTATTGAAGGAGATGTTTATGTTGTACTTGAAGCGGTTTCTTAGTTTTATAAGGCTTGAACTGAATAATTTGATTATTCGACTATTTTTTCATCGTCCCAAAATGAATAAAAAATATTATATTTCGTTGTGTACGATATTTAAAAATGAAGCGCCATATTTAGCGGAATGGATTAATTATCACTTGATTGTCGGGTATGATCATTTTTATTTATATAATAATTTTTCAAAGGATAATTATCAAAAAATACTGGCTCCGTATATTGAAAAAGAGTTGGTCACTTTAATTGATTGGCCGGTACCTGCTGGGCAGACACAAGCTTATAATGATTGCGTAAAGAGGTTTTCGGAGGAAAGTAGTTGGATTGCTTTTCAAGATGCAGATGAATTTGCGGTTCCGGTTAAATATGACAATGTTAAAGATTGGCTCAAAAAATTTGAAAAGTTTCCTTGTGTTTTAGGTTTTTATCGAAATTTTTCTTCAAATGGCGTTTTAAATGAGAATTATCAATATGTTATTGAGACATTTACTTCGTGCTCAGTTTTTTTATCTCCTAGTATGTTTTTAAATACACATTATTCTAACTTGATTAAGGCGTTTAAATTATCTCATTTTGCACGATTTAAGTTTTTTAATAAAATCTGTCCGCAGTACAGTGCCGTCTTTGCACATTTGACCAATAAAATTAATGATCCAGATTTTCAATTTAATCATTATTATTGTAAAAGTCTAGAATATTTCTTAAAAAAGAAGATACCTAATGGCGATGCATATAAAGCTTCGTTGAAACGGAGTATGTCTGATTTTTATAAGACGGAGAATACTTGTATCTATAAAGATTATACTATCTATAAGTATTTATTGCAATTAAAGATATTTAAATTGTCAGATTATGTTGAAAATGCAAAGATAGCTTAATATTAGTATATATGTTTGTCCTGTAGTTATGTCACTAGTCATTCGTTTCCAGTGCCAGTGGCATATACATAACTGCAAATTTTCAACCTTTATAAGCTGAAAGAGAGATTGTCGTTGCGGTGACTCTTTGTATTAATTTAATAATGTCAATAAAAAATTCTCCTTGATTTTTTGTCCTAATTGCGTTATATCAGCAAAGGTAAACGTTAGGAGATTATTTATGAAATGTCCTTTTTGCGGTAATGATAATACACAGGTTAAAGATTCACGCGATACTGCAGATGAAAATGCTATTCGCCGGCGGAGAGAATGTCCGGATTGTGGTGGACGTTTTACCACATATGAGCGAATTGAATTGCAGGAGCTGATGGTTATTAAAAAGAACGGTGAACGTGTACCGTTTGATAGAGATAAGTTGTTGCGTTCAATTACTCTTGCTGTCAGTAAATGTGGAATATCCGGCTTTGAAGTTGAAAAATTGGTTGATGAAATTCGTCGCGAACTAGAAAATTCCGGTACGATAGAAGTGTCTTCTCGAGATATTGGAGAAAAGGTAATGGATAAGTTGATTAAAATTAATAAAGTTGCCTATATTCGTTTTGCCTCGGTTTATAAAGATTTTAAAGAAGTTAGAGATTTTGAAGAGTTTGTGAGTAAAATTAATTCTTGAGTTAGTGGGATAAAGTAAATGGCTAAGTTTGTTTCTGAAAAAATTAGAAAAAAATCAGGTGCGCGTCTTGCAGCTGTGCAGGCAATTTATATGACTGCTTTTACAGATGTCAGCGTAGATGAAGTAATAGAGGATTTTAAGTCCGGTGAAATAGGGCGCTATGCTATTGAAGAAGATGCGCTGAGTGGGGAACATTTGGTTGAACTTGAAGAAATTGATCAGCCTTATTTTGAGAAGCTTGTCCGAGGTGTGCATGCGAAGAAACAAGATTTGGAAAATGCTTTGCGCTCTTATTTAAAAGATGGTTCAGCATATGACCATATGAATGCAACAATGCAAGCACTTTTGTTGTGTGCGGTATATGAGCTTGGTTACACAACCGATGTGGATGCAAAAGTGATTATTCAAGAATATGTGGATTTGGCTTATGCTTTCTTTATGAAAAATGAACCGAAAATGATTAATGCGCTATTGGATCAAATTGCAAAAAAGGTAAGGGTTTAATAATGTCCGTTTTGAAACTTTATACATATCCGGATAAAATTTTGAGTGAGAAATGCGAAAAAGTTGCGGCAGTTGATGATGAAGTGCGGAAGCTTTTAGATGATATGTTAGAGACAATGTATGCCGACAAAGGTGTCGGTTTGGCAGCACCGCAAATCGGGATTACCAAACGGATTATTGTGATAGATGATAAAGTTGATGAGGAGGGAAATCCTGGACCGCATCCGATGTATTTGGTAAATCCGGAAATTATTGAAAAATCTGCTGAAACAATTCTTTTTAATGAAGGGTGTTTGTCTGTTCCGGGGCAGAGTGCGGAAGTTGAGCGTCATAAGTACGTCAAAGTTAAATATTTAGATTATAACGGTCAAGAAAGGGTGCTTGAAGCTGAAGATTATTTGGCGGTTATTTTACAGCATGAGACAGACCATTTAGATGGTATTTTGTATATTGACCATTTGAGCCGTTTAAAACGCAATATGATTATTAAAAAACTGAAAAAGCAGGCTGATTAATTTTTTCTTCTTTTCTTAATATTTTTTCTTTGCTTACGGTGTGTTAACTTTTGTGCGACATAATATGTAAAAATGTTTTTTTAAGAAAAGGAAATAAAAATGATAAAACTTTCTTCAAAGCAGATTTGTGAAATTTTAGGTGTGTTACAACCGATTAATGATGTTGAAATTACAGAAATTTCTACGGATAGTCGTAAGGTTGATGATAAGACATTATTTATTGCGCTAAAGGGAGAAAAGTTTGATGGGCATGATTTTGTTGCAGAGGTGCTTAATAAGGGGTGTCCGTTGGTGCTTGCAGAGAGAAGAATTGAAGGTGTTGATGCTAAAAAAGTGATTATGGTTAATGATACACTTAAAGCATTTGGTAAATTGGCACAATATAATCGTAGACAGTATAAAGGAACTGTGATTGCTTTGACTGGGAGCTCAGGTAAAACAACAACAAAAGAAGAACTGAAAGCGGCTTTATCTCAATATGCGCCGACATATGCAACCAGCGGTAATTTTAATAATTTTATCGGTGTACCGCGTTCGCTCTTGGATATTGATATGACAGCTCAATATACAATTATTGAAATGGGGATGTCTGCACCGAAAGAAATTGATTATTTGGTGCATTTAACCGAGCCGGATGTGGCATTGGTTACCAATGTTTATCCGATGCATATTGAGTTTTTAAAAACAACGGAAAATATTGCGAAAGCTAAAGCTGAGATTTTCAGTGGGCTTAAAAAAGGTGGTATTGCTGTTTATAATGAAGATGCATTGCATGCAGATATTTTGAAAAAAGCGGCTTATGAAGCAACAGATAAGGTGTTTTCATTTGGTAAAAATAATCATGTAACAGCAGAATTGCATCTAGTTGAAGAAGGGGAACATTTTTATTATAATGCGTGGGCAGTTTTGGCGGTTGTTTCGGCATTAGGATTAGAGATAACACCGGCTGTTGCGGCTATAAATCAGTTTACAGCGCCGGAAGGACGTGGCAAGAGATATAATGTGGTGTTAGGAGAGAAAAAAATTATGCTGATTGATAACAGTTATTCCGGCGGACCTGATGCAACCGTGTTGGCGGTGGAAAGCTTGGGTAAGATGGATGTTGTCGGGCGGAAAATTGCGGTTATCGGGAAGATGGCAGAACTTGGTGATTATACTAAAGAGGCGCATGTGCGTGTAGGGAAAGCTTTGGCGCAAAACCACATTGATGTGGTAATAGGTGTTTGTGCGGAAACGAAAGATGTGTTGGCACAGTTGCCGCAGGGTGTTGAACAGCACTATTTTGAAAATATTGATGGGGTAAGTGCGTTTTTGCAAGATAAAGTTTTGCAAAATGGTGATGCGGTGTTGATTAAGGGTTCACATTATTCATCGCAAGTTTATAAAGTAGCGGCAGAACTTAAAAATTATGCAGTGTAGTTTTTGATAAATCTCGGGTTTTTGCCAAGATTGGAAATGAGTTCATAAGCAATTGTGCCGGCATCACGAGCAATGTCATCAAGAGTATAATCATCATTGATTAAATAACCGAAATCTCCGGTTCTCAGGGTTGGAATAGCGGTAACATCGCAAATGATGTTATCCATAGAAACACGTCCTAAAATCGGGCAGAAAAAGGCTTGTCCGTTGTGATAAAAAATAACTTTGCCACGATTGGAGAGAGAACGCGGCAGACCATCACCGTAACCGATGGAAACAATGGCAATGCGCATATCTTGCGGCGCGCGGAAAGTTGCCGAATAACCGACAAATTCACCTTTGGCTAAAGGCTTTACTTGAAGGATAGGAGCTTTTAATTCTAAAATGTTTTTCATAATGTTTTCACGATAAGGAGCGGTGTTGATACCGTATAAAGCTGCACCTAAACGGGTCAAATCAAAGTGAAAATCTGCGCCTAGAAAGACGCCGTCTGAGGCTGATAAAGTCGCCGGTGTGTTAGGGAAAAAAAGGCTTTTTATTTTTAGGAAATTTTCTAATTGGCGTGTATTCATAAAATGCGCTTGTTCATCGGCACAAGATAAGTGAGATAAAACATAGGAAAATTCGTTTAATTCAGCGGAAGATAATTTTTTTAAGTCAGAAACAGTAAAACCTAAACGATTTAGACCGGTTTCTACTTGAATTGCCGGTTTGATATTCGCAATTTTATGACTTTTCCAAAAAGAAAGCATATCAGGAGAGCAAATAACAGGTGTTAAGCGAGCAGACTGGAAATACGGGAGAGAATCTTCGCCAATGCCTTGTAGAACAAAAATTTCTGCATCAGGAGCTATAGGACGAATAATGGCGCCTTCTGAGCCATGCGCAACAAAAAAATGGCGACAACCGGCTTGATATAGGGCTTTTGTTATTTCAGCCGCACCTAAACCATAGGCATCATCTTTGACAACTCCAGCGGCAATAGCAGGAGCAGACAACTTTTCTAATATACGATAGTTTTCAATTAATTTTTTTAAATTGATATTAAATATTGGAGTTGTATATATAGGCATGGTTTACTTCCATTCAAAAGGTTTTTATTATGTTGCAGTTTATTGATACGCATATTCATTTGCAAGATTTTAAACCGGATTTTGCACCGCGGGTTATACGGAATGTAGCGGCGAAAAAATTAATATTGATATCGGCGGAAGAAACAGATTATGAAAAAATAGCCGCACTTCTGCGGGCACATCCGCGAAAATTATGTGGCGCATTCGGGGTTCATCCGTGGTATTGCAAGGAAAATTTTGATGAAAAGGCTTTGCGAGAAAAACTTAAAGAATTTCCGCAAGCGCTTATCGGTGAAATTGGGGTTGATGAATTACGCGGACCGGTAACTAAAGAACAACATATTTTGTTTTCAAAGCAGTTAGCTATTGCGCAAGAGTTACATAGGCCGGTGGTGGTGCACGCAGCGAAAGCTTTTATGGCATTAAAAGAGCATGAAAAAGAGCTTAAGGCAGTGAAATATGTACATCACGGGTTTGTAAAAAACAATGAGCTGTTGAAGTTTATTAATAAAACAGGTGGGTATATCGGGCTGGGGGCGTTATTTTTAAGGCAAGAGAAGGCGCGTGAAATGTGGCAAAATATGCCGCGCGGGCGAGTGCTGTTTGAAACTGATGCACCATATCGGGTTGATGAAATGCGGTATAATCAGGTTGTGCAGGAAAATCTGCGTAAATTGGCGGAAATAGTTGGTGAAGATGCAGAAAAATTGACTCTCCAGCTACAAGAAAATGCTAAAAATTTTATGATTTGCGGAAAATAATATCCGAACATAAAAAAGCCAGTCCCCCCTTGAGGGGACAGGCTTTAATTGGTTTAGAGTACTTACACTTACCACTTGTAGAGGCTACAGGTGGCTGTTGAAGTGTGGATGGTAATTTTTTCATTATTCTCATCCGTTACTGTATTCTTCACAGTCAGCCTGTGGCTACCTACGTAAGTGTAGTCGTGCCCTTGGTCTTCTTTTACTTTTGGTGCAGAGGAGTCAGTGTAGATCTCATCTGCAGTTATTTCGCAATTTTTGACCAAAGGCTTGGTCGTGAGTGACCACCCCGTTTCCGGATCCACAAATTTAAGCTGCTTTGTCCAGAAGACAATCTCTGTTTCAGCAGTCAAATCCAGGTTCTGCGGGTTGGCGAAGAAACGCTCCCAACGCCAGGTCTCATAGTCGGTGGTAATGGTCCATTCGCCGTCTGTTTCGGTGGTGCACTTTTCAGTGCGTTTCTTATGGGTGTCATTTTTCTTAATGACTTTAGCCTCGGAAACACCGAATACATAGCGGCCATTAACATCGCCTACGAAGCCAACTACCTCGCGTCTTTTTTTAACAAGACCATCAGATCTGGTAAGTTTTCCGTCCCAGATCATGGAACCGTCTGATAGGATGGTGTATGTGCTATCGACTTTCCATGTCAGCTGAGCGGGTTCATCCTCAAGTTTTTGGTAGTACTTGGGATAGAGATCAAACGTTCCCTTTTTACTTCCGTCGCTGTGAACGTAAGTCCCCCGATAATGAAGCGTGATTAAGCACTGTTTGTCGCTCACGGTGGTTACCATGTAGTCGATGTACTTAAGCTCGGTTATCGAGTAATAGAACTTGGCATTCTTGTGATGCACGTTTCTGATTTCTATCTTAGCTACCTGCTTGTCAGAGAAACCGTCACTAAAGGTGATTTTCTCACCAATCGAGTCAGTAGGGCTGACAGCTGTGCGATGCGGCGTGCCTAATAAAGTAGGATCAACTTTGCCAAACTGGTCTTTTTTGACAGTGATCGTCTTTTGTGCCAAATTCAGCCATACTTTTGCGGTAAAAGCCGCATCAATGGCTGTGACGTCACCAGTGGAGCGACCGATTTCATCGTAGGTGTTGACAACAGCTGTATCATCAATTTGAGCGCCTTTTACATATTGATAGTAGGCGGGGCTTAATGTGAATGTTTTCACATCAGGAATTTCGCCGTCACGCTTGCAAATGACGTCAAAATTTAAGATGATTCTGGCTATCTTGCCATCTTCCACCAGTTCACTTGTGTAATTTTTGAAGATTACCTCAGTGATTTCCCAGTGGTATTTGGCTGCCAGCTCATAAAGGTACTGCCATACAGCCGTAGCAATCTGCCCGTCGGAGAAATTAAATTTCTTCGTTCCTCTTTTGGTAACTTTGCCAACTGCTGTGGAATCAACAGCGGTTGACGGGTCGGTTTGGCTTGTAAGGGAGAGCTTTCCCAGCTTATCGGCAGCTACTTCGATTTTGGTTTTTGCCAAATCGATGCGAATGCTGCCAAGGATAATTCCGGTCGGTTCGAGTTGTAACTCGCCGGTTGAATAGCCGGTGTAGTTGTTAGTAATCAGATTGAGACCAGGAATGATCTCATTTTCTTCAAACTCTTCGTTTGCACAAGATGCAACGAAGAAGCTAACCAGTGCCATAAGGCACATGCCCAGCGCGTAGCTGAGCAAATTTTTTGTTTTTTTCATATTTTTTATTTTTTTATAATTAAAACTGTCTTATGAAATATGTACTCAAAACCTTTTTATAATAATTGTTATATAGGATAGAAAAAGCACACAATAATTTCTTTGCAGGTTTGTATTTAGCATAATTTTGAGATAGTGTCAAGATATTTTTAACAAAAAAGTCAATTTTTGTATATTTTGACAATTTAAAATGTAAAAAAGGAAAAACGGGCAGCGCCATAGGTGCGTTCGTCTATTAATTTAAGCGGAGGAATGATGTTTAATGCTTCATCCTTAGCTGTTTCAGCGATTAACAGAGTATTTGTGTGCAGGTAATTGTTTTGCAATAAGTTGGCAATAGTTGGTTCGGTTAAGCCTTTATTATATGGTGCATCAAGAAAAATAATATCAAAAGGTGTTTTGGCGGTTGGAAGAAAGCGTGCATCTTTTTTGATGAATGAAAGGTTGGAAAATTGGCATAAAACGGCATTTTTTTTAGTTAAAGTGAGGTCAATATCGACAAATGTTACGGATTTTGCACCGCGGGATGCAGCTTCTAAACCAAAAGCACCGGTGCCGGAAAAAATATCTAAAACAGTAAGAGAATCTAAGGATGTTTGTAATTTGCTGGTGATGATGTTATAAACGGATTCCCTGGCACGATCTGCAGTAGGACGTATTTGTTCATCTTTGGGGGTAAAAAGCTTTTTACCGCGTAATGTACCGGAAATTATTCGCATATTTCAAAAATCTTCCCTAATTGCTCTTTTAGGACTTTTTGCGGAACTTCGCGGATTTCGCCTTTTTTTAATGAGCCTAATTGAAACGGGCCGTAAGATAGGCGAATGAGGCGGGCAACAGATAAGCCGATTGAAGCCATTAATTTGCGGATTTCACGATTTTTTCCCTCATTCAAGCTTATGGTCAACCAAGCATTTGTACCTTGTTTAGAATCAACGGTGATTTTGCAGGGGGCGTATTCTATGCCTTCTATCTCGCAACCTTTTTCTAATAATTTTAATTTTTTTTCATCAATAAAACCATGAACACGAACTCTGTAACGTCGGCTCCAACCATTTTCCGGTAATTCTAAGGCACGCGAGAGTTCGCCATCATTAGTGAGTAATAGAAGACCTTCGGAATTTAAATCTAAACGACCGACGGAAATAACCCGCGGTAAACCGGCAGGTAAATTGGCAAAAACAGTGTCACGCTCTTTTTCATCTTTGTGCGTTGTGATTAAACCGGCAAGTTTATGGTATAGCCATAGTCTGGTTTTATCTTTCTTTTTGATTTTTTCACCATCAAAGCGAATATCTTCATCGCCGTTGACTGTAAAAGCCGGTGATGTTAACGTTTCGCCATTAACGGTAATGCGTTGTTGCGCAATTAATTCCTCTGCGGCTCGACGTGAACAGATACCACTGCGGGCTAAAAATTTGGCTATTCTTTCTGGCATTGTTTTCTCTTGCTTATGTCCAATGTTCTTGTTCCAGCAGTATGCTTGCTTTTTGTGATAAAGACAGATACTCATTGACTATTGCGTTAATATCTTTAACAAGTGTCGGCTCAATGTTCATAGCTTCGGCTACATCTAAAATGTAATCAATTTCAGAATCGGCTAAATCAGCATCAGTGTTGGCCGTCATGCATAAATCTTTAATCAACATCAGTGCTTTGGGGCGTTCGGTAATCATGCGAGCTTGCTTTAATAAAGCGCTTTTATCTGCAGTTTTAACCATAGTGGAGATGTTTTCAGCACCAACATCAAACTTTAAGGCCAGCTCTTTTAAGTACAGAATTTCTTCTCGGGTGACTTTTCTGTCTGTCGCAACAAGGCCGCAAATGACTTTTACAAAAATAAAGCGCTCGGCGGCGGAAAGTGTGTTAATAAAATTTTTATCCGGATAAAACATCGGCAAAACTCCTTTTATTGCCATACTAACTTATTGATGAAAAAAGTAAAGAGTTTTTTAGCGGAGAAAATGGAGAGGGTAATCTTGAAAATCATGAAAAATTTTAAACACTCCCTTTGAAAAATTTTAAATATGCGCTCAGAGGCAAAAAAATCGCCTTTAATGGGGATAAGTTTAAAATGGTGGTTTTTATTTCGGGTATTTGAAATATACTCAGGTTAATCTGTGATAGAATTTTAAGAGGAAATATCGATGTCTGATGAAGAAAAAATGAACGGTGTTAATGATGATGCCGAGACGGTTAATATTGATGCCGGAAATGCCGCTGTGCAACTTTCTAAGGAAAATATTGCGCCGACAATGATTGTGGAAGAAATGCGTCGCTCGTATCTTGATTATGCGATGAGCGTGATCGTTTCGCGTGCGCTTCCTGACGTGCGCGATGGTTTGAAACCGGTGCACCGCCGAATTATTTATGCCGCGTATGAAAACGGGTACGATTATAATAAAGCCTTTAAGAAATCCGCGCGTATCGTCGGTGAAGTTATGGGTAAATATCACCCGCATGGTGACAGCTCGGTTTACGAGGCAATGGTTCGTATGGCACAGCCGTTTTCAATGCGGTTACCGCTCATTGACGGACAAGGTAACTTCGGTTCTATGGACGGTGACTCAGCGGCGGCAATGCGTTATACCGAGGCTCGTTTGGCAAAAGTAGCGCATGCGCTTATCGAAGATATTGAATGCGATACGGTTGATTTTATGCCGAACTATGATGAATCTTTGCAAGAACCGATGGTTTTGCCGGCACGTTTTCCGAATTTGCTGGTTAACGGCACAAACGGTATTGCGGTCGGTATGGCAACTAATATTGCACCGCATAACTTGGGTGAAGTGTTGGATGCTTGTACGGCATATGTTGATAATCCGGATATTACTGATGATGAATTAATTAAAATTGTTCCGGGACCGGATTTCCCGACCGGTGGTTTGATTTTGGGTTACGGCGGAGCAAAACAGGCTTATCTGACCGGTCGCGGTTCAATTATGATGCGGGCAAAATGTACAATTGAAGAAATCAGAAAAGATAAAGAAGCAATTATTGTCCATGAAATACCGTATCAGGTTAATAAAGCAATGCTCGTTTCTAAGATTGCGGAATTGGTTAAGGAAAAAAGAATTGAGGGAATTTCCGATATTCGTGATGAGTCTGACAGACAAGGTGTGCGCGTGGTTATTGAAATTAAGCGCGAATTTCAAGCTGATGTGGTATTGAACCAACTCTATAAATATACGCAATTGCAGACCAGTTTCGGTATGAATATGTTGGCGATTAATAACGGTCGTCCGATGATGATGAACTTAAAAGATATTATTGCGGCGTTTGTGAAGTTTCGTGAAGAAGTTATTCGTCGGCGGACGGTTTATAAATTAAATAAAGCTCGCGATAGAGCGCATATTTTGGTTGGTTTGGCAATTGCTGTTGAAAATTTGGATCCGGTTATTGAACTTATTCGTACGGCAGCAAATCCAAATGAGGCAAAAGATGCATTATTAGCAAAAGCTTGGCCGGCAGGTGATGTGGAACCGTTGGTTAAGCTGATTGCCGAACCGGGAAGAGAAGTTGTTAATGGAACATACAGACTTTCCGAAGCACAGGCTAAAGCTATTCTTGATTTGAAATTACAACGTTTAACCGGTTTGGAACGTGATAAAATTCATGATGAATTAAGAGCAATCGGTTTAGAAATTGAAGAATATTTGGCTATTCTTTCCAGCCGTGAAAAATTGATGGGAATTATGAAAGATGAATTCCAGGCTATTCGTTTGGAATATGCTACACCACGGCGGACAATAATTGAGGATATTGAAATTGATACCGATATTGAGTCACTTATTCAACGTGAAGAAATGGTGGTTACGGTTACCGATGCCGGCTATATTAAGCGCGTGCCTTTGAATGCTTATAAAGCTCAGAAGCGCGGTGGTAAAGGAAAATCCGGCATGACAACCAAAGAGGAAGATTTTGTGACACGATTGTTTGTGGCATCTACCCATACGCCGGTGTTGTTCTTCTCTTCTAAGGGTATTGTTTATAAGATGAAGGTTTATAAATTGCCGCTCGGTACTCCGACTTCAAAAGGTAAGCCGTTTGTAAACTTATTGCCGTTAACCGAAGGTGAGAATATAACCGCAATTATGAAGTTGCCGGAGTTAGAGGAAGATTGTAAAGGGCTTTCGGTAATGTTTGCCACTTCACAAGGTAATATTCGTCGTAACTCTTTAATGGATTTTGTGAATGTTCAATCTAACGGAAAAATTGCCATGAAACTTGATGAAGGCGATAAGCTTATCAACGTGGCAATGTGTGATGATAATGACGACGTTATGCTGGCGGCAAAATCCGGTAAATGTAATCGTTTTGCGGTGGCGGATTGCCGTGTGTTTGTCGGGCGTAATTCTACCGGTGTACGCGGAATTAAACTTGCAGATAATGATGAAGTTATTTCAATGTCTATCTTAAAGCATATTAAAGTGCCGACAGAAGAAAGAGAAGAATATTTAAGATTGTCTTCCGCATTAAAGAAAGTTGAAGTGCCGCAAGGTACGGAATTTGATGAGGAAACGGCATTTAACGGTTTAGAGCCGAAGATTTCTTATCAGCAATTCAAAGAAATGCGCGAAAATGAAGAATTTATCTTAACTGTTACCGTGACCGGATACGGTAAGCGGAGTTCGGCTTATGAATACCGTATTACGGCGCGTGGCGGACAAGGTGTTGCCAATATGGAAATGAGCGAGCGCAATAAAGAAGTGGTCAGCTCGTTCCCGGTTAAGGATAATCATCAAATTATGATGGTAACTGATGGCGGTAAGCTCATTCGTATGCCGGTTGAGGATATTCGCATTGCAGGTCGTAAGACGCAAGGTGTTATCTTGTTTAGAACGGCTGAGAATGAAAATGTTGTTTCGGTAACATGGCTTGATGCAGATGATGATGCTGAAGATGGCGATGACAACGTTGTCAATGAGTTTGAGGGCGTTGTTGAAGAGGTTGCTGAAGCATAAGATATTTGTATAACTTGTAATTATATAACAAAAGAAGGCCTCCTTGCGGAGACCTTCTTTTGTTTAGGGTTTCACCACCTCTACTTGGTGTGGTAGAGGTTGGTTGTACATACGTTGTGGCGGAACAATCCGTCGGAGATGCAACTGATGGGGTAGGATTTCTCCGTCCCATCGACGTCAACCAATGTGCAGTGCACATAGTGGTTGGCGGAGTAAGTGTATGATTTGTTGTACACATACTCTGTAGTCTCATTAGGTAACGTTTTCACGTCGCCAACGAGGCTCTCGACGGTTGAGAAGCCATTCTCCTCGAAGTCGGTCTCCTGGTTGATGATGACACGAATCTTCTCACCGGTAGGTGCCGAAAACTCGACACTGGTGGTGTAGAAAAACACGGTCATTTCAGGGCCAACCTTTCCGTTGGCGTCGCTCAGCCAGAAACGGGAGTCCGTTACTTTCTTGCAAATGGTGCTCATTTCCCAATGAGCGCCATCTTGTTCAAAGGATATTTTCTTCTCCTTTGTGGCGTCGTCCTCAATGTTTTGTATTTTATCCACCACCTCTGTGGAGGATACATACAACGTCTTGAGGTCGTTGTACTTCCCGATCTGTGAAGCATACCACGGATTTGACCACTTCTCCCCCTTTGAGGAGTTGATTGTTAGTTCAGCCACAAGGTTTGTTCCTTGTGTGCTGAATGCCAAATCCAATGAGTATTTCAACTCTGGTTCTGGAACAGCCTGGATGTAGCTCACTCGTATTTCTTGCTCGCCGGCGCCTGTGACGGCATTTGCGTTGACGCCTTTGACGTCAACTAGGAAGCTCAGCGTAACGCAAGCGTGGTGCTCGGAGAGTACTTCAACAGAGACGACTTTGTTGAAGCAGAGGTTCTCTATGACAAGGTGAGGCAGCTCGGCTGTAGTCTGGGCTTTGGTGTATGCCCAAGACATCAAGCCAGTTGCGCTCTGGCCATCTGAAAACTTCCATGTTGCCATGGTTGTTTCCAGACCGATTTTCTCATCAGAGGTAATGTCCTTTGTTGTGGTTTCGGGATAGCCCACGATCTCAACAACCCCTAATTCGTCCTCGTCCACCCATGTTGTGTCCTGGTCGAGGGTTGCGGAGGCTGCACCTTCTGAGAGGATTGTGTATGGCTGTACACTTACCTCGCCGGTAGTGGCATCGACACTTGAAGCCTCCATTGCCCCGTTGCCGGTGACGGAGAGGATGCCAATCTTACCGCCATTCTTGACTTGTGAAGTCAGCGACAAGACGGTGGCTTTGGTATTTCCCGGCACGATGGTTGTTTTTTCTACAACCTTTGCTTTTTGGAAATTTTTTTCGTTAGCACAACCAGTGACGATGATGGCGCAGAGCGCCAAGAGCAGCGCGTAGCTGCAGAAAATTTTCTTTTTCATGATTTAAAAAATATTTTAAGTTAATAAATTCGAATGAAAAAAAGCATCTTCTGAAACCCTAAAGGTAATAATATAAACCTAAAAGATAAAACATAATGATACTTTTTACAGGTCTTATTGTATCACATTTTTGGAGGTGTTGCAATAGTTTTTTGTCATAGAAGTCTAAAAAAAATACTTTTTTGTGACTCTTTTGTTTAAAAAAAGAGAGATGATACTTTTGGAGAGGGGGAGGAGGTCCCTTGACGGCGCATTAAAATGCGCCGAGGGATGACGGAGAGGAGGAGGGGAGAATGCAGCAACGTCATTCTTCCGAACGAAGTGAGGTCAAAGAATCTCCTATCAATAATGGAGCTATAGATGATTCGGCAGCGGTACTGCGTACCGAAGCAAAGATCCCTTGATGCACGGACGCACAGCGCCGCGCAAGGG
>JAZUMA010000009.1:0-3805 GCA_045603405.1 Alphaproteobacteria bacterium | reverse complement strand
ATCCAGGTATACCCTGCCGAGGATGCGTTTATAGCGGTCTCGCTTGTTCCATTCCAGTTTCAAATCCTTACGTTTTCCGAGCAAATCTTTCAGGCGCTGCTTGGAATATTCCCCTTTTTGCATCACCTGCCCGACTGATAAGTGATAATATTCACTTTGCCAAATTGCCCGTGGGTTCTTACTTGTTTCATAACAGTCTATGTCCAGCAAGCGAATACTCTCCTTTTCGCCGTTCACCAGTGCCTTAATCGTGTCGCCGTCAGTAACTTTCAGCAGCGTAATCGGCAACATTTCGGCATTAGCCGTGCCGGTCATCAGTCCCAAAAATAAAGCAATCGTCCCCAAAGTTTTGCGCATCTTTTTTCTCCGTTTTTTATGCTTGGGAATATCTGAACACAAATGAACGATTGTGTTCACTTGGTCTTGGCACTGCTGAAGTCCGATTATTTTACGTCTGTAAACCCGTTGAAACTCCTTATGTTTCTTATGTTACATCAATAATATAACCATAAATCGGAGCAAAACAATTCCGGTGAAAATACGCAAAAAAGTGATTGATTTTATCGTTGGTTAAAAAAGCACAGTTTTTTGAAGGTAAATCTTTGATTTCTCCTGATAAATATTCAAAAAGGAGAAAATATGATTATCGCTTATATTCGTTGCAGCACCCAAAAACAACAAACTTCGCACCAAAGGCACGAGATACAAGAATACGCCGATAAAAACGGGCTTGTGATTGACCGCTGGGTGGAAGAAACAATTTCGTCCCGAAAGTCCTTGAAAAAGCGCAAACTCGGAGCATTATTAGAGGAGTTACAGGAAAATGATGTCCTGATTGCTACCGAGATTTCCCGTCTTGGGCGCTCGTTATTAGAGGTTATGGGGATTTTAGAAACTTGCTTATCCAAGAATTGCCGAGTGATTACGATTAAAGAAAACTACCACCTCGGCAATGATATTCAATCACAGGTGCTGGCATTTGCTTTCGGCTTGTCGGCACAGATAGAACGCAATTTGATTTCGCAACGCACAAAATCTTCTTTGGATAACCGGAGGGCTGCAGGTGTACGTTTAGGTCGTCCTTTAGGGGCTGAAGCCAAGAAACTTAAACTGGCAAAGAATGCCAAAACTATAGAAAACTTGCTGGCCAAAGGGGTAAAAAAGGCACAAATTGCCCGCATTCTCGGTGTGCAGCGTATGACACTCAATCGTTTTCTAAAACGCTCCGGTTTGGGCTGATATCTTCCCTACCCGCTCTGCACTTTTAACACTTTGTAACACTTGTTAGCCAAATCTTTAACATTTGGGGTTTACAATATAGAAAACATTGTATGAGGATGTGCTAATGAGAAACCCATTTGACGAAAATGATGATATTACTAAACAAGAAATATCAAACTTTGTATTTTATGGCAGAAAAAACAAATATGATAATGTGAAATACTCATTCAACGATTTGCTCCCTCATCTAATAAATTACAAGATGAATGAAATTATTGCGCAGGCTGATACACTAAAAAAAGATGCAAAAGATTTTCATTCACTTATGAATATAATTTGTAATAATTTTGTTCCGATTAACAAATTTGCAATTAGACACAGAGACATTGACTATATAGTTGTAAGTGATGATTTTATGAATTTTCTGATTAGACTGTTCAACAGAGAAGTTTCTTTAAGGGAAATACTACGAGTATTTAAAAAGCAACAAGGTATAATCAGTTTTCTCTTAAAAAATCGGGAAATAGCAAAAGATGTCCTAAAAAAAATTGTTACAAATGAATTTATTGACAAGTACATCAGTCAAGAAAAAATAACCTCTGACAAAATTATATCGTTTATATATTTCATGGACTTCAGCATATATAACAAAAACCAGCAATACAAAAGTCAAACTTCAGATGAAATATTTGTTGGAGACCTGCAGAAGTTATTAAAACTGGAATGTTCCGGTTTGATTGCGCCACAAATAGATAAGATTATGCCACAAGAATTTCATCCGACTGTAAAAGAATTTTTACGTTTAATGGCCTCACTCACTTCCGGCACAAACCAAGATATTCCGAATTATGACGATATTGCGTCTTCGGAATATGAATATAATCCTCTAGTACCTCTGCCGCAAGACCATATTCTGTTCAGAAAAAAATGTATCTTGTTTGAAGATATGAATTTCGAAAGCAGTGACAATATAGATATGATATACATGCTTATCAGAAGCGGTCTGATGAAAGATTGTTATATCGGGTTTAAGCAGTGTTATTTTGAAAAAGGCTTTATCTTGGATATTCCTTATGCCCCGAAATGCAGTTTGTTTTATAAAGATTGCACATTCAGTAAGTCATATCAAATAAAGGATTGTGCTTCTGATACGCTTTTGCGTTTTTATAATTGCACGTTTTTCGGCAAAGTAATTTTCGGGAAAGAAGCCAAAACAAAGTATCTTCCGTGTGATATTGAAATAAGAAGTTCTGATTTCAAACCTTACAGCACTTTTGAAATATCAAATATTACCGAGAAAGACGGCAATCATTACGGAAAAGTTGCATTGATTAACACCATAATCAACGGAAATTTCAAGTTGGTAAATCTGACTAAAGAGGCTAACACTTTATTCAGCATCCGTCACATTGCATTTACAACGCCTTTTATCATTGAAAATTGTTATTTCAACAAAGATACGGTTATTACCGGACTGTCTTTTGCCTCTGCACCGAAACAAGCAATGAAGGACTCAATAAAAACTTTTGCAAAATCATTACAAGCAAGCGGCTTGAATAATCTGATTATTGAAAACGGACTCTCGGATGATGAAACCGATAATGCAACACTTTCCGGAGCAGATAAAGATATGCAAGCATATAAGATTGCCTGTGAGAGCGGTTTTTTAAAACCGAAGTATGCGGCATCATATCTTGGAATGTCTAAAGATAATCTGGCTAAAAAGCGTATGGCCGACAAGCAGCGGATTACCCGAGAATCTATTCCTTATGTAGGACAAGGCAAATCTATCTCATACCCGAAAGATGCTTTGGATGCGTACAATTCACAAGACTGGGATTTATTAAAGAAACTACGTGAAAAATATGCTCAAAAAGATACCGGAACAGATGATTCGGAATAGAAATTTTTCACGATTCTCGGCCAATTTGGGAAAAAAATAACGGAAATCATCAAAAATTAACATTTGACGATGCAGAAAAATTACATCGTTTTACATCCATTTACATCAATATCCATCCAAAACCGGTTTTTGAAAATTTTGACCTCAAAATAATGCTTTACAATCAGATTTTTAAATTTGATACTATGATTGTAAGGCGATAATAGCGCCGCAAAAAATAACGTAATCATTAGGTATGAAAGCTCAATGGTAAAAAGGGATGCCTATTTTCCATAACAGGGATTTTATACCCAAAACAACAGATGAAAGGATTGAACATGAGAAAGTTATTTTACATCTGGAATTCTTTCCGGAAGTCGTATCTGACGAAGAAAGAAGCCAAAAGGCTTGAAAATCTAGTTAATATCGCCCGCATGGCATATTAGCTTTAAGCCGACAAATTAACCCCTAACAACAACCGATTTAACCATTGGTTTAGCAGATGACATCTGCAATTCCGATAACAGAATTATTGTGCCTTTTTAACATTAACAACTTAACTTTTTTGAAAGGAAAAATAAAATGCACACTATAGTTGTAGCAAGAACAAAAGACCATCCCTTCTGGGATTTATTAAGTGAGGCTTTGACTTATGATGATACCATTGAAGTAACCGTAGGAAAATGGAAGCAAATCTACGCC
>JAZUMA010000008.1:0-54426 GCA_045603405.1 Alphaproteobacteria bacterium | reverse complement strand
TTAATAATAAAGGGAATATTGAAGCTGTTGTAAATAATGCCGGTACGATTAATAATGAGAAGGAAATAATTGCAAAAGATAATTCAATTAATGAAGGTAAAATTACCGGAAAAGGGACATTAACTGTAGAGGGAACATTTGAAAATGTGGCAGATAAATCTTCGATTGTTCAAAAACAGATAATTATTGCCGAAAATGGAGAGTTTACATCTGATAATAAGAATGTTAGCGCTGATATTATCAATAACGGTATTTTTAATATGACCGGAGGAGATAATGATAATAATATAGAAGGAGCCGGTATGATTAATATCGGTTCGGATATGAAACTAAATAAACAAATCGGTGGTACAAATACCGTAAATGTTAATTCCGGAACATTAACATTTGCCGATAACAATTCTTTAGGCTCAGGTGTTAAGTTAAATGCAAATAACGGCAGTGTTATTGATGTTGAAAATAATCAGCTTAAAACAGATGAAATGACATTTAAGAGTGGTTCAACACTAAAGCTGAAAATAGATAGTCTTTCAGACTTCGGTTCAATTTTAGCTAATACAATTAATGTTGAAAACGGGGCAAATCTGAGTGCAACTTTGGCACAAGGTTTGGTTAAAATCGGAGAAAGTGCTTCGTTACAGTTGTTGAGTGCAAATAATACCGGTTTTAATAACTTTAAGGATAGTTTTGATAATAATATGTACCATTTTGAAAAAGATGGTGACAGCGGCAAATATAAAATTTCATTGGTTAAGACTGCTGAAGATGTTGTAAATGAAGAAGGCGGGCAAGGTTGGGTTGCTGATGCAGCAAAGGCGTATATTGATGGTAATTCGTTTGATGGTGGTTCTATAGGCGCAGAAATTGCAAATAAACTTGCTGATTTGGCTCAAAATGACAGTAAAGCGCTTATTACTGAAATAAAAGCCCTTGCTCCGACAGAAATGGCAGTTGTGCAAGAACAGGTTATTACAAATACAGACAGATTGTTAAAAACTGTGGACAGCTATCTATTTGGTGAGAGGGACCCGTGGGGACTTGCTTCAGGTGATGCTTTATCCGGCATTAATGTGTGGGCAAAGCCTTATGTAGGAAAAAATAAGATAAACAGTAACCGCAAGATTGCAGGGCAAAAATCTGATCATATAGGGGTTATTGCCGGTGTAGAGAAGAAAATAAATTCTACAGTTAAAATCGGTACAGGTTTACACTACGATGAAACAGATATGGATGCTTTAAGACGCAAAATTGATGTAGAAACTGTTGTTGGTTTTATATATGGTGAATATAAGCCGAGTAGTTGGTTTGTAAATGCTGTCGCATCTTATGGTCAATCTGATTATGATGAACATAAACGTGCTCTAGGTTCTAAATATACAGCTCATTATGATGTTGATATTACGTCTTTGGCTACTGTAACAGGGTATAAATTTGATTATATAACGCCAGAGGTTGGTTTACGTTATTATCATATTGAACGTGAAAGCTATGAAGATGCCGCAAAACAATATGTTCACTCGTCACAATCTGATTATCTGAGAGCAACAGCAGGCGTGCGTTTGGCAAAAGAATATGGTATTTATTATCCAAATGTTTATTTGGGATTAGGTTATGATATTGCAACACCTAAAAATAATGCTTTAGTCGGGTTATCTAACGGAGCAGGATATGTTGTTGACGGAAGACGGTTGTCTCGTTTAGAGTATGAACTTAATGCGGGAATTAATGCCAAATTAACCGATAATGTTACACTGGGAGCAAGCTATATGGGTGCTTATCGTAAAGATTATCAAGAGCACACAGGGTTGATTAAATTTAAATATGATTTTTAGATATAGGTATATAAGGAATCGCCGTAAAACAAGTAATTTACCGATTTAATCGGTAAATTACTTGTCTTTTTTGTATGTTTGAAGGAGTGTAAATTGGTGCAGACACTGTAAAAAATGATATTCTTATTTAAAGCTTTTTAACCATTCGTACTAGGCGTACACCTTTTTCTTCAAAGATATCGCCTTCTTGCTTAAACCCTAATTTTTCATAAAATCCGACAACAGAAAGCATTGCGTGCATAACCATTTTTTCATAACCGATTTCTTTAGCGACAGATTCAGCGTGCTCTATCAATTTTTTTCCGATACCTTCACCCTGCCGTACAACATCAATTGCTACCTGCATTATCCTAATTTCATCGTCATTAATTGGTACCATAATCAATCCGCCGATTAATTTATCTGAAACGTTATCCACACAGCCAATATGTAAAAAATTCGCTTCTTCTTCTCTATAAGCATCAAGAAATTTCAACCCTAAAGGCTGCAATAAAACTTTATAGCGCAAATCCAAAAGCTCTTGGTACCGGCTAGAACCAAACTCTACATCAATAAATCTAATCATAACAGTCTCCGTATAACCAAAATAATTATAGATTGATATTATTAAACCATAAAATTAACTTTGTTGCAAGACTAAAATATAAAATTTGTTGCGTTCCGTTAAAATATACTATAAAAGGTAAAAAATAAAATAAATTAATAGAGGAAAATTTATGCAAGACTTATCTAAAATAAGAAATTTTGCGATTATTGCTCATATTGACCATGGTAAATCAACAATTGCTGACCGTATTATAGAATATTGCGGTGGTTTAGAGCATCGTGAAATGACTGAGCAAGTTCTTGATTCTATGGATATTGAGCGCGAGAGAGGTATAACCATAAAAGCACAAACCGTTCGCTTAAAATACAAAGCGAAAAATGGTGAAGAATATTTATTAAATTTGATAGATACCCCGGGACATGTAGATTTTTCTTACGAAGTATCTCGTTCTTTAGCTGCCTGTGAAGGCTCTGTTTTAGTTGTAGATGCTACTCAAGGTGTAGAGGCACAAACTTTAGCCAATGTTTATTTAGCAATTGATAATAATCATGAAATCGTACCGGCGCTAAATAAGGTTGATTTACCCTCTGCTGATGTGGAAAAAGTTAAAACTCAAATAGAAGATGTTATAGGAATAGACGCAAGTGGCGCTGTTGAGACATCCGGCAAAACAGGTTTGGGAATAGAAAATCTTTTGGAGGCGATTGTCCATCAGCTTCCTGCACCAACCGGTAATCCGGAGGCACCATTACAAGCTTTGTTAATCGATAGTTGGTATGATTCATATTTAGGCGTTGTTATTTTACTTCGCATTAAAGAGGGCTCCTTAAAGAAAAAACAAGTTATCCGGATGATGAGCAATAATGCTACTTATACTATTGATAAAATTGGTGTTTTCACCCCTAAGATGCAGGATGTCGACGAACTTTCCGCCGGCGAAGTCGGTTTTATTACGGCAAGCATAAAAAGTGTCGGAGACTGTCAAATCGGTGATACAATTACAGATAATAAAAAGCCTTGTGAAAAAGCTCTTCCAGGTTTTAAACCCTCCGTTCCTGTTGTTTTTTGCTCAATTTTTCCGGTAGATAGCAGCCAATATGATTCTCTAAAGGATGCACTTGCTAAGCTAAAACTTAATGATGCCAGTATAGATTATCAAAATGAAAACTCTGCTGCTTTAGGTTTAGGATTCCGTTGCGGTTTCTTAGGCTTATTGCATATGGAAATTATCCAAGAGCGCATCGGTAGAGAATTTGATTTGGATATTATTACCACGGCACCAAGTGTTGCTTACAAAATAAATTTGAGCAACGGCGAACAGATTATGTTGCATAATCCGGCAGATATGCCTGATTTATCAACAGTCTCTTCAATTGAAGAACCAATGGTTAGAGCTACCATTTTAGTACCGGATACATATTTAGGTTCCGTTCTAAAGCTTTGTACGGAGCGTAGGGGTATACAAAAAGAACTTACTTATGTTGGTTCGCGTGCTATGGTTGTTTATCAAATACCATTAAACGAGATTGTTTTTGATTTTTATGATCGGCTTAAATCAATTACAAGCGGTTACGCCAGCTTTGATTATGAACTAACCGATTATGAACAATCAGATTTGGTTAAAGTACAAATTTTAATTAATGAAGAACCGGTTGATGCTCTTGCTTTTTTGTGTCATCGTACAGAGGCTGAATCACGCGGACGGCAGATTTGCGAACGTCTAAAAGATTTAATTCCCAGGCATTTGTTTAAAATTCCGATTCAAGCCGCTATCGGCGGACGCGTTGTCGCACGCGAAACAATTTCTGCTATGCGTAAAGATGTTACTGCAAAGTGTTACGGTGGTGACGTTACCAGAAAAAGAAAATTGTTAGATAAACAAAAGAAGGGTAAGCAACGTATGCGTCAATTCGGTAAAGTAGAAGTTCCGCAATCAGCTTTTATTGAAGCTTTACGCATAGGGGACGATTAGTCTTATTCAACTTTAAATCGTTGAATTGTGTTAGCTTTTGCTAAAGCTTCGTCCTGTTCACGATTATCAGGAAGTTTACCATGGCGGTATAGAATACGGAGATCCATTCCATAGTTGGCATAAGCTTGTTTATATTTAGGTAAACTTTCATCGGGAAACGAGATATTTTTGAACATTTCCTCTACGCTTAATTGGGTGTAATCTGCTTTTTGAGAAGATGTTGACGTATCTTCCGGCTGTTTTGACATTTCTTCTTCAGATAATTGTTCATCTAAAGAATATTGCATTAGACGTTTTTGCATGCTCGGAGCTAGACCACCTTCAGGATTGTCAATAATTTGTTGAGAAGTTTGCATTGGTTCCAGTTCTTCTATTTTCGGTTTTTCATAGACAACTTTGTCTCGTTGTTGTTTATTTTCCGGCGGAGCTGATTTAACCTTCTTTCGTACATAAGGTAATGTAATTTGCGGTTTAATTTTTTCTGTTTTAAAATCTTCTTCAGAATGACGTTTAAACTGATGCTTTTCAATATCATCCACAGCGGTGTTTTGTAAAAAAGCATTATTCGGCATAAAAAAGGCATATTGTTTTATTTGCTCTTGTGCAATTAAATGTTTATATGTAAAAATACTGGACAAAGTAAGACATATAATGTAAAAGTATCTCATACATCCTCCGATGGAATATATTTATTATAGGTTTAATTTAAATGAAAAAAGTTTTTTTTGTATTAATTTCAAATTTGTTTTTTGCTTTTTCCGCATATGGAGCAGAAGATATTGCTCGCTATCAAGAGGAATGTTTGTCTTTTATTTCTAAACCTGATGTGAATGTATCTTCTTCTTATGGTAAACTTCGTTATAAATTTGATAAAGATGAAGATTTTTTACGGAAAAAAACAGCACAGAAATTTGCTAATCAAAATCAAACAATGGATAGTTCGTTTGTTCCTATCGGATTAACAGATGTAAGAGATGTAATTGATTTGGATTTTCAGGTTGAAACAATGGGATTAAGTCATGGGTATACTTGTGTATATCCTAAAAAAATAAATGTTAATTTAGAATACTCTTTACCAACAATTTATGTCTTAAAGACTTTAACTCCCGGCAGTTGCATGTATGAAGTTGCACTAAGACATGAAAAGACGCATATGCAGATATATATTGAGGCTTTAGATTACATTCTCCCGATTTTAAAAAACTATACGAACAGTTTGTTTGATAATATCGGTATCAGAATCGTTCCTCGCGGAGAACCTACAGAAGATGTTGCTAAGGAATTAAATGATGTTTATTTTGCTAAGATACAGCAACTTATTAATTCATGGCGAAGGGATGTTGAAATAGAACAACTTAAACTGGATACACCTGAGCAGTATATGTTAGAAAATAAAATTTGCGAAAAAATAGATGCTAAGCCGGAATTTTTTTAGTTAGTAATAATGTTATTTTTTAGGCCGGAAATACATTCGTCAATTCCTCTGTATGCATAATCAATAAAGGTCATATCTTTTGCGGAATTGTTGCGATAAAAAATTCTGACGGTTGTCATTCCCAGTTCTTTAGCGTAATGTAAATTAGAATAGCTGTCATCAACAAAAATACAATTTTGAGGTACTACGGCAATCTTTTCACAAAGTTTTTGATAAACTGTAGAACTTTCATTTTTTTTATAAACATTAAAATCTTCTACAGAATAAAAATGTTCTTCAAAAAATTTGTATAATCCGATGTGTTTTAAAATTTTTTCACAGATATTACGGGAAGATGTCGAAAAAACATATTGCGGACATTTAATGCTTTCTAATTTAGTTAATAAATTCGGATAAGGTTCTATCATATCAATCAAATCACTTTTATAATTGTGATACGATATGTATAAATCTTTATGCGGAATTTTATAGTCGCGCGCAAAAATTTCTAACCCGTCACGATATATTTCATAAGATTCTTTGACTTTATTTGTGGCTGTTTTGATATCTAGCGGAATTTTAAATTCTTCAATGGCTATTTTGGCAGTTATCTCATTTAGTTTATTTTTATATTCTTCTGTTTCTAGGTACAGCGTGTTGTCCAAATCCCAGATTATGGTTTTTTGCACTTCATTTCTCCGTAAATTTTAATCCGAGTGGCATGATATATGTACTTCTGTCAGAGGTCAATAATTATTTTAAATATGCAGTAATTTTGCAAATTTAGGATAAAAAAGCATTTTAAAACAGGAAAAAGCAGCGGATTAGGATGGTGTTAGATGAGTTATGGGTATTCTTAATCCAAATAAAGGGAGCTTTGCTTGTAACGGCTTATGCCATGACGGATTAAGACGCCAATGATGGCGGCCATCGGTACAGCAAGCATTAAACCTAAGAATCCTAATAAAACGCCACCTGCTAATAAAGCAAACATAACCCAAACAGGATGTAAGCCGACACTTTCGCCGACAAGTTTTGGGGTTAAGAAATTCCCTTCTAAAAACTGGCCGCAAAGAAAGACAGCGATGACATATATAACATGAGAAATGTCGCCATATTGAGCAAAAGCCAGAACAATACCTAAGATAAAGCCGGTAATAGAGCCGACATATGGTATGAAAGAAATTATTCCGGCAATAAATCCTACAAGTAATCCTAAATCCAAACCGACGAGTTTTAAGCCGATAGAATAGAATAAACCTAAAATAATACAAACACTGATTTGCCCGCGAATAAAACCGGAAATGATGGTGTTAATCTCTTGTAATGTTTCCATGATTGATTTTTTAGATTTTTTGGGGAGTAGTTCTTCAAATTTTTTAACAAAAGTATTCCAATCTCTGAGCATATAGAAGGTAACAACCGGCATAATTAAAATCAGAGAAATCAAGTTGATTAGGGCAAAGCTGTTGGAAACTAAGGTTTTGAGAACACGACCGATAAATTTTAAACTGTTGCCGATATTGGCTTTTACCATCTCTTCTATGTTGCTTTGCTGAAGCTCAGGGAATCTGTCAGCTAAGCTAATCAGTGTCGGACGGAGTTTTTCCATGATTAGAGTTAAATACTTTGGTGTGGTTTTAATGAGTAAAGTTATTTGATTTTCTATCATGCTGCCAAGAAAAGCTAATGCAGGTAGAATTATGATGATAGATAGTAAGCAGACCAGCAATGTTGCTGTTAAACGTGATAATTTCCATTTTTGTAGTTTTTCTACTAACGGATCTAATAAATAAGCTAATAAAATACCGGCAACAAAGGGCATTAAAACCGAGCGCAGTGCGTACAGGGCATAGAAAAGGGCAAAGAAAATAACAATCCAAGCATAAGGACTGATATAAATTTTTTTGATTGGTGCAGGAGATTGTCTAGTTGATGGCATAATAAGCTCCTTCGTTTCTCATGTTGTAACCGCTTGTGGCTAACTGTCCTTGCAGTTTCTCAATAATACCGCTGTATTCAAAGTTGAAATGTACTTTTCCGTTTGACATGGAAATAATGTTAATGTTTTGAATTTGCGGATTATTATCTAACTGCTTTTTTAATGATGACCATTCTGATAATTGTTTGTAATTAAATATAATTTCAATAGTTTCTAGGACGTTTTGCTTAAGCTTTGCTGTCGGATGAAGAGTGGCAATCGGCTTAAAGAAAGGAATAATTTCATCAATGGTGGTTGAATTTGATGTTTTATTTATATCGATGGTGTTTTCCTCGTTATTCGGGTATGACTTAATGTGTACTTTATTGTCTTTGAGAGAATATTTTAAAACATAGATACTATCTGCTTGGTTGAAATTCAGCAATTCGTTTATTTCATTTGCAGATAAATTATAGATGGTTTCGGCTTTGACCATAGCAATGTTGCCTAAATTTTTATCTATCAGGCGAATATCTAAATTTCCTTTGTGCAGAGGTTGTTTGGCGGAAAAATCATGCCACCAAAAATTTTCTTCACTCCAAACATCCAGAGTGCCATCAGCTTTTTCTAGTAGTGGAATAACGGCAATTTCTTGTTCTTCGTTTAGAAGTAAGGGGAGATTATTCTCTTTTAAATAAGCTTTTAGGAGCTCTCCATCTGCACTAATGCGTAAGTCTGCAATGTAACGGACATCTGAGCTTTTCTCCATTAAAACCATAACACCAGTAATAAAATGCTCTAATTGATTATCAGTTAAATTATTTATTTCTTTAACACTTTGTTCGTTGCTTAAGTTGAGAACAATATCGTTAAGCCCTTGGCGCATAGCTTTGGATATAGCTTTCTTTTTTGCTTCGGTAACGGTTTTAGCTGTTTCATCAACGCTAACATCTGTTTCAAAACGCGGTTCAGCTATGCTTGTTTGAGTAAATGCCAGTAGTAATAGGCAAATGGTGAAGAATTTTTGCAATGCTTTTCTCCTGAAAATATCTTGTTACGATTTATTTATAGCGTATTAGTAAAAAAATCAAACTTTTTTATTGCCTTTTTATATAGTTCTGATATTAACTCTAATAAAATTCAATAATATGCTTTGAGGAAATATGAAATGAAAATGACGAAATATTTAGATAGTCTTTTGGAGCGGGCCTCTAAAAATATTAAAACAATTGTTTTGCCGGAAGGTGAAGATGAGCGTATTTTGGAAGCTGCTCATTTTGTTGCAGAAAGGAAAGCTGCAAAGTTGGTTATTTTTGGTAATCCGGATGAAATTAGGGCTTATTATGCTCAAAAAGGTTGGGGCTTTGATGGAATCGAATTGATGGTTCCGGAAAAATCTGAGCATGTTAATGATTATGCTAAGCTATTATATGAACTCCGTAAAGCAAAGGGGATGACAGAAGAAGAAGCTCAAAAATTAGCACTTAATTATAACTATTTTGGTACATTGATGATGAAATCCGGTCATGCTGACGGTATGGTTTCGGGGGCAAATCATTCAACGGCGGATACAGTGCGTCCGGCTTTGCAAATTATAAAATCAGCCTATAAAGATCGTAGTGTTTCTTCGGCCGCTTTGATGGTAATTAAAGATGAGCCGTATTTCTTTTCTGATCCGGCAATTATTATTAACCCGACAGAACAAGAATTGGCAGATATGGCTTTGGCTACAGCCGAAACAGCTTTACAATTCGGTTTAGAGCCGAAAGTTGCCATGCTTTCTTATTCTACTCGTGGTTCAGGCCATGGGGACACTGTTGATAAAGTAAGAAATGCAACAAAAATTGCACAAGATATGTTAGAAAACAGCCATCTTAAAGGAAAGGCCTTAATTGATGGAGAATTGCAGGCAGATGCAGCTCTTGATGAAGTAGTGGCTAAGAAAAAAGCACCGGATTCAAAAGTAGCTGGTCATGCAAATGTTCTTATCTTTCCAAGCTTAGATGTAGGTAATATTAGTTATAAACTTTTACAACGTTTTTATGGTGCTGAAGCTTACGGGCCAATTATGCAAGGGTTAAATGCCCCTATTAATGATTTGTCGCGCGGTGCATTGGTTGAAGATATTGTCGGTATGATTGCTATTACGGCTATTCAAGCTGTCAAATAAGAAAGAAGGAAATTTATTAATGAAAAAAGTTCTCGTATTAAATTCTGGTTCATCTTCATTAAAATATCAATTATTTAATGTGGATGGGGTTGATTATCAAGTTGTGGCAAAAGGTGTGGCAGACAGAATCGGTATTCATGGTTCTTTTGTGGAAATTAAATTTCCTAATGGGGAGAAAAGAAAACGTGAAGTTGCTCTGCCAACGCATAATGAGGCAATTAATGAAGTTATAAGTGAGTTATTGAATGGTGTATTAAGCTCTATGGATGAAATTGATGCCGTCGGACACCGTATTGTGCAAGGTGGCGATATATTCAAAAATTCTGTGTTAGTAACAGATGAGGTTATAGAGCAAATCGAAAGTTTGGCAGAGTTGGCTCCTTTGCATAATCATGCGCATGCTTTGGGTATAAGAGCCGTAAAAAAATTGTTGCCAAATGTTCCGCAAACGGTTGTTTTTGACACAGCTTTTCATCAGACAATGCCTAAAGAGGCTTTTTTATATGCTTTACCAATGGAACAATATACAAAGTATAAAATACGGCGCTATGGGTTTCATGGAACATCGCATGCATATGTTTCTGAAAAAGCGGCAGAGCTTATCGGTAAAAAAGGTAAGATTATTACTTGCCATTTAGGAAATGGCGCATCTATTTCTGCTATTGATAACGGTATTTGCTTAGATACGTCTATGGGTTTTACCCCTTTAGCCGGATTGGTAATGGGAACACGCTGCGGTGATATTGATCCATATATTCCGCTTTATATTTGTAAATCGCAAAATAAAACACCTGATGAAGTGAATGAGATATTAAATAAAAAAAGCGGTATGTATGGTTTATGCGGGTATTCTGATAATCGTGATGTGGAAACGCTTTATGGTGTGGAAGAAAAAGCAACAGATGCTATGGATGCCTATGTTCATAGTATTATTCGTTTTATCGGTGCATATATTGCTGTACTAGGCGGAGTTGATGCAATTGTATTTACAGCAGGTATCGGCGAAAACGGTTCTTTACTTAGAAAGTTGGTTATTGAAAGATTGGCATATCTTGGAATTGAGCTTGATGAAGAAGCTAACAACAGGCGTGGAGAGATTACGGAAATTTCAAAACCAGGGTCGAAAGTTCGTGCTTTTATTATTCCGACCGATGAGGAATATATGATTGCTAAGGATACAATGAAGATTGTATTTGGAAATTAATTAAAAAATTTCTTTGTAGAGCCGTTCTGCTTTGGTGCAGGGCGGCTTTATTTGTAGCTTTTCAGCTTGCGAATGATACTTTCTCGGTTTTTATTAAAGAAAGTATCATCAAAGTAAAACATAATGAGTGAATTGTTGAGGTAGATGCCATTTTGGTGCGGATATTTTTGTGCTTTAAAATATGTCCATTGCCGTAATTCAGCAATTTCTTTTGGGGTATAAGATAAAGTTTTGTTTAGAGAATATTTGTCTTTAACAGTCCATAGCCTTTGTGACCAATAACCATATCTGAGGAAGGAAGGATTTTTAGTTTCATCCCAGAAAATGACACTGCTAAAATCAGCCGGCATTACGGTGGCACTGAATAATTCATTATCAAAACCAGGATAATCAGGCAGGCAGAAATGATGATGAAAATTCGGATAACCGAAATTGAGGGTAGCATATTCTTTATTGATATCAAAATCAGAAAGTGAGAATAGACGTTCTGCTACTCTTTTTTGGAATAGCCTTTCTGATTGAAAAGTAAGATATTGTGTCTTTTGAATTGTAAAATCTGTGCAAGCAAAGGTAAAAAGAAGGAATGTAAGATAGGTAAAGGTTATGTTTTTCAGCCAAATTTTTTTGGTTTTAAGAATAACGGATAAACTAAAAGCAATGAGAGCAGTTTGTCCCCACCAGGTAATACGAAAGGGTGCTAAATAGGCATTATCAGAAAAAAGAAAAGGTAATCTTGATGTTACTAGCAACGCAAAGATTAATAGAAATATCCATATCTTATTTTTAGCGTATTTAAATATGACTGTAATTGCGGTAATTAGTGGAATATACAGCAATGAAATATAGGAAAAACCCAGTGTTCGGTGTATTTCATTAAATCTGCTAAAATAAGTAAATGGTTCAGTAAAGAAGCTTTGAAAAATATCTTTAATGCTATTAAGAGAAGTGTTGTACATTAAAGTATTGACCATACCTAATTTTACTAAATGTAAAATTGTCAGTTTATAGAAAATGCCAGCTAAAAATAATTGGCTAAGGTAAAATAGAGCATTTTTTATTGTTTCTTTGGGTTGCTCTTGGGCTGAAACATACTTTAGTATTCTTTGCCCTATAAATAAAGTGAGAGGTAAAGCTAGAATGGGCGGATAACTGCCTAGTAAAAAGAAAAAGCCCGTTGTACCTAAAATAAATTTCCATAATCTAAAAGGTGAAACGGATAAAAATAATAATGATACTCCCAGACATCCCCAAAAAGCTAGGGGTAAGGCTATAAAAACATAATAAAATAATATCGGAGTATGGGATTGAAGGGTTAATATGAGTGTAAATAGTACATAGTAATATATTTTTTGCGGAACTTGTAAATATTTGGCAATTAATAAGCTAAGTAGTGCTAATAAAGCAAAAATGGTAATAAACATAACCGGAGGTAAAATTTGCCCATTAAAAATTAAAACAGTTGGTAAATGTTGAGAGTAACGAGCTTCAAAGAAGCCATCTTTTAACATAATGCCATGTTTTAAGAAATTCCAATCGTGATTACCCCACCAAAATTGAAATATCATAAAAGAGTAAACAATAGAAATAATGCTAAAGCTTAGCAGAAAAGAATTGAAATAGAAATTTTTGCTATTTGAATTTTTGTTATGCATTTATACTTCCTTAACAGCATTATAGGGCAAGAATATATTACATAAGTTAATTATTTCTTTTCACATATAAAAAAAGAGTCGCGAAGACACGACTCTTTTTGTACAAGATGAGTTGTTTATTGCTTATTAATCAAAACAATCTCAACACGGCGGTTTTGTTCACGACCGGCGGCTGTTGCGTTAGAGGCTATCGGTTGAGATGAACCATAACCATTGGCTAAGATACGGCTGGCATCAACACCTTGAATCTTCAGATAATTGGCGATAGAATTTGCACGCATTAAAGAAAGAGAGTTGTTGGTGGCAGCAGAACCGGTGCTGTCTGTGTGTCCGTTTACGTGAACTAATGTCTTGTTGTATTCTTTGATAACTTTAGCAATAGAATTTAATACCGGTTCGAAACCTGGTTTAATAGAGGCATCATTGGTATCAAAGGTGATGTTGCCAGGCATAATCAAATAAATTTGACCATCGGCTTCTTGGACTTGAACACCTGTATTTAATAACTCTTGGCGTAATTTTTTGGCTTGAATATCCATGTAAGCGCCTGTGCCGGCACCAAGAGCTGCACCTGCGGCAGCACCGATTAAAGCACCTTTTGCTTTATGTTTACCTCCAGCTAAAGCACCAATGCCGGCACCTGCTGCGGCTCCAATACCTGTACCCCATGCGGTTTTGGCAACTTGGCTTTCGCCGGTGTAAGGATTTGTGGCGCATGCTGAAAGAAGCGAAACAGCCACTAAACTGCATATAATAGATTTTTTCATTGTGTATCCCTTCGGTTAAAGTTTTGTTTCAAAGGAAGAATATATGCAGATTGCTTAATATAAATTTAACGCTTGCGCCATTTTCGGAGAACATAGTAAATTATGAGTAAGAGATAAAGTGAGCCTAAACCCCAAATCAGATAATCTTTTAATTCACGACCGCTAATGGTTCTGGTAATCTGACTGACGTTTAAGGCGCTGCCGGTAACAATGATGTTGTCGCTTGGAGACTCGTGCAAAAGATTAACAACGTATTGGTAATCCGGATTTAGAAAATCAAAGTTTAAAACTAAATCTTGTCCATAGGGTATAATTTCTGCGGTGATGGAGGCGGTGGTTTCATCGCTGTCCAAATTATAATGTTGCATTTTGGCTTCTTTGGGTATTTGAATGCGTATCGGGTCATGGCCGATACGGGAAACATCTGCGCCGGAAAGTGCTTGTTCACCTTGGTTATACAGATAAACTTTGGTTAAGTATAAGTCTTGGTATTTTTTACCCATAACATCAACAGTGTAGTTATTTGAGTTTGAGGAAGATATGAGCTTGGTGGTGGTGGTATCGTAACGGAGAATCGGGCGGCTAATATAAAATTGGTAATACCCTAAAGCCATGGCTGATACGGCTAAAATAAAAGCACCTTCCGGACTGGTCCAGAAATTCCAAATACTTTTGATAATATCTTTGATACGACGGCGTTCTTTGGCTTGTTTAATTTCCTTTTTTATAAGCATATATTTCTCCTTTGCGGAATGATATATGTATCCGGTGTCAGTTTTTAAAGCAAAAAATTGAAATTTGAATGATTTTGTGAAAAATGTGCCAAAAGTGTGTAACGAAATGGTCACTTAATTGCGACCGTTTCTTTTTTATTGCTTCTTAATGTAATATTAATGTATCTTTTTTAGACTGACTAATAGTCTATAATATAAAATTATGAGGGGTGTTATGAAAAAATTGTCATCTGTTGTGGTTGCTTTGTTAGGCTCAACATTTTTGTCTGCGCCAGCATGGGCGGCAGAAACTGACATTGATGCCGCTAAACTCAATGAGTTGACCGGACCGAATGCAACATGGGAAGAAGTCTCTTCTGCCGGCGATGATACTGTTCAGGTCGGAGACAAATTTTTTAAGTATACTTATAACAACTCACATAATTATACTGAAACCGATACTCGTATTGACGATTTATCGTCTTCTGATGATGTAAATGGAAAACTTTTTTCAGGAATTTCGACTATAGTACCAAACCAATCTGGTGGCGGAGCCGTAGTAAATGCTCAGGACAATTCTGCAATTAGTATAAATTCTGATTTTATAAACAATAGTGTAGCTCCATCATCCGGTGCATTTGCAAGTGGTGGGGCCTTTGAGAATGCAGGTTCAATTGATTCAATCAGCGGTACTTTTATAAATAATCATGCTAATGGAGTAACTCATTCAAGCCTAAATTCATATCGTACAAGTGGTGGTGGAGCAATAATTAATGGCAGTCTAGTGGGGAGTATTGATGGTATATTTATTGCAAATACCACAAATAATGTCGGTGGTGCTATTGATAATACAGGTGGTACTATTAATGGTATAAAAGGAGTCTTTATAGGTAATTCTGCACAAGAACATGGTGGGGCAATTTCAAATATCAGAGCGTCAATGGGAAATATAAACAGCATTTTTATTGGAAATAGCGCTTATAAATCAGATGGTGGAGCTATTTGTAATAAGGGTTCTTCTGTAGGTGACATAATCGGTAATTTTGAATATAATTATGTAAAGGAGAAAAACAATGCAAACTTTATAGGAGGGGGAGCTATTTCTAATACTGCAGCTTCAGTAGTAGGTAATATAGTAGGTAATTTTAAATATAATCACCTTGATGGTAACGCCAATCAGGGGGTAGGCGGAGCTATTTACAATCAGCAGTCTACCATTGGAAATATAAAAGGGGATTTTATTAATAACTACGTTTGGTCAAATGCTAAAGTTGCCGGTGGGGCTATTAATAATAATGGTGACGGTGTTATTCAAAATATAACCGGAAATTTTATTGATAATTACACAGAATCTAATTCGAGTAGTGAAGTGCGTGGTGGTGCAGTATTTAATATTGGTGCAATTGGAAGCATAAAAGGTAATTTTGAGAACAATTATGCAAAATCTAAAGAAACAGTATTAGGTGGAGCCGTTTATAATCATTATTCTCGAGAATCATCGTTAGGAATAAATGAATTATCTGGGACATATAAAAACAACTATGCCGAAAGTGAAAATGGACAAGCACTGGGGGGTGTAATTTATAATACCAGTACAATCGGCAACATTAAGAACTCTAACTTTATCGACAATTATGCTAGTGGTAATGAGGAATCAAAAGGTGGAGCTATTTACTCAACCAAAGATATTTTAGTTACCGCTGACAACGGAACATCTTTGTTTGATGGTAATAAGGTTAATGGCGAAAGCAATGCAATTTACATGCAAGGCGATGCATCTGCGCCGATAGACTTGAGCTTAACTGCTGTCAATACAGGAGAATTAATCATTAACGACGGTATCAATGGTGGCGGCTATAATATCAATGTTTATGGGGATGGTAGTGGCGTTGTTAAATTCAATAATTTGACTGAGAATGTAACGAATTTTACCCTTGGTGCAAATTCAGTTACTCACTTGGGTAAGAACTCTAAAGTTTATGCTCAGAATATGTATATCAGTACTTCTGCAATTCCGAGTGGTAATGCTGTTTCTTCCCCGATTATTACAGTTGATGTCGAGGTTGACAAAGCCAACAACACTGTTAATACAGGACGAATCCACGTTGATAATGATATTGAAGGGGATTATCGTGTACTTGTAAATTCTCTCAATCCTGATGTTTTGGATAATAAGGACGATGCAGTTGTTCCATTCCTGTTTGCACCGAATGATGACACCGAGACATCTTCTAGCTTCAGTATTGCTCGTGTAATTGGTAGTCCTTATATATGGGATGGCTCGGTTAATGCCAAAGGGGAAGATTCTGGTTCGATTTGGTATTTAAATTTGACCGATGAGGAAAATCCTGATTTCCCGAAACCTGAACCTGAACCTGAACCAGAACCAGAACCAGAGCCTGAACCTGATCCAGAGCCTGATCCTGAACCTGATCCAGAGCCTGATCCAGAACCAGAGCCAGAGCCTGAAAAGATTTATACACCTGAAGTTATCGCCGGTATAGGCTTACATGAAGCAGCTATTGAACAAACAAGAAGTGTTGTTCATAACGTAAAAGGCAAAACTGAAAGTGAACGAGATTTCTGTCCTTCCTGCGGAATATACAGCCATAATTGGGATGGTGAAAAACTCCGTAACGCTTGGGTACTTGCTCATGGTGAAAGCGCTAATATTGATAAACCGGTTGATATGGAAAGCAAAATTTGGGGTTTGGAAGCAGGCTTTGATGTTCAGAGCGATTTGCATAATATTTTAGGTGTATTTGCCTCTTATCGTAAAGGTCAATATGATTTGTCCGGCAAAGGTAGTAAGCTACGCTCCAACATCGGCTCTGAAATTGACATCAATAGCTATCTAGTCGGATTATATTACCGATATGATCATGACTTTAACTGGTTGTTCGGTACTATCTATGGAGGTATGCAGGAAGCTGAAATTGAAACCGAAGACAATATCGCCAAACTTGATACTGACGGCGTAGAGTTCGGTGCAAGTATTGAATTTGGACGAACAATTTCGCTTGCTCGTGACTTAACTTTCGGTCCGAGTGTTGGTTTGTACTATACTCAAGTTAACTTTGACGATGCCAAAGATAATGTCGGCAAGCATTACGAGTGGGATGATATCAAACATTTGGAAGCTGAACTTGGTGCCAGACTTGAAAAGCAGTTTGATAATATCAAAGTATATGTAAAACCAAGTGTGATTCAAACCTTGACTGGTGATGACAGCGTTTTAGTTACCGGACTGAGTAAGGCTGATACTTATCATGACCAAACTTTGGGACGTATCGAAATCGGTGGACGTTATGGCTTTACCGATGCATTGTTCGGCTATGCTTGGACTAACTATACATTCGGCACAAGCTACGATGCTTTCTCTGGGGGTGTTGGTTTTAGCTATTTTTGGTAATAAAAATACGAATAAAATAAAGCCTCTTAGTATAGGGGCTTTATTTTTCTATTGAACACATATTTCTCCTTTGCGGAATGATATATGTATCCGGTGTCAGTTTTTAAAGCAAAGGAGAAAAAGGACTATTTAAAATAAAAAAAAGGGGGCTGCACCCCTCTTTTTTAAAGCCTTGAGCCGGTTGACTCTTTGACCGTCTCTTCCTCACCGAGTTTGGCGATAGATTCGTAGTATTTCCACGATATCCACCCCCATACGCAGGTGAGAACAATCTGGACCTTCCAGCCCCATGTGATGACTGCGAGACTAGGAACGTGCTCGCAACCATCCCAATCCTTGGAGTTGTAAAATTCTGTTTGATCCATATCCATCCATCTGGCGATGGAGAACAGGAGCATGCTCATAGCCATTGTGCAGATGGTGGTGAGCATTTTTTCTGGGCCTTGGGTTGAGCCTGTGGCTAGGATGAAGTATATTCCGGTGAAGGCTGTTGCCATCACATACGGGATGAACACTTCTGAGCCAAAGATACTCGAGGCCCAATAGAAAAAAGTGGTACACAATGCCATGAGGCAAAGAATACCGAAATTTTGGATTTTTTTCATAATTTATTTTTTTTGAGTTAGACATATCTTTTTAAAATGTACCATTTTTTCTATAATATGCTGATAAATCGAGAATATTATAAGATAACAGTATATTTTTAGAAAGATAAATCTAACCTAAATAAAACTATGAAAATCTTTATAATAATCAGCAAAATAACAGCTAAAATAATTTTGGTACACTTTAAATATACCATAATTTTAGGGTTTATGCAAGGAATATCGGAAAATTTCGGGTAATGAGATTGAAAAAAAAGCCGTCATTTGACGGCCTTTTTTGTTAGTTTTGGGATTCAACGTTATTACGGGAGCGTTTTCTGACCAACGGGTCTAGGATTTTCTTTCTTAAACGGAGAGATTTTGGAGTTACCTCCAAAAGTTCATCTTGCTGAATATAAGAAAGAGCTTGCTCTAAAGAAAGTTTGCGCGGTGGGATTAAGTCTATTGCTTCATCCTTACCGGCGGCACGAATGTTGGTTAATTGTTTTGACTTGGTCGGGTTAACCTCCAAATCATTAGATTTTGTGTGCTCTCCGATAATCATACCAACATAGACCGGACTGTTGTGCTCAATAAACATCGGGCCGCGATCTTGTAGTTTCCATAAAGAATAGGCGATAGCAACACCGTCTTCGCTTGAAATCAAGACTCCGTTGCGGTGGCTTTCAATTTCCCCTTTATAAGGTTCATAAGCGTAGAAAATGCGGTTCATAACACCGGTACCGCGTGTATCGGTTAAAAATTCGGAATGATAACCGATTAAACCTCTTGATGGGGCATGGAAAATTAAACGTGTTTTGTTGCCGACTTGTGATGGAATCATCTCTAAAAGCTCGGCTTTACGCTGGCTTAATTTTTCAACAACCGTGCCGGAGAATTCTTCATCAACATCAACCACAACTTCTTCTACAGGCTCTAATAAATTACCGTTTTCATCTTTATGTAATAAAACGCGCGGACGCGAGATAGATAATTCGAATCCTTCACGGCGCATGGTTTCAATTAAGACTCCTAATTGCAGCTCACCACGACCGGCTACTTCAAAGGCATCGGTGGTATCGGTGCGGGAAATCTTTAAGGCAATGTTGCATTCGGCTTCTTTTTGTAATCTATCCCAAATCATACGAGAAGTAACTTTGTCGCCTTCACGACCGGCTAAAGGCGAATCATTAACGCAGAATGTCATTGCTAAAGTCGGCGGATCAATCGGTTGTGCTTTGATATAATCTTCAACTTCAAGAGCGCAAATGGTATCTGCCACGGTACCTTTGACAATACCGGCAACGGCAACAATGTCACCGGCGTGTGCTTCGGTTAATGCGACTCGCTCTAAACCTTTATAAGCCATAATTTTGGTAATGCGGGTGCGTTCAACTTCGCCATCTTTATTAATGACTTTAACAGCGTCATTTACTTTTAAGGTGCCGCTGTGAATCTTTCCGGTTAAAATACGTCCGACAAATTTGTCTGCCTCTAAAGTGGTTGCTAACATTGAAAAAGGCTTATTTAAATCACATTCCGGTTCAGGAACATAAGAGAGAATCAGCTCAAAAAGAGGCGTTAAATCTTTCTTCTCATCTGTTAATTCTTTAACCGCCCAACCATTACGGCCGGAAGCATACAATACCGGAAAATCAAGTTGCTCATCATTAGCATCTAAACTTACAAATAAATCAAAGATTTCATTTAAGACTTCATCAGGGCGAGCGTCAGCTTTATCTGCTTTGTTAATTACAACAATCGGTTTTAGACCTATTTTTAATGCTTTACCTAAAACAAACTTGGTTTGTGGCATTGGACCTTCAGACGAATCGACTAATAAAACAACACCGTCTACCATAGATAAAATACGCTCAACTTCACCACCGAAGTCTGCGTGTCCGGGTGTGTCTACTATATTAATATTAGTACCATTCCAAGTAACGGAAGTGCATTTGGATAAAATTGTGATACCACGTTCACGCTCTAAGTCGTTGCTATCCATAACACATTCGGCAACCTTTTGGTTATCTCTAAATGTACCGCTTTGGCGTAATAGGCCATCAACTAAAGTGGTTTTGCCATGATCAACGTGAGCAATGATGGCGATGTTTCTAATACTCATAGTTTCATTTTTCCTTAAAAAAAGCCTCTAAACAATGTTAAAGGCATAACTTTATCATTAAAATTTACCTTTTTATAACAAAAAAAATTTAAATAGCAAGTACTTATGGGTAAAAAAATTAGTGAAATGCGGTAAGATGCGAAAGTCTGAAATTTAAAATTTAAAAGTTGTGAATAAGTAGATTTTAAATTTTTAGAGAGTGGTATTCACCTTTTAAAAAAAAAAAATCGTTTTATTATTAAGATGATATGATTTTTTTAAAAAAAAATGGAGGGGAAATCTTGCTATTCTGTGAGATTTTTTTTATGGTATTTTCAACAACTGGTGAAAAGCTTTAAAAAGTATTTTTTACTATATGTTGTGTCTGTTAAGATTTTTTTAACACAATATATTGTACTGTACTTTCCAAAGCGAAAAACTTGGATTAACCAAAAATAAGACAAAAAGAAGGGAAGAAAAATGGCTAAAAATGAGATTCAAATGCCGGGGACTAAAAAATATAAATTGCCGTTTAAAAGTATTACCAAAAGAGATGGTACTTTAGCTGATTTTAATGGTGAAAAAATTTACAACGCTATTTTAAGAGCCGGTGAAAGCACCTCAGAATTCGGACAAGACGATGCATGGCTTTTAACAGCACAGGTAATGAAAATTTTGGCACATAAATATGATGAATCTCTGCCTTCAGTTGAAGATATTCAAGATGTTGTTGAACAAGTGTTGATTTCCGCAAATTATTTTAAGACAGCAAAAGCTTATATTTTGTATCGTGATAGAAGAAACAGAATGCGCGGTGACGGCAAAACAGTTATTGATGTTGAAAGTTCTGTTAATGAATATTTAGAGAATTTGGATTGGCGCATTAAGGAAAATGCAAACCAAGGCTATTCTAACGGCGGTTTGATTTTAAATGTTGCCGGTAAGGTAACAGCTAACTATTGGCTTTCTCATGTGTATCCGGCTGAAGTAGGCGAAGCTCACAGAAACGGTGATATTCATATTCATGATTTGAGTATGCTTGCTGCTTATTGCGCGGGTTGGTCTTTGAAAAATCTTTTAAGAGAAGGTTTTAACGGTGTGCCTGGTAAAGTTGAAGCCGGTGCTCCAAAACACTTAAGCTCTGCTGTGGGACAGATGGTTAACTTTATGGGGACTCTGCAAAATGAATGGGCCGGCGCGCAAGCGTTTTCTTCGGTTGATACATATTTAGCACCATATGTTCGGATTGATAATCTGTCTTATGAAAAAGTTGAACAATGTATGCAGGAATTAATTTATAATTTGAATGTTCCTTCTCGTTGGGGTTCACAGACTCCGTTTACTAACTTTACTTTTGATTGGGTTTGTCCGGAAGATTTGCGTGATCAGAAACCGATTATTGCCGGTGTAGAGCAGGACTTTACTTATGGTGATTTAGGCCCTGAAATGGCAATGATTAATAAAGCTTATATTAATGTTATGATGGGGGGCGATGTCAAAGGGCGGCCGTTTACATTTCCAATTCCTACTTATAATATGACGTGGGATTTCCCCTGGGAAAATGAAAATACGGAATTGTTGTTTGAAATGACGGCAAAATACGGATTGCCTTATTTCCAAAATTTCTTGAATTCTTCTTTGAAACCAGGACAGATCCGCTCGATGTGTTGTCGTTTGCAACTTGATTTAAGAGAATTGTTAGCTCGCGGTAACGGTTTATTCGGTTCTGCAGAGCAAACAGGATCGGTTGGTGTAGTTACGATTAACTGTGCAAGATTAGGCTATGTTTATAAAGGTGATGAAGCAGGACTTTTTGCCAGAGTGGACGAATTAATGAATATCTCTAGAACATCACTTGAAATTAAGAGAAAAGTTATTCAAAGGTTGATTGACAATGGTTTGTTCCCGTTCACGAAGAGATATTTGGGAACGTTGCGTAATCACTTTTCTACCATCGGGGTTAATGGTATGAACGAAATGATTAGAAACTTTACTAACGATGAACATAATATTGCAGATGCTTGGGGACAGGCTTTTGCAGAAAAGTTTTTAGATTTTATTCGTGATCGTTTGGTTAAGTTTCAAGAAGAAACAGGGCATATGTATAACTTAGAGGCAACTCCGGCTGAAGGTGCAACAACACGTTTTGCCAGAGAAGATAAAAAGCGCTATATGGGAATTATCCAAGCCGGAACTCCTGATGCGCCGTTTTATACAAACTCTTCACAATTGCCGGTTGGCTATACAGATGATCCGTTTGAGGCTTTAGATTTGCAGGCAAAACTGCAATCAAAATATACAGGCGGTACAGTGCTTCACTTGTTTATGAATCAGCGTATTTCGTCTGCAAAAGTTTGTCGTGATTTTGTTAAGAAGGTGTTAGCTAATTACCGCTTACCATATATCACGATTACGCCGACATTTTCCGTTTGCCCAAAGCACGGATATATTGCCGGAGAGCATGAATTCTGCCCAATTTGTGACAAAGAAAAAAAGGCGGAGAAATTAAAGAATCTTGCAAAAGTGCAAGAAGCGGTGTAATATATATTATAAATTATGAAAGGGAGAAAAATGAGCAATATTATTAATATTGAAGATGTTAAGTTAGATGATTCCGAAAGACAACGTTGTGAGGTTTATACTCGTGTGATGGGTTATATTCGTCCGACGACAGAATTTAATGTGGGTAAAAAGGGCGAATTTAATGCAAGACTTTGTTTCTGTGAAGAAAAAGCTATTTCAGGTTGCGAAGCAAGAGAATGTGCTTGCAAGGCTGAACCTGTTATGTCTTTGGCTGCAGAATAAACACAGCTTTTGATAGTTGAGCAATAAAGAGGTTTCTATGAGCTTTATTCGAATCGGCGGTATTGAGAGATTCAGTATCGTCGATTTTCCTAATCAGATGGCAGCTGTTGTTTTTATGCAGGGGTGTCCGTGGCGTTGTCCTTATTGTCATAATCAACATTTACAAGATGTGAACGCTGAGACTAATATTGTTTGGGAAAAGTTTATTGATTTTTTAAAACAACGGAAAGGAATTTTGGATGCGGTGGTCTTTTCTGGTGGAGAACCGTTGGTGCAAAAAGGGCTTAAAGAAGCTGTTATGGAAGTGCGTGACTTGGGGTATAAAATCGGGTTACATACAGGTGGGTACAGCCCTAGCAATTTTATGGAAGTTTTGTCGCTCACGGATTGGGTCGGCTTTGATATCAAAGCACCTCTTGAACAAGAAAGATACAAAGAAATCACAGGGGGCGCGGCGGACGTCGAAAAAGTCAAAGAAAGCTTGAAGATTTTATGCCAATCAGGAAAACATTTTGAATGTCGGACAACGTGTGATCCGCGTTTTTTAAGCGTTGATGATATTTATAAAATTGCCGACTCATTAAAAACTATGGGGGTAAAAGAGTATTATTTGCAAAAGTATCGGCCGGTTGCTGAAGATAAAAATACAACAGAAGGACAGTGTGTGGCATTGGTTGAAGATGAAAAATTAAATGGTTATTTGCGGCAAAATTTTGTGGTTTTTGATGTTCGAAAATAAAACTCCTGTGATTAAACAAATTTATTATGATTGTATAAAATATCATCTATTTCTTAATAGATGTTTTGGGTGCTTTTCTTGTTGATAATTTTGATTTTTTGGCGGTTTTTATTTGCTTAAAAATATGGTTGTGCTATATAGCTATAAGATATGTAATTAAAGGATTGAAAGAGGTTTTACAATGGCTGAAAAAACAGAAGAAGAAATTATTAAAGGTGAAGAGAGCTATAATGCTGATTCGATTAAAGTTTTGAAAGGCTTAGATGCTGTTCGGAAGAGGCCTGGTATGTATATCGGCGATACGGATGACGGGTCAGGACTTCACCACATGATTTATGAGGTTTTGGATAATGCCATTGATGAAGCTTTGGCAGGTTATTGTGACAAAACAGAAGTTATTTTAAACCCGGACGGTTCGGCAACTATTCGTGATAATGGACGGGGTATGCCGGTTGATATGCATGAAGAAGGTGTTTCTGCTGCAGAAGTTATTATGACAGAGCTTCACTCCGGTGGTAAATTTGATAATAACTCTTATAAAGTTTCCGGTGGTTTGCACGGTGTGGGTGTTTCGGTGGTAAATGCGCTTTCAACATGGTTGAAACTGAAAATTTGGCGTAATGACCAACAATATGAGGCAACTTTTGCTGACGGTAATGTGGTGGAACATATCCATGTTACCGGTTCAACTCCCGGTAAACATGGTACGGAAGTTTCATTTTTACCTTCTCCTCAAACATTTACGCAAACGGAATTCAGCTATGATGTATTAGAGCGGGCTATTCGGGAAAAGGCATTTTTAAACTCAGGAGTGTATTTGAAATTAATTGATAATCGCGGTAATGAACCGATTGAAACAGTGTTTCATTATGAAGGCGGTTTGAACGCATTCGTCACTCACTTGAATAAAGCGAAAGCGCCGTTGCATGAAAATATTATCAATTTTTCGGGCATGGATAATAATATTGAAGTTGATGTAGCTATGCAATGGACAGAGGCTTATAATGAAAGTATGCTCTGTTTTACCAATAATATTCCGCAAAAAGACGGCGGTACACACCTGGCCGGTTTCAGAGGTGCTTTAACAAGGACAATTAATAACTATATTCAAGAAAACGGGTTGCTTAAAAAAGATAAAACGGTGATTACCGGCGATGATATGCGTGAAGGTCTTACATGTGTGCTTTCGGTTAAAGTGCCGGATCCGAAGTTTTCTTCGCAAACAAAGGATAAACTTGTTTCATCTGAAGTACGCCCGGTGGTTGAAGGTGTAATGGGTGATAAACTCAAAGAGTGGTTAGATGAGCACCCGAACGAAGCAAAAATCATTGTCGGGAAGATTGTAGAGGCGGCAACGGCGCGTGAAGCGGCGCGTAAGGCTCGCGAGTTAACTCGTCGTAAAGGTGTGCTCGATATTTCTACTTTGCCTGGTAAATTGGCGGATTGTTCAGAAAAAGATCCGGCGCTTTCTGAAGTGTTTATTGTTGAGGGAGACTCCGCCGGTGGTTCTGCTAAACAGGGCAGAGATAGAAAGAATCAGGCGATTATGCCGTTGCGTGGTAAAATTTTGAATGTAGAACGCGCGCGTTTTGATAAAATGCTTAATTCTGCAGAAATCGGAACAATTATTACCGCTTTGGGGACAGGAATCGGACGTGATGACTTTAACGCTGATAAATGTCGCTATCATAAGATTGTGATTATGACTGATGCTGATGTGGACGGTGCGCATATCAGAACGTTACTTTTAACATTTTTCTATCGGCAAATGCCAGAATTAATTGAGCGCGGGTATGTTTATATCGCTCAACCGCCACTTTATAAGGCCAAACGCGGTAACTCGATTATTTATCTGAAAGATGATCGGGAAATGGAAGATTATTTGATTAACGGCGGTTGCGAAGATGCCTATCTGGAAATGGCTAACGGTGAACGGATTATCGGACAGGATTTGATTGCATATGTTGAAAGCACAAAGAAAGCACGCAATCTTGTTTCCATGCTCTCGGTAAAGGCGCCGGAACACATCGTGGAGCAAATGGCAATCTGCGGTTTGTTTGATAAAGAAATTTTGGCAGATAAAACTCGTTTGCAGCCGGAGCTTGATAAATTGAGTGCACGGCTTGATGCTTTGGAGGCTGAATATGACCGCGGTTGGAAAGCAGAGATTTTGGAGAATGGCAGTATATCCTTTAATCGTACGTTGCGTGGCGTGAAAGAAGAGCATATTGTCGGAGCTTCAGTTTTAGAAAGCGGTGAAGCAAGACTCTTAAATGAAATGAAAAAATTCTTGGCGGATAACTTTACCGATACACTAAAATTGGTAGCTAAGGGTGGCACGGAGACAGTTATTGCCGGTCCGGTGACACTGGTTGATGCGGTAATGGCTGCCGGTAAGAAAGGTATTACACTGCAGCGCTATAAAGGATTGGGCGAAATGAACCCTGAACAGCTTTGGGAAACAACGCTTGATCCGGAAGCGCGTTCTTTACTGCAGGTTAAAATTGACCAAATGGAAGAAGCTGATGAAGTGTTCTCTACCTTGATGGGTGATGTGGTTGAGCCGAGAAAAGACTTTATTCAAGCAAACGCATTGAATGTGGTTAACTTGGATATTTAATCTTAAAGGCGGTTTATGCCGCCTTTTCTTTTAGGAAATAAGTTATGAAATTAATGCTTGTGCGCGATCGGAATGTACTCAATACGAATTGGTTGATTTATTTGGCTAATTTGTTTGTCACAGATGGTTATGAGGTGGTGATTGCTTGTGATACATATTCTAAATTAGGTAAAAATGGTGTCGGGTATGAACTCGATAAAAGAGTGCGTGTTGTTAACTTGAGCGGAAAAACGGATAATGTTTTAGTTAATGTGTATCACTGTTTGCGGGTTAAGTTAGTGCCGGCATGGTTTCGGTTTAATCGGTTGATTAAGGCAGAAAAGCCGGATGTGATTATCAGCTACTTTCCAAATGATTTGTATAATATTACGCATTTCCAAAAATATGATGCGCCGATTGTGCAAATGATTCATGGTTGGCCACCTTTTGTTTTGAATAAAACACTTAAAAAGAATCCGTTGGTTAGGTTGTGGCGTAAAGCCAGTTATAAAAAAGTGCACACTTATCAAGTGTTGATGAATTCTTTCAAAGAGGATATTAATCCGTTTTTTGAGCCGAAAAATGTTGTGCGAATTGCTAATCCGGTACAGCAATATGATGATGATGAAGTCATTGATTTGGAAAATGAGAAGAAAAAAATTATATATGTCGCACGAATTGAAAAAAATAATAAGCGACCGCATGTTCTTGTAGAAGCATTTAGCTTAATTGCAAAAGATTTTCCGGATTGGAAAGTGGAAATTTGGGGATTGGCAAAATACGAAGATTATAATGCAGAGATGGATAATTTAATTAAAAAATATCATCTTGAGAACCAGGTTTCTTTGCCAGGTTACGCTGATGATGTAGAGGCTCTTTATCGGTCAGCAGATATTCATGCTTTTCCGAGTGCTTGTGAGGGATTCAGTTTGGCAATTGCTGATGCTATGGCTTTAGGTTTGCCACATATCGGTTTTAAGGATGCGCATTCAGTTAATGAGATTATTGTTGACGGACATAATGGATTTTTGGCTACTGATGTTCCTGATTTTGCGCTTAAATTGAGATGTTTGATGGAAGATAAGAATTTGCGAATTAAGTTTGGGCGGCAGGCGCATGAAGATATGAAAGCGTATGCGCCGAAGGTTATTATGCAACAATGGCGCGAATTATTCAACGGACTTTAGGGGGATGTGCTAAATACTTATCATTAAAGCGCCGGCGCTCGCTCATGTACGCTTTTTTGTACACTACGCTTGCGGCGTCACTTTCAGCATAAGTATTTATCCCAACCTATGCAAAAAGCGTTCTATTTAGAGTGGTTTTTAAGTTAAGTGTTTGATTACTTTTGGTGGAGTAGTGCTGAAAAACAGAAATGATTAAAATCGTTTTGTGATATATATGTTAAGAATATTTTTAGATGAAAAGTGCTTGTAATTTATAAAAAAGCGTGTAAACTGTTTTTGAATGAAATTATAATGTTTAACAATTAAAATTAATAATTATGGGACATGAAGAAAACGAGTTAATGCAACTTATTGAAGAGTTGGCAAAAGGCCCAAAAGAAGCAAGAAAAGCGAAGAAAACTCTTTTGAGTTATCTTAATGAAGGTTGCTTTTTAACACAACCTAGTTTTACTGGAAAAATGCAGAATAAGTTGGTTGAGTTGTTTATTGAAGGGGTAACATATGCAGGCGATGTTTTGTTAGCCAGTATGAAGTACGATGAGCTTAATGAAGGTTCTGTTGAGAAACTGGTTGATGCTTTGAGTAATAAGTCTACAAAAATTAAACATTTGATTGCGGATTTTTTCATAAAGCTTATCGAAGTTCCGTATGTGAATTATATCAGTAATAGGGAGGGGCATGTTCTTCCGCAAGAATGTCAGTATAAGCTGGCCAAATACTTGGAAAGTAACTCTTTTATAACGAAGAATGCTGCAAAGAAGATTCTTTTGAATTATAATAAAAAGAATAATACTGGTATTTTGTATTTTTTGGCCTATTCTTCTTTGAGAAGCAAGTCTGCTTGGACTATAAATGCGGCAAAAGAGATTATCTTGGCTTCTGAAAATAATCGGAGCAATTATGCGGAGATGCAAATGCTACCAGAACATTTGATAAATGTATTGACGATCAATAGGCTCCTCCTATTTCTTCTATAAGAGATGCGGCAGTGCTAGAAATTCTTGAAGTAATTGCAGGGAAAAGATTTTTGCCAAAGGAAGTTGAGGACAATTTGGTCTGTTATTTTCATGAAAGACCAAATAAATTCAAAAAGCTGTTTTTATCCGGTCCGCGCTTAAGAGCTTCATCTTGGCATAAAATTTTTGGTTTTTTGAATGAAAAATCTTCGTCTCCTACCCTTAAAAGGGTTGTTAAAGATGTTCTTCTTGGAAATGCTGAAAAGATTTTTAAATGCTCTGATGAAGAGTCCACATGAAGCATTTTTTACAACGTTTGGACCAGAAAAAATTGTGAAAGCAGTTATTTAAAAAAGTAAGGAATCTCGAAAATTGCGTTGGCAATTTTCGGGATTTTTTTAGGTATTGAGGCTTAATAAACAGCGTTTTTTATCATATATACGGCAAGAGCAAAAACGATAAAAAAGCAAATTAGTGCCAGTGTTTTACTTTTGTTATATTCTTTGTAAGTATTCCACATACCGCCGACTGATAAGCAAGAATAGATAACTAAACCTATAAATGAGGCAACGTAAAAACAAAAGAAGGCTAAAGATACGGTATCCATTCGAATAAAAGATAGGCTTTTTAGGGCTACTTGAATGAAATTTGTATCATAATTCATACGCTGTTTTAATTGTATCATTAACAAGCGGGAGATAAAGCCTAAAACAGTTAGACCTAAAACGGAAAGCTGCCAAAATGCTTGGCGTAAAGATAGCTGGCCGTAAAAAAAGTTTCTTAGCATGTGCAGTCTCCTCAAATTCTAGAAGTAGGTTACAATGTTTCTATATTTCTTCAAACCTAATTTTTTGTGTGTGGCAGCAATATGTTCATTTAAATCTGTCCACGCAGTGTTTTCATTAACATATTTGCGAGCTTTCTCAGGTGATTTGCTTAATTGAACATCAATAATCTTGGTGAGCATTTCATAGGCGGTTGGTGCAACTTTCTTGAAATCTATGTGCATTAACTTATTTTCATCAAAGAAGATAGCTTTATTGCGGAGCATTATATTGAATTCTATTAAAGTGGCAATTCTGTGTGTTTGTGTGGGAAATATCGGCTGGGCATGCAAAAGCGAACGTATTGCCCAAGTGGTGTATATCTCTTTTAATTGGTTGTCCGTAATAATGCCACGTTTAACATATTCCGGCATAAAAGAAAGGGATATAGAATCGGCTTTGTTTTCTTCTATAATTGATTTGCATATACCGGGGGAATTTTGGTATTCGCTTGACGGACCTAAGGAGTGACCGTTTTCATGACCGATAACAAAAATATGGTCAGCTTCGTTGTTATAATATTTATGAAAATCAGGATGAAGAAAAGCTTTTAACATTTTTTTTGTTCTTTTTTCATCATGACTTTGGCGGACTTGGCGATGGTATACATTGCGTCTGCCTCCGCCGGTTTTAACAGCAATTTTATCATTATTCGGCAGGTTTTGAGCTATAGTTATGCCGCCCCGGCATTGGGCATAGTCGCCGGTTAAGCAAACCAAATCTACATCAACCATGGTTTGTTTAGCTTCTTTATTTTTGCTGACTGATTGTTCATATTTATCAGCAAAAGGCATCAAACCGCTTAACTTCGGCATGGTGTCCTTAAATTTCAGCAATAAATCTGTGCCTTGTTTGTTGACGATCCCGACACGAGCGCCGAGCATATCTTTGGCAATTACCTCTATGTTGTGCTTTTTAATGAGGGGTGCTAACTCTTTGTTTTCTAATACGGTTGAGGTTAGTTCGTCATCATAATTTTCGCGGCTGATGGTAAACTCTAAAGGTGTATCTTGCATCATCGCCCAATGCGTATCTGCCAATCTATCCATTTCTAAGTTATTTTGAATGAGGGCTTGAGCTTGCCACTCCAGAAATTCTTTAAATAAATCATCTGTGCAATAATGGGCGGCAACTTCCAATTCATTGGCTATGGCATCAAATTCCGATTTGAAATACTCTGTGTAATCAACAGCTTTTAATTTTTTTCCCTTACGAATAACCATGGTGCGAGCAGAAAGAATCTTCTTTATCTCTTCAATTTCGCCGGCGGCAAACATATTGAGCAAAATTTTGTGAAATTCTTTAACGCTTAAATCTTCCGGATAGAAATTTTTACCAATTGGTGTTTTAAGTCCCTTAAAAATAGTGATAGGTCTTCTGTTTACACCATTTAAGCCGGAAACACCGTTGATTGAATTGAAAATTTTAAGTGCCCATGAGGCGTGTTCATCACCTTTTTTGGCGGCCTTCTCTAAGGCTTCTTTTTGGGCGATATTATGTGCGTTATCTTGTTTTAAGGCAACATTGTTTAAAATGCGAGCGGCAGCAACTAAATGTTTTAAAACCTTTTTATCGGCATCGCTTAAATTTTTATAGGCTTCAGAATCTGGAGACAGCATCTTAATATCTGTCATTTCTTTGGTGGCCATCGTTTTAAATTTGTTAAGCGAGTAATTTAGCTCGTATCCGTTATATGTTGTCATTTAAATCAATCTCCAATGTTTTAAATTTGTATAATTTCATGGTATCAGTATGATATTTGGGGTTAATACCAGCCCTTTCTTTTATTATATATAGCGCTTTTTTTCTTTCGGCAAGAGAAATAATTTCTTTAGGAAATAAAAAAGCTTCATGATTGTTAAATATAAAATGAAGACCTTCGTCTTGGGTAATATTAGTGTAATCTTGAGCAGATATCAGTATATCTTCAGTAAGTAGAATTAGTTTTTGCGGGGGATTTTGCGGGGAAAATCTATGTGCCAGCTTATATAAATTTTTTTCAAAAGAGGAGCGGGAATGAAATTTACATTCGGTGTTGTTTTTGCCTTTAAGACAAAAGCGTGCGTTACTTAAAAATATGTTTTGCAAAGCAAAGGAAGGTTTTTGGTTTTGAAAGATAATATTTCTTATTGCCATAAAATTTTCAGTAGAGAATTTTTGTAAGTTAAGTTTGTCTTTTTCCAGTTTATTTTTAGGTTCCGGAATAGGCGGAAATATGGTGTCTAATTGTTGGGTTAGGTTGGCTAAATTGTTTAATTTTTGGGTATGTTTATAATTTAAAGTTAATGGAAATAAATGGTTTTGCTGAATATATTTTTCTGTTTTTGTAAAAGAGGTTGAAATAACGACTTGCTGTTCGGCTTGTTGTTTTTCTGCTAAAGGGAAAAAGAGTGAAGCCAGCTTTTTGATATCTTCTTTGACAGATATTTCATCGGTAAATTTAAGGAATGTTGTTTTGGAAGGTATTTTGGAAAAAGCAAGAGCTAAAGTTGTGGCGTTTTCACGGTTGAAAACTTGCGGAAGTAAAATAACTTTAGTGTATTTTTGGGTGTGAGAATTTAGCAAATAAACAATATCAGCATTGTTATACCAATTATTTGTTATTCTATGAGAGTGATAATCTATGAGATTTTTGTTATTGGCGGACAGTGCTTTTTGAAAGTGAAAAAAATTTATTGCTAATAAAAAAATAATGCTTAAAGTTATGCATATTATTTTGATTTTGCGTCGTATTTCTTTTCTTTTATCAACAAATATAAGCATTCTATTTTTCCACTTTTATTGTTGTGAGTTTGTAGCTTTTTTAACAAATATTGAAATGAAAAACAACAAAAATTTGTTTTCTTTATATAAAAATGATAATTTTTTAAGAAATTTTAGGGTAGTTTTTGCTTGTAAATAATTTGAAAGAGATGTATGGTTTTATTCGAATGCGTAATTTTTATATATTTTTATGGGAAAAATAAAAAATGCCCTAAGAAAAACGGTCAGTCGGGCAGATGACCTTGCATTGCGGATGGTATGCTTTTGGAGAAAGCCAGCATTGCTGCAAAAAAGGGAATATATTTTGGTCTTTATTTTAGTTATTTCCTATGGTATGAAGAAGTTCGTGGACACTTATCCGGAGGCTTTTTTCAGAATGCTTTTTGTTATTACTTTTGTTATTGTTCCGATGGTGCTTAGTCCTTTTGTTTGGATGAAGTTCCGTAAATTGGAATAGTGTTATCGGTAAGTTAAATAGTTATGGTGCGCAAGTCTGACTGTTTAATTTACCGATTTTTTTTGGTGAATGCTTGGAGTAATTCGTATTGTAAGTATGTTTTTTTTATAAAGCGGCAAATTTTTTGTTTGCAATATAAAAAATGTGTGCTATAAGACTCGCAAATTTAACAATTTAGAGAATAGAAAAGAGGTGATTTAAGTGGTTCAAGTTACTGTTATCGGCAATGATGTTGCGCAGTCTTTGAAAATTTTAAAGAAAAAAATGCAACGTGAAGGTATCTTCCGTGAAATGAAGTTGCGCCGTTGTCATGAGAAGAATTCTGAAAAGAAAACTCGTCGTAAGGCTGAGGCTATCAGAAGATCCAGAAAACAGTTGCGTAAGCGCTTAGATACTGAAGGATTCTAAAAATATAGAACTTTTGTTCAGTTAGAAAGGAATTTCTCTAAAGAAGTTCCTTTTTTTTACGTTTCTTTAGATTTTGTATGCTATATAGGCAACAATAGGAGAGAAAAGATGTATCTGGATAATGCAAGACAAATTTTAAATAATGAATATCAGCAAAGATATGCATTGGCGCATACAGAGTATCAGATAGATTTTATGAATGAAAAAATCAAACATTCTTATCAGGTTTTAGGTGCAGGGAACGTTTTATTAAAGCATGAAAAGTGTTTTGAGATGCTTGATGATGAGGAAAAAAGTTATTATCAGGCACTGGTTTTGCTGCATGATGTTGCTCGATTTGTAGAAATAATAGAGGCTGAAAAAGGAAATTTCATTGACCATGGTGTTGAGGGAGCTGAAATGCTGGGGCAACGAAAGTTTTTTAAAGATGATGCAGATGGTTTGGCAATTAAACATCATGGGCATTTGATTGAAAGATTGTACGAAGATTCTTTGTATATCGGGTTATCTGATGCAGAAAAGAAGCGAGTTCGGAATATGGCTTTTCTGGTGCGAGATGCGGATAAAATGGCCAATTTCTATTTAATTGTTTCTGATTTTGAAAGAACAAAAAAGATATTTTTTACACCTGGAGGATATAAGAAGCCTTTTTGTAAAACGCCTTCACCTAAAGTTTTGGATGATTTTATGGCACACAAATCAGTTAATAAGGCTGATATGAATAGTTTTGCCGATTTTACACTAATGTTGTTGGCATGGGTGTTTGATTTGAATTATCGTTATTCTTTTGTTTTACTCAAACGGTGGCAGATTGTGGAAAAACTAGCGGACTATTTTTCTTCTTTTTGGAAGAAAGGGGATGATAAACTTTATCGAGCTGAATTGAATAAGTATATTGAGGAGAAATTGCTATAAAAGAATTCATCGATGGAGCTTTTTATGATTTGGTATATATTATTGACGTAATTTTGAATTTGTGATGAGATGTAGATATAATGCGTGTATTAGAGGAGAAATTAAATGTTTACTGGTTTTGCAAAACTTTGTGGCATTAAGAACGGAGGACGCTAAGATGCCCAGAGATATAACCCATATTATTTTAGCAGATGAAGTGGCGGAAATTATTAAAAATAAGGATATTTTTGATAATCCTGATGCTTTTCATATGGGTTCGGTGGCTGATGATTCTTTTCTCTATACCGCATCACCATTGCTTTCAACCAGATTACACGGTGGATTGAAAGATGATACCAGAGCTGTTGTTTTGGAAATGATGGATAACATAAAAAAGGAAAAAAATCCGACCAGGCAGTCTGAAAAAAAGGCTTTTGTTTATGGGTATCTTTCGCATATGGCGGTAGATTTAACGTTTCATCCATTGATTTATAGTATTTCCGGTTCTCATTTTAGTGCAAATTCTGTTAAAGAGGTTGAGCTTTCTAAGGCTTGTCATCGTTATGCTGAAACGTGGCTGGATTTGTATTTTATGAGAGATAAGAATAAATCTTTTTATAATTTCAGACCATTTCGTAGTATTATGGCCAAAGTTGCCATGCGTGCCAGACTTGATGATTTTTTTACCGATTGTTTTCAAGCGGCACTAAAAGCAAAAAAGTATACTTGGGGTGATAATTTTAATTTGCAAGCGCAATTTCATAATGGTATGACACGACAGTTTTTGGTTGATAAAATTACGCAAAATTGTGTTGCTAGGGGAATCTTGGAAAAGTTGGATAAAGCTTTACATGGTAAATTGAAATTATATGTTTCAGGTTTTTATGATTTTGACGGAGATATTCCACAGCGTCTGACTGCCGGTTCGTTTGTGCATCCGGTAACCGGTAAGGTTATTAAAAAATCGCTTAAAGATTTGGAAAAAGATGCGGTGGTGTGTATGGTGAAATTTCTGCGGGCAGCTGATGATTATATTAAATTCGGCGGTAAAGAGCGCTTTTTAAGTGCAGTACCTAATGTCAATTTAGATACAGGTATTAAGGATACCGGACGAGAGGCTTTAAAAAATAAAATAACGCAGGGAACTTTTGAGGCAATGAGAGTGAAGAAAAGATATTAAAGGAGTCAGTTATTGTAATTATAAAACACCAGATAGTCTTGGGGTAAAAGAGATTATGGCAATCCGAGTTGATTTTTCAAAAGCTCGGAATTGATAGGCTTTCTGTACTTAAGGTCTTGCGTCCTGAGCAGAAATTGTCTGCAGATCAATGCGCAGTAATTCGTCGTCTTTATGATGAAGGTACTGCCAATTTGATATTGGAAGGACGAGAGATTTGTAAACCTGAAATAATAGAGGAGGAATGATTCGGACAAATCTTGCTAAAATAAACGGCGCTCAAAGGAGCGCCGTTTATTTTTGAACTATACTAAGCGATTTTTTCTACTTGTGAAAATTCAAGCTCAACCGGTGTGTAACGCCCAAAAATTGATACGGAAACTTTTAAGCGAGATTTTTCTGTATCCACTTCATCTACAACACCAACAAATGAGGCAAACGGACCGTCATTAACACGAACTTGCTCACCAACTTCAAAGTAAATATGTGTGGTTGGGCGCTCAATACCTTGTTCTATTTGCTCCATAATGCGTTTTACTTCTTTTTCGCTGATAGCTTGCGGTTTGTTTCTGCTACCTAAAAAGCCGCTGACACGAGGTGTATCTTTAATAACATGCCAGGTATCATCACTCATCTCCATCTTGACTAAAATATAGCCAGGGAAGAATTTGTGCTCGGCATTGACTTTTGCTCCTTTACGGATTTCTACAACTTGTTCTGTCGGAACTAATACCTCAAGAATGCGATCATCCATTTTTTTCAAAACGGCTTGTTCACGAATCGACTCCGCAACTTTTTTCTCAGAGCCGGAATATACATTAACAACATACCAACGAGCGGTCATCTGAAACTCCTAATACCTAAAGATTGCACGAACTATGGCACCAAAAATAGAATCTACAACAAAGAAAAACGCAGCAGCAATCGCAACAATTGTGATTACCATTATTGTTGCACGAACAACATCTTTTTTTGCCGGCCAAGTAACTTTTTTTACTTCTTGCTTTACTTGTCTTAAAAATTGTATCGGACTTGTTTTTACCATAGCTGTACCATTTCAAAAATATTATAGACACGAGCAATTATTAGCTAATTGCTATTAAATGTTATGTGTTATATAAATGTTTTTATGTTGAGATGTCAAGAGAATATTTAGGTTTTTGAGATTTTAATACAAAAAAAGAATCGGTCTTTATGGGGAAAAGACCGATTTAAATTTGCTTTTAGAAGTTACCGCGGATACCTAAGGTAAAGTCTATACCTTCTCTGCCACCGGTTTTGATGGTTGCTTCTATAAATCCGTACAAAAATTCATGCCAAGTCTTTTGTAAACCAAGGGTGTATTCCCAATAAGGTTTGGTACTCATTTCAGGCAATTTTATGTCGTCTGCTTTGAAATCAGTTTTGTTAGAAAAGCTGTGAATATAACCAATGGAAGCATAAGGCTGGAAGTCTTTTTGGTTTATAATCGCTTTGATGTTCGGATTTAATGTCCATGTTTCTAATTTGTCGGAAGATATATCTACACCGGCTTTGTTGGTGTAACTTGGTGTTGCAATGTAACTGTAAGCAAGTTGCAAGGACGGTTGGATGATATATTTTCCATTTTGTAACTCGATGTTGTAGCCAGTCTTGGAGGCTATACCGCTCATGTATGAATTGAAGTATTCGTCTCCATACATTGTGTCTGCTTTGTTTCTATTAAATCCGGCAGTTGCGGTGATGGCAGTGTATAAATTGTGATTGTAGAAGCTTTGGGTTGCACCAAATACACCGCCGCTTTGTTTGATTTTGGCACTGTTATATTTTTGCCGTGTGCCGTTGTATCCGGTATAAATAGTTGTAGCCGTAGACCAATTCTTTGAAAGTTCTTTTACATTGCTATCTGCACCGGCAATAATACCATAGGATCTGATATCAACTGTCGGACCATGAGATAAATTCATATCTTCTTTACCGCCATAAGGCTGAGCCCAAATAGCTTCTTGGTTAAGCCTGTTGTCGGTAAATAGGTTGTTAGAAGATCTGATTGTTTGTTTAGAAGAATTTGTTCTATTCATGTAGAAATCAGCATGCTCAAAAGAGTAGTCTAATGTTCTAAGCATTGCTGTGTAGGAGCCTGCTTGGCTTGCAACTGAGCTGACTAAAGCAGCGGGGTTGAACGTGTTAGTGTTTTTGAAAATAAAGTATCCCATATCATCTCTGTTTTCATATGATATATTATATTGATATATCGGTGCAAAGGCGGTTGTTTGTTGGGTATCTTTTGATAGAGTTTGTGAGCCGATGTAATCTGTGCGATCTTTTAATTGCTTCCATGCAAACGGAATAGCTATTTCTCTTTCTGTGGTATCTGAAAGCAGATTAATTTTATCCACATGAATGAATCCATTCTCAGAAATTGTGGCATTTTGAGCCAGTTTATCCATTGTCAGGTTTTGTAAATCGGCATCAACATTAACTTTTATGGCGCCCTTGATATCAAGAAGCTGAGCTTGTTGTGTTTGACTCTTATCATTAATTAAATTAAGAGTTCCGGAGTAAGCAATCATGTCGCTGTTAATAAAGTGATTGTTATCGGAGAGATTAACAGTAATGTCTGACATATAAATAAGGGCATTGTCAATTTTATTTTCTAATGTGACTTGGCCACTGTCATCGCCGGTCAAATTAACTGTGTATCCCTTTTCTCCGTTAACTTTGTCGGCAATGGTGATTGTGCCGGTATCTGTTGCGTTAAAGGTTAATTCAGTGTCTTCTTTCATGAAGATGGCCTCATCATTATCGGCTGTTTTGTTGCCTTTAATGGTTGCATCATAATCTTCAGCGTTGATAGTTACATCGCTGTTGGAATAAATTGCTCCACCATGTTCTCCTGCAGCAGTGTTGTTTAATAAATCAACATTTGTGAGAGTGACTGTCGCGTCAGAAGTTTGAACGTTACTGACAGCGCCTTCTTCTGCGGTAGCATTGGAAACAGATACATTTTCTATGTTAAGAGTAGTGTCATTGTCTGTTATCTCAAAGCCGGAATGATTGTTCATATCAATTGAAGATGTGTTATTATCTTCTTTTTGGCCGATAACGTTTGTATTTCCTTTGGTTTCGCCGGCATCGGCGGTAGCAAGGTATTGAGCAGTTGCACTATCAAAGGTGAATTGTTTGTCATCAGTTGTATCTAATTGATTCCAAAGGGCAAGAGTATCGCCTTTAAGACCGTTTTGAGTGCGTGTTGCATCCCACTTGGTTAAGTTGTCATCTTGAACCATGGCTATACTGTCATTAGTGGTGGATGTGGTTGCTTCAATAAGTTTACCATATAAATCTCCACCACGGATATAGTTATAATATTTGTCATTATAGGCTGTAGTCGCATTAACGTTATCTGTTTCTGCTCTTTCAGTGCGACCGACTTTGTGTTCTGCGGCTTTAATATCATCACTTAAAGCGATAGAGATGTTTTCACCGCCGTTTGAATCTAAAACTTGAACTTTGAAGGTAGATGTCAAGTCTGAGGCATTTAAGATATTGAGGCTAGTAATGTTAATCAGGCCGTTTGAATCGTTTCCGACAATAAATTTATCAACTGTTTGATTTCCAGCGTCCATATCTAAAGCAAAGTTTCCGATGCCATTCATTGTATCAAAACTGTATGTGTTTGTTTGATTATCTTGAGCGTTGATATCGCCATCGTTAAGATCAAAAGTGCCGTCTGTGCCAGCACCCTGGGCTAAAGTGATAGATTGATTAACAGTTGTGGTACCGGTGCCAGTGATGTTTTTATTAAGTGTACCACTTAAATCGAGGTTTGCGCCATCTGAAACATTAATGGCTTTTTTAAGATTGTCCGCACTGGCTGTTAGATTGCCGGATGCAACATTAAGATTGTTATCAATCGTAGAACTAACAATAATATCAGCTGCAGTGTTTGTTACACCATTACCACTAATATCTTTTTTAAGTGTACCATTCGCGTTAACGGTGAGATTGCCGTCGTTAGTAACATTGTTACCTATACCATTGGCACCGACGGTGACAGATCCGTTTTCAGCAATGTTTAAATCTGCACGGATAATACCGTTTCTTCCCATTGTTAATGAACCATTGGTTACATTTACTTCATCTTGGGTTATGCTAACGCCATCTGAAAGGGAAGCATTGGCACTGCCTGTGATATTGGTTGTACCTGTGCCGTAAATACCGCTTTCAAGGTAGATCTCACCACCTGTCATGTTAACCGTACCAGCATTTAGGATAGCATTGGAACTGGTTGAGTTTGTTAAACTAAAGTTATTTAAGTTTAGAACAGCATTTTCATTGGTAATATTAGCAAGTGCACCTTCACGATAAGTGGTGTTGGTGATGTTTGTATCGGAAATGTTTAGTTCTGTTTCATTCGGTAGGTCAAATCCCCAGTTTTTCTGCATATTAATGGTTGATTTTTTACCTGTTTCACTATCTGCAACGCCGACTATGCTTAATTTTCCTTCTGCAGATTCGCCAACACGCGTTTTGGCTAAGTAAACATCATCGGCAGTGTCAAAAACAAATGTCTTATCAACGTCAAACTCTGAAATGTTGATTAGGTTTAGAGTATCGCCTAAGCTGGTTTTTACAATCGGGCTATCTAGGCGTAATCTGTATAAGTATAAACTGTCATTTGTTGTTTTGGTAGAAGCAAGGTCAATGTAGCCATGTACAGTCTGGTCTTGTTCTTGTATTTCATATTCATCGTCCCATTTTGCAGTTGGAGTAATGTCATCAATGTGTAAAATGACGTGATTTGTACCCAAATCGTATTCTTCATTTAATTGACTCATTACTGTTTCTGATAAAGTTAACTGTAAATCATTAGTGCTTGTTTCTAAGATTTGGATGGTGTATGTCTCATTTATATTGATATTATCTAAAATGCTGACAATGTTTAAGCTTTCCAAAGTGATTAAGCCTGAACCTTCTGCGCGGATAACATCTGCTTCTTGTGTTTTTAGGCCTAAATCAATGGAATATTTTGCTTTTTGGCCGGAAATTAATTCATTAATCGTGTAGGTTTCAAGAATGCCGTTATCAAACATAATGGAACCTTCTTCAGCGGTTAATTTGGTGTTTTCATCTGCAAATGTGTCTGTATTGATGGAGAGCTTACCTTTAGACAATGTAACATTTGAGTTGACGACTTGTCCATTAAGAATGGTTGTGTTTTCACCTTCAATATTAAGATTGAACTTTTCTTCACCGATAATATTTCCTTCAATATCAGCATTGCTTAATTGAACAGAGCCTGTTTGATCTGTGACAGTGATAATGGCATCATCGTTACCAAAAATACGAGTGTTATTGACTTTTAGTGTGGTGTTTTCTCCAATCGTAAAGCCAGGGTTAGAAGCTAAGTTGATAGAAGAACGAGCATCGCTGTCTAAAGTACCATTGATGGTTAATTCACCAGGTGCGGTTATACCGATATTATCGGTAACAATATAGGTGTCACCGGCATTGTATGAATCAAAGAATCTCTCGTCATAAGCGGCTTGATTAACCAGTTTTAAGGTATCACCCAAAGAAGTGGCAATTGAAGTGAAATTATCCCAATCTTCTTTAGTGGTTAAGTGGATACTATCGTTGGTGGTATCTGTAGTAGCAAGTTCAAGCTCTCCCCATAAACGGCCGAGACGTTGACGGTCGTAATAATTATCTTGGAAAGTTGTAACCTGTCTTACAGTATCGCGTTCCATTCTGCTGATGCCTCTAATCAGATAGTTTTCGACGCTGTCCAGCAAGTTTAACTGTAGGTTGTTATTACCGGCAGCATTTTTTAAAACTTGAACCGTGAATTCACCGAGATCTTCAGTACCGTTGAGATAATTTATGGTAGCAATGTTAATAATGCCGGAAGAATTGGTTGTGTTAGTTGCAATTGTATCTGTTTCTTGGGCGGTTAAATCAAAATCTATATCCCAAGATGCCGTGTTACTTGCGTTTAAATCATTAATGGTGTAGTCTTCGATTGTGTCATTAGCCAAGATGAGATGACCATCTTGAACGGTTAATGTATCAGATGTATCAGCAAAAGTATTATCACTAAATTTGAAGTCACCATATTGCAAGGTTGTATTCGCGTTAATAACTTCGCCGTAGATAGCACTTTCTTTATTTGCATCGATAACGAGGTCAAAATTGTTGTAACCTAAAATATTGCCGTCTATAATGGTATTCGTAAGCTTAATAGTTGCATTATCGCTATCAACTTTAATAATATCATCGGCTTGGGCATTTTTAATTTCGGTATTGGAAATTTTGAGTTCGGTTGGCTCAACTATGTTAAACAAACGATGACCATTGGCATCGATAACAGAACCGGAAGACCTTCCTTCTATATTGAGGCTACCGGCGGCGACATCATCTAAATCGGTGGTGACAACGTAGTCGTCATCACTGTTGAAGATAAAGTAACGATTTGTGTTATTGTTTGAAGAAGCAATGAGATTTAGGCCGTCAAGAGTTTCATCTATAAGACCGATGATGCTATCATGATAAGTATCTGTGGTACCTAAGGAATAGCCTGCGTTTTGGTGATATATTGTGTTGCTATAAACGGTATCACCTAAGGTTTCAATAACATCATCAACAATGGCAGTGTTTTCTTCGTTTAAGGCTAATTGAATATCATCAGTCTGTGTCTTGAGAACTTGTACTTTGGTGCGCGCAGTTGGAGCAGAAAGAATGTTTAAATTATCAAGATAGACTGTGCCGGTAGAAATATTATCTAATAAGAAATTATCGGCAGTTTGATCGGCGAAATCAATATCAATGTTCCATTTGGCATTGGCATTTGAGGCCAGGGATTTGAAGTGGTAGTCATGAATAGTGCCGTTGTTGGTCAAGATGTTAACTTTTTCTGCGGTAACAGCGGCATTTTTGATATCGCTGAAGATGGAGATTCTGCCGGTATCATCACCGGTTAGGGCGACAGTGTAGCCGGTGATACCGTTGATGCTGTCATTCATTAAGATATGACCGCCGGTATTGGCGTTTAAGATAAGGCTACCGGATGCACTTCTCATATGAATTGCTTCGTCATCAATGTAGTTGCCGTTTTTATCTTCGCGATGGTTGCCGGTAAACTCGGAAATGCCGTTATTTTTAGCGATAATGGAAAGAGGCTTGGTGCTGGAGTTATATATTGCACCACCACCGAGGAGATTTAGAGCATTTCCTTTAACGTAGTTATTTTTGAAAGTAGAGTTGATGATGCCGTTAGTGATTTGGGCATTGGCATCAATAATACTCATAGCTCCACCTAGTGTGTTTCTACCGCTTCCCTCTGCATAATTGCCTTCAAAATAGTTGTTTTCAAAATTGGTGATAGTTTGATTATTATTAATGTGAATGGCGCCGCTATCAGCATCGTTAGTATCTGTTTGTTTGGTGCCACCATTTTTGACATAATTGTTTAAGAAGGTTGAGTTTTTAAGGTTGGTGATACCGCTGTTGCTGTAAATGGCACCACCAAGAGTATAGCCTGCCCCAGTGCCTGTTTTAACTAAGTAGTTGCCGGAGAAAAGTGCATTATCTATGGTGGTGATAACACTATGGCTGGAGAGCGCTCCGCCAAGTAAGTTGACATTGCCAGTGGTGGTCATAAAATTATCAATGAAAGCAGAGTTGCTAAGTGTGCCAATGGTACCATAGGCGCTAAATATAGCAGCACCTTCGGAAGTTGCTGTGCGAGCAGAGCCGTTATGGATGAAGAGATTGTTATCTATTTTGGTGACGGTACCGTTTTTGTAAAGAACACTACCATTTAAATTGGCAATGTTATCTTTAAATAAGGTGTTAGATAACTCGGAGAGCGTCCTTGACTGGTCAATTAAAACAGCACCGCCGAAACGAGCAGTTTTGTTGTTAATAAATTGAGATTTGAAATCTTGGGTGTAATCACGTTCCGTATTAACGGTGCCATCGGGGTTATAAACAATATCCATTACATCTACAGCGTCACCGGTGATGGTGCCGATGTTGGCATTATAGACAGAGATGGCACCGCCGCCGTAATAAGCTGCTGTAGAACCGACGCCGGTTGAGGTTTGCTGGTTGCCGATAAAACGGGTGTTATTGATTTTGGTGATGGGGCCGCTATAAACAGAAATAGCGCCGCCTTTTTGGACTGTTTTGTTATTGGAAAACAGCGAATCAGTGATGTTGGCTATGGTGCCGCTTGCTGTGTAAATAGCGCCGCCATGATTTGAGGAGCTGTTATTAGAGAAGGTGGTGTTTGAAATGGTATCAATGCGTGTGCTGGCAGTGGAGACAAAGAGGGCAGCGCCATAGTTTGGCGTAACATTTTTATCAAATAAAGAATTGGTAATCAGGTTGACTCTACCACCGTTAGTGACGGTTAGAGCTGCGGCACCCTGACCGGCAGTGGTTTTATTGCTAGAAAAGGTGACGTTGTTTATTTCTTTTACAACAGCTGAATTTATTACATTTACGGTTCCGCCGTAATAAGCACCATTACCGGTTTGAGTGTTCTCTGAAAAAATGGTATCTTTAATAAGATTAATGGTGGTGTTGGCACCGGTTATATATATGCTTGATCCATAACCACTGCAATTGGTGCCGGTGCATCCGGCGTGGTTTTTGGTAAAGAGAGAATCAATAATGGTGCCTATGGTGGAAGCTCCGGCTATGTAAATGCCGCTACCGGCAGCATTGCCAGGGGCGGTGATGCGATTATTTGAGAAGGTGGAATTTGAGATTGTGTCGATATGTGCACTATTGGCTAAACGCAGGGCAACACCGGAAGCTGCTTTAGCCGGAGACTGGTTTAAGGTAGCAATATTATTATCAAAAATGGTGTTATCAATCAAACCGACGGTGGTGCCATTAAGCAAAAGAGAGGCACCGGCAAGAGTCGGGGCACTATAAATCGGATCCGGATTTATAAGTGTGATGATGTTATCTCTAAAAGAACTGTTGATGATTTGCGAAATGTTGGAGTTAGTGAAAGCATTAATGCTTAAAGTAGCATTAGAAGTTTGAGAGACGCTGTTATCGGCGCCGATGAAATCAACATTGACTATACCGCCGGTGTGGTTGCCTGCATCATCTGTGGCGCCCATGGTGGTGTTTGTGCCGATTAAGAAATAACTGTCGGTGTTTTGGAAACGAACATCAGATATATCCATCGATACATTGCTGATGGTTAGGCCGGTATTACGCGCGCCGATCTGCTCTTCATTGTTGTCATCAGTATAATAATGCGCGTAGTCAATGGTTGATTTTTTACCTGTTTCGCTATCCGCCACACCGATGATATACATTTTCATCGGTTGATTTGCAGTGTTGGTCGTGGCAGCAGCGCCGGAGTCATCTAAGGTACGGTAAACATCATCTGCCGTGCGGAAGCGGAAGAACTTTTCATCTTCGGTGGTTCTGGTTACATTCCAGCCTCTTAAGAGGTCACTTTCAATAAGTGTTTCACCGGTCCATTCAACAGGAGTTATGTAGTAGTGAATACTGTCATTTTCTGTATCTGTTTTTGCAAGGTTGTAGGTGGTGTCTATGTGTCCGGTTTTGCGAATTGAACCAAAGGAATCGTCAAAATAAACATCAGCATTAGCATCTAAATTTACAAGTTCCGAGACGTATTCACGGTATTCGTGCGTTAAAAGATTTAAATAAGAAGAGTGATCATGCGTATTGTTTAAAGCGTTCTTTAGGATTTGAACAGTGCCTTCAATATTGGTGCCACTGATTTTTATGTCTGAGATGTTAAATACTGCATTAGAATCTTCATCTAAAAGATATGATGCAGCGGAATTGGTTGATGGAGCAATGGTTACATATAAAGCTCCTTCTCCGGTAGCGGTGCCGATATGATAAGATTTGTAATCGGCGGCGGAAAGAAGACCGTCATTCAAATCAAAGACGCTGTCTATTTCAGCATTGCCGCTTAAAGTTAGGTTATCGTTAATTTTGGTGGTACCTTCACCGGTGATGTGATTCTTTAAGGTGTTCTTTAAGAGCATAGTGCCTTCATTCAGGATGTCGGCTGAGTTCATAAATAAATCAGCTTCGGCTGTGAAAATACCGGTATCGGCAACATGGATAACCTGATTAATACGGTAGGAATTATGTAAAACATCGCCTAAAATATTTAGGTTACCGGTGCCTGCAAAAGTTGTTTTAATTTGACCACCGGTCAGGTTTAAGGTGGCGCCAGCATTGATGTTTGCTGTAGTGCTGGTGAAGTTGCTGGCGTTTGTGGTTAAAATACCGCCGGAGTTGACATTTGTATTTTTTGAAGAAATGGTGCCGGTGTTGTTAACTGTGCCGTTAATGGTAGTGGTGCCTTGGTTGTTGATTGTACCTTTATTGTTAAGAATGGCATTTTGAGCAACAGTTGTGTTCATGCCTATAGTGGCATTGTTGGTGACTTCTGTGGGTTCATCTTCAGTGCCGGAAACGATAGTTACTGTACCCCAGCCGGCATTGCCGGTAATATTGTAATTGATTGTGCCACCGGTGAAATGAACATTGTTTTTTGTATTTACAGCTAAAGAAATGGTATTATGAATTAAATCTGCATTGGTAATGAATGTCGGCGTTGTTGCATTGTATATTGCAATAGGGGTATAAATGTCAGCATAGTTGTGAATGATAACGCCGTCACCCGTATAACGCAGATTACCTGTACCAGTAACGGTTTTTCTTAAATCGCCGGATTTGTTAAGTGTGAACCATTGGGTATTAGTAGTGATGACGCCACCATCTTCCGGATCATTGGTATCACCAAGACTGTTCGGATCAGCAAAAGTATCTGTTTTCACTTGAATGTTTTGTTTTATAATAACACCTGAGACGTAAAGATATTTGTTGGCGTCTCGCCCGTCAAATACGACTTTACCACTACCGGTAATTTCACCGGAAGTAATGTTGGTGGCGTTTAAAGTGGTGCCGTTTCCGCGTAAAGCAAGAGAACCGTCGTTGATGAGTTTATTTAATTTTATGCCATCGGTATAAGTGGTGTAAGTGGCGCCTCCAGCAATATGTAACTCATTTTGAGTCATGCCAAACTTATTTGCGACGCTGCCGGTGACATAAGTGTTACCAGTACCATCAATGACAACGCCGTGATTTGTATCCCACGTGCCGCCGGAAACAAGTGTTAAAGTGCCATTGTTGGTAATATGGCTTGGATTTGTGCCGCCATTTGCTTGAAAAACATTCATGTTATTTACGGTTAGGCTATAGCTGTCATCTACAAAAATGTTGGTATAAATAGAGCGGTCACCTGTGTTTGCAATGGTGACTTCACCTATAATGTTGGTTGTAAAGTCTCTGCTCATCAATATTTTGCTGTTTAGTGTACCGCCGGTCAAATTTAGTGAAAGCGTTGATGTATCTAACTCAGGTTTACGAGATATAGTAGTGTGAATGTTATCTGCCTTGGTGGTTAAGGAAGTATCAGCTTCATTGTAAATTAAATTGGTTGAAGTTAAAGAGGCGCTGTCATCAATTATGACATCTCCGTTGATATAAACCGAGCCGGTGCCTGAAATGGTGTCATCAATGGTGCCGCTGTCTCTTAAATATAAAGAGCCGTTAACGGTTGCATTGCCATCTAAATTAGACGTTTTTACTGAGACAGTGCCATATTGATTAACAGAAAGAGTGCCAGTTAAAGAACCATCGGCTAAAGTTAATGATGCGGGCTTACCACTTGCGCCGTTAATGTTTATGGCGGTTTGAGAAATGGATGCATCATCGGTTAATTCTAAAGAGCTGTCATTGCCGAGATTGAAAATACCATTAGTACCTAAGATACCGGTGTTGGATGTAAATGTGCCGGAAAGGTTCATAGTACCGTCGTTATAAAAAGCATTTGAGCCGGCGACACCGTTGATTGTAATATTTGTACCGTATAAGTTAACAATAGCGTTAGTTTTAATTGCATTTACTAGGGCTCCATCCTCATCGTTTAGGGTGATTAGGTTGACGTTACGAAGATTTAAGGTTGTGTTATCATTGTCTAAAACAAATAAACTATGTGTGCCGGCATTGATTGTAGAAGATGTACCGGTTGTGTTGTTATAGATACCAGTTACATTCATTGTACCGGAAGCCGTAGAACCGGCATCATTTTCGGAAATGTAAATATCTTCTTCACTATTGGCTTGAAAATTGCGCTCAGAGGCATTTAATTGGTTTACTAAACGCAGGGTGTCATCAGTTTTATGTTCGTTTAATACTTCTTTTGAGTGTTCTACAAAATATTGTAAACTGTCATTTTGTGTAAGGTTGGCATTGCTTTTTACAACGCGAAGGCCTTCAGTTGTAATTTCAAATTCGGTGTGTGTGAAATATTCTTTGTCCCAAAATGTGGTGGCGGTGACAGTATCATGAAGCTCTGTCGGATCTGTTTCTGTACGGTTGGCATAATCAGCGATTATTTGATCTGATAAAGCAAGGCCGATTGTGTCATCTTCCGAATTGATAATCTTGAAAGTGGTAGTAACAGTGGGCAGCGCAGATAAAATGTTTAGCTTATTCAGAGTAATAGTGCCGCCGGAACCTGTGCCTAATGTTAGAGTATCTGTTTTGTTATTTGCAAAATCAACGTCTATCTGCCATAGAGCATCTGCTATAGATGTTAAAGATAAAAATTCATAGTCGCGGGCGATACCTTTGGATAAAGCAATATTTGTACCTGTGGCAGTGATATTAGAACGCAAGATGTCATTGTTAAGAGCAATGAGACCGGTTGTGTCACCATTTAAGATTGTGCGATAACCAAAGGCGCCGTTGATGATATCATTCATAATTATATGGCCATTATCGGCGGCATTTAAGGTTAGTGATAAATCTTTGTTGCTGACATAAATTGCTTGATTTTCGCGAACGCCATTATTCAAAACATAGTTGTCGGTGAACTCGGTGGTCTTTCCGTTATTGGCATAAATGGTTAAGTTTGTATCTGAATAAATGGCACCACCATAAGCTTTTCCGGTTTGGGATTTTGCGTAGTTTTCTCTGAAAATGGAGTTAGTAATGCCAGTACTGGCGCGGTTATAAATTGCTCCACCGGCAGCTTGCGCACTTTCAGTAATAACAGCATTGCCGGAAAAATAGCTGTTTCTTATACCGTTTATCAAGTTAAATGCATTATTATATATTGCACCACCGGAAACTTTGCCAGCGATGTTTTTTGTTATATTATTGATAAATTTGCTATTTTCTATGGTATTGATTATACCTTCATTATTGATTACACCGCCATCTATGTTGGCTGTTTCAGAGATAATGCTATTGTTTATAAAATCACCATGGATGGTGGCAATTCTGCCTTCTTGAGGTAATTCTATTAAACCGCCATTCAGGTTTGTGTTGCTAAATATAGAATTGCCGATAAATTCAGCCGTTAATGTACCAATACGGGCTAAGTTCTTTAAAAATGTACCATAAACAGCATAAGTACGATTGTTATCAATAAGGGCTTTGTTGCCGATGAAACTGACATTGACGTTTTCTGCTTCAGAATGTATGGCTGATGAATCTCCACCGGCTGTATCAGCTTCAATTAAAAAAGCCGAGTAGTCATAGGAGTTGTCTGCCGGAACATTAAGGGTGTTGCCTATGTATTTAGTATTAATTGTATCTACACTGCCTTTAATTGAAATGGCTTTATTTATCTCTTGACCGGCATATTGTTTATTTATTTCTCCAACTTCTGTATTTCTTTCTACTGTGTACTGTGCTTCCGGTGAACTTGAATCATAATTTACAGTGAGAATGCTTTCTGATGGGTCTGATGTTTCTTCTAAATGGATAAGTCCATCTGCTGTTTGTACCCATTTATAGTATTTAGATTGAGGACCACTACCAATGACCGGATGTTTAAAACTAATTTGGTAGTAATGAATGTCGTCATCAATATCAGGATTGTAGTATTTAACGACGTTTACAGGTAATTCTTCCGATTCGGAAGGAGCTGGTACTTCCATAAGCTCAATTTCGCTCATATCTCCTAAGTTTAAAGGGAGATCATAAGGAGTTGAATAAGCATTTGGAGTGAATAGGGTAAGAAACCCTATTAATCCAAAAAATTTAATTTGTTTCATGTATTTACATATATTATGTATTAAAAATTTTGCCGGCATATCTTTAAATCCATAATTAACTTTTGTTTAAACGAATCGATGCTTTAAAAAGAATCTTGCTTTCACTTTAGAATAATAAGCATTAAAAAAAAGTTAACTGTAAAAAGTATTTGCTTCTTATAACTATAAAAAAAGATTGATTATGGCAGCCAATTGTGTGTGTATATAAAAGTGCATAAGTAAAAAAACACTAGATAAGCTTTTTGTCTTGGCTAGAAAAATGTATATTGACAAAAAATATTTTTTGTGTATAATCTCTTACATATCAAAATTATTAATATTATTTATTATGAGAAATTTTTTATTATTCCTGAAGTACTATTGTATGTGTGCGACAGGTAAAGAGATTCCCTCTAAAGGGGTGCAGTGGTGTATTGATCATCGATGTTATAGTTTGCTCGCTCTGGAAGTTAAAAAAGGGCATACTTTAAATGATGATTATCAGCTGATATTGGTGGAGCGTTTTATCGCTAGAGATGCGGTGGCTGCTGATATTTTAATGAAGCTGGATGCTCGTTTGGGGGAAGATGGTTTGTGTGAAAGAGCTCGAAAAAGAATTATCGAGTATTCGCATGTAGATTTTGTGGAGTATATTCTTTTACAGAATATAGTTAACTTATCTCCAGAAACAGTAACAGGGCTAATAAGGTATTTTTGTGAAGGTCATTTTGAAATTATAGATCTTCTGAAAACTATCTTTAAATATTGGCCTCATTCTAGCGTAGATGCCATGGAGATTCTTATAAGCAAAGCGTACGATTACATGAAACAAAAGGATGTGGATAAGGGATTAAGAATAATAAAACTTATTTGGTATTTTGATGAAATAGAAAAAATGCCAAGAAGTCTAAAAGATACTCCTACCATAAAGGGTATGCTAGCGCTTAAAAAAGGAATTGAACAAATGATACAACAGGGTGTTGATGATTTGTTAAAAAAACTTAAATGACTACATAAATAAAGCTCACTGTTAAGGTGAGCTTTATTTATGCTAAGAGCAGGTGTTTATTGGAGCTATACAATTCTACAGTGCAGTTTTACAGCAATAAATTATTTTTCGGCAAAAAAGTTTAAATCGACTTCTTTGATTGTTGGCCACAGTTCACCGGTATTTCCACATTTGACACCAAGAAAAATTCTGGTTTGGGCGTTAATTTTAAAGATACGGCATAAATCAGAGTAAAAATTGCGGACAAATTTGTAATTTTCCGGTTTTAGTATCCAGCTTTCTCCTTTGGTGAGGTTTTTGCCTTGATAAATAACCAGTTGATTATTCAAAAAATAGCCTCGCGGATAGTTTTCGATTATTTCATTGCTTCTTTTTTTTGAAAAACCGCAATTTTGTAAAAGTTCATCATGAGCGAAGGCTTTGCCGATTTGGCTGAAAATTATTCCAATTTCGGGAATAATTATAAAAGGGCGGCGCAATTTATGGTAATTAATTGTTTCGTTCATTTTTTCTCCTTTATTTTTGCAAATTAGCAAAAGAATGGTCATGCGTTAACTATATGTTGGTATAGTTTTCTTTTCAATGATTTTTATGGTCTTTCGTTATGGCAAGGGCAATATTGGTTTTAAAAGAAGATTTTTTATCTATGACTAGACAGCCATGTTTAAGAAGAGATAGATAAACAAGCCGCATTTATCATCAAAAAAATATTGACATTAGCCAAAAAAAGTTTATTCTGTCAAATGAATTAAATTATTTAACAAATTATTTTTACAATTATGGAAAAGGAAACAAAAACAAATTCAAGCAAGGGTAATTTCTTAGAAATACTCCCTGAAATTTTGTTGTTGGTATTCATTGTCATAATAATGAGTACTGCTACTGCTAATAGAGTGTTTTGCGTTATTGCTTTATTAATTACCAGTTTCATAATCTATAGAAGCTGGAAAAAAATAAGGCAAAAAAGCAAGGATCTTATATCAAATGGCGAAAAAGAAACATCTGCTCAACCGAAAATGACTGGTGGTTCTGGTGATAGTTCTGCAACAAAAAGGGCACAAGTTAAGAAGCTGACAGAAAGTGAACAAAAGAATCTCTTTACGGGGGTTGATTCTCAACAAAAGGTCAAGGAATATATACAAATATATCCTCTTTCCCCTGAGGTATTTGCATATCTTTTGGGTTTTCCGTATAATGGGGATATACTTGAAATGTATGCCGGCATATGGGGCATACCTGATGAATATGCCTCTGATATACTGGAATTGCCTAATGCCAAAAAACTCATCACGGTAAATAAAAATAAATTGCCGGTATCTGCTGTTCTTAAAATGTACACACTTCCAAACTCCTTAGAGTTATTTGAATCTTATGTTACAAATTGGGATTTGCTCATTGTAGAGGAATTAGCAATGTATGAGCAAACAAACGCAGCAGACCTTGTTGCAATTTTCCTTAAATATGGCAGTTTTGAATCTCGTTACGCAGAGAAGAAAATGTTGTATTTACCGAATGCATTAGAGTTGTTTGCATTATGCATCCAAAAAACTTGCGCTTTTAAAGGAACGGTAAAGGAAATATTTAAGCTTTCTGATGCCGCAAAATTTGCGGAAATTTTAATTAGTAATGATGGTTGTGAGACGGGGTTTGAATATGAAGACTATTTGAACTTATTAAAGTTACCGAATGCCAAAGACCTCTTATTGTTGCTTATGCAACATGGTTATAATAGCGATGAACTGACTGATGCTATATTGGCATCCCCGTATGCTGCAGAGCTTGTGATAATCTTTGATGCTAAAGGTGGAGAGTTTGATGAGGAACAGCAAGTAAAACTCTTTAACCTGGATGTTAAAGAAGTACAGATGAAGTATTTGCGTGATCCGGAAGTATGTGAAGAGGTAGAAAATGCCGCTCTTACATCTCCATACGCAGAGGATTTGCTTGGCCGTATCATAGCAGAAAAGCACGAACTAAAGTGGAACACTTCAGAAGTGCTGATGTGTCAAATGCCAAATGCAGAAAAATTTGTCAAGGCATACACTGATTACGCAAAACTCTGTTATGAAGCAGAGGCTTATGCACGAGTTAATGGTTGGTTGTAAGATAAAGAAAACCGCTGAGTGTAATACTCAGCGGTTTTCTTTAATACCAAATTAAAACATGTAAAATAAGCAAGTAAACAGAAAAATATTGCAATAGCGATTATTCGTGGATATCTCGTGCTAGAAGAATTGGTAATGATAGATTTTTGCATTTTTATAAAAAAAAAGCTTGCTCGCTGCGGTCGAGGCGGCTCGACACCCATCATTTTTGCTTTCAGCAAAACCGGCGTTCTTCTGTGTACCGGCGGCTCCTGGTCAAAATCACTTCTTCGTGAGTTCGAACCAACAACCTCTATGCCACAAAAAAAACCACCCGTAAAGGGTGGTTCTTTTGTGGCAGGGGCAGTAAGATTCGAACTCACGACACTCGGTTTTGGAGACCGATGCTCTACCAACTGAGCTATACCCCTAACAAACTGAAATGCTTATAAAACATTTCTTTACGCAAATCAAGAACTTTTTTCATAATCCGCACATTTATTGCTTTTCAGCGGTTTTTGCATTTCAAAAATCCTCATTTTGAAGAGAAATTTTTAATTCTTGCAAGTTCATAAAAATCTATCAATTAGGCACTTGCAAAATCTTTTCCCTTTTTTATCCCTAAAGCCTTTCGGACATACCTATTCACAATGTTTTTTTTTGGGGGGGTAGCTAAACCTCATTAGCCTCAAAAGCCTCATAAGGTTTTGTTTTTTTACCCCACACCCTTAGTATGGCGGTTATTTTTTATACTTACCACACTTATTTGCTTAATTTTCAATAGGTTGGGGATAGTTTAGATAAATCATGCCTTAATGTGAAATTTTAGCTCGAAAATAAAGAGATCATTTACATTATTTTCTTCCAAACAACAAATAATGTCCTTATCAATCGATAAGGTTTCATTCTCAAAATTAAAGTCTATATATTTTTCGTAAATACCATCTATTAAAATATGGGCTAAATCTACAGAAAAACCATTTTTTAACATTGTAATTATTCTTATGTCATTACTTCCATATTTAACATTCTCATAGAATTTGTTATCAATAAGCTCTAAATCATATAATATTTCTAGATATTTAATAATATGATTTTCTATAAAATCCTGTTCCTCTTTTATTTTTACAATAGCAAGATTTACCAAATCAGAGGCACTTTTACGTTCTAAATTTACATATAGATTATGATAGTCATTAGGGTTCCTTTTTATTTCCCCCCAAGTTTGTCCAACATAAATTATAGAATCTTTATTAGAAATTTTTCTTTTCCAATATTCAAGAAATTGTTTTACCATTCTATTATAAGGGTAGTTGTTTATCTTCCATTTCAATAACATCTGATAAAATTTTCTAGCTTTCTCATCTTTTAAGCGTGCAAAATTTTCTCCTTGCAATTTATCGGTTTCAATATTTTTAAGAAAAATCTCAAAGATAGCCGAAAGTAAATCTTCTTCGTTTGAAATCGGTATATTATGTGAAATTACATATCTTGTATAATTATCATTTAATATTTTTTCATTTTTTATAATTTCAAAGTCTCTAACATTATTTTCAAAACATAATTTTCCAATAGGAGTTTTGCAAATATTTATATTTTGTTTGGAAATAATACCTCTCTCCATATTTTCAAGATATTCTATTTCTTTTTCATATTTTTCGGTATTTTCTTCTCTTAAAATTTCGTTCTTTACATCATCTTTAGGTTCTTTTGTTATATTTGCAACTTTACTAATATACTTTTCTATATTAGAGTTTGAGTTAAAGAAAGCTGTTTTGATAATATAAACTTCCGGCTGTAATAGATTAAAATCTTTATTACGAGGAGAGAAGATTTCACTGAATCTACAAGTCCTTCCTATTAAATTCTTAAAAGAACTAATTGATAAAATAGAATTTTTCCGTCCATATTTATTGGAAAATAAAAATATTTTTACGGCAGGTATGTTAACCCCTTGTAATAGCGTTGATGTCGTAATTATATATTTTATATCGTTGTTACTACTATACATTTTCTCAATGTACATTTTTATTATTTCAGGCATTGATGAATAATGGCAAACAATTCCCTTTTTTAAAAATTTTAATACATTATAATCTTTATGAATATATTCAGCAATTGCTTTGTATTCCT
>JAZUMA010000007.1:0-1954 GCA_045603405.1 Alphaproteobacteria bacterium | reverse complement strand
CATATAACAATCGCAATGATTATCATAAGCGGAAGAAAGCCAAGCAAAATTATCGTCGCAAAGAATATATCAAAGAGTCTTTTCTTTCTCCAATATCCTAAATAGGATTTTTCGATTAAAGCTTCCAATTTTACTCTTGTTTTCTCGTCAACTTTCTCACTATCAATGTAGGGCATTTTTGAATCCTTCTTTCATTTATTCATAGTTAAAATTTAAAAGTGTATTGTACTCTGTATTACGCCAGGGAGAATAATAAAACTTACTAAAATCTTGTCTGCTTCCGTCAAGCAATTTCTCTCCGCTTTTTACATATCCCGGATGGAATCCAATCTCAATATTTTTATTATGTTTTTTTGCAAGTTTCAGATAGTGCGGAAGCAGTTTTCTTATTCTTGCTTCGTTTAATTTACCCGAAAACAAAATTCCCATAAAATATGCAGATTGTATTTTTGATTTTTTCAATTCCCTTCGGTTTACCAAAGCAAAAGTTTTTAAAAGCCATTGCTTTATCAAACCTATGAGGTTATATTCAAAATATAATGATGGTGTAAAAACATATGGTGAAATTGGCTCTGCAGGAATACGAATACTTTGGACATTCAGACCTTCATCTTCTATTACACGCATCAGAGTTTTAAAAATAAGTGGTATCATATGAGTGTGCTGATGACTGTCTATTGAAACCGATATGTTTTCACCCATAGCCTTTTTCCAAAATTTAATCTGACTTTGTATTTCTGTATAAACTTGTTTTTCAAATTCCTTTCTTTTATTTGAGATGGAAAGAAAAAACAAACCTATAAATGAATATTTAAAGTATCCTTTATCCGATATTAGCAAGCTGGCATCATTCGGTTCCGAAAGCGGACGTCCCTCCACCAAATTAATATGTAAAGATAGTGTCGTATTAGTACCTGCCAAACGCTGTTTGAAATCTGATATTTCGCCGTTTGGCAAAACACTAACCTTGTTTAAAACCCCATTTTTAAGACAATTTTCTATGCGACTATTGCCATAGGTAGATATACCATAATCGTCCGCACAAAAATATACCATGTTAATTTCCATAGCCTTTCTGTCCACAAATAGTAACGAAAATATACACCATCCCGTCTGTGGACTGACAAGGCGTATAATGGAAATTATGCACATCGCCGTTTCACACCGTACACGGTGTGAAAATTTCGGCGGTGCAATTAAATATGTCGGGTAAATAACGTGAAAAATCACGTTATTTACCTCTTAATCCCCAAGCTTTATAACAATTACATTATCAATGACTGATATTGAATTTTTTGCGGGCCAGTTATTTAAACTGTCTGTATCAATTCTTTTCAGAAGCTCTGATTTTTCTTCACCTGAATTAAATTTATAATTTTTTCCGCAATAATCATTTAATGCACTGCATAAAACACTTTGACCAACTATTTCATCATCTGCTCTCAAAATATAGCCATCTGTTGTTCCCGTCATATCAGGTGGTAGCTCTGCGCTATAAGCCTCACTTTCGGGAAGATAGCCTAAAACTAAAATACTATCACATTCTCCGGCACCTTCGGTCTGTTCGATTCGGTCCGCAATACGGATTAAAGTGCCATAAGACTTTTCATAAGCCATATTCAGTTTATGATAACTGACATTTGCAATAATTGTCTGATTAAATATTAGTAAAGCCGAAACACCAAGTATTGCCCAAGACTTTAAAGCATTTTGCTCTGAATTTTCGTATTGCAGTATAAGCAACAAATAAAATACTAAAAAACCCATTTTCATCAGGTTATGATAATCTATTCCGCTGTTTATAAAGCTAAGCACACTTGCTCCGATAGGCAGTAAAATCACAAAAACGCCAAGCATCAGGATTTTGCCAATACTTAATTTGTTTTTAATAACATCTGCCAAATATAAGACAAAAGTCAAAACAAACACAATAGAGTTTATTATGCCAAACACA
>JAZUMA010000006.1:0-19374 GCA_045603405.1 Alphaproteobacteria bacterium | reverse complement strand
TCATATTTTTCTGTATTTTCTGTTATAAATTTATTTAAATTCATATAGTAAGAAAAAGGATAAGTTGTTTCATTTTTTAATTTGTAGTCGTAACGTATTTGAAAACAGAGGAATATAGTTAAAAAAATTATCACCCATGATTTATTTGAAAAGCGTGAAATTTTTTCTAATAGTATGGTTATAATTAAGGAAAATAATGGAAAAAGAGGTAACATATAGTGTTTATCTGCTGCGTATATTATATGTACCGTAATAAAAAAAGCACAGAGAGTATAGATGGATAAAAGTGTTATTTTTTTATCTTTCTTTTTTATTCCCAGAAGCAATGTTAATAATGATAAAATAAGACAAAAAACAATAGTTATGTTATTATACGTAAATATATAAGAGTTTGATTTAAAAAAACTATAGGTTCTGGTGTTAGTAATATTTCCTGAATAATTGTATATGTAGTAAAGGTCTATGGCATAATTTTTATAGAGCCAAAAAACATATAAAAAAGATAATAAAACAGGAATAAGAGATGCGGATAAAATATCTGTCAGAGGTATTTTATGTTTTATTATAAGTATAAATAAAAAGATGGTTGTCGGAAAAATAAGTGCAATAGATTTTTGTAATAACCAAAAAGATATACAGTATGAAAAAATTGAAATAAAAAGATGCAAAATTCGGTGTGTATCTAGATATACAAGAAGGTAATATAATGCTATTGTTGTAAGCATGGCCATAGGTGTATCAGGACGAATTTGTATGCCAGTTAATTTAACATAATCAAAACCAAAGTAAAAACAGACAGCTAGTAAACTATAAAAAACAGGTAATTTTAATTTTCGTGATATTTTATATGTAAAATATCCTGTTAAAAGAATGCATATAAACATAAAAAAGCGAAGAATGTAGTAAATATTTATATCATTTTCAAAAAAGATAAAGAGCGGTGCTGTTAAATACCACATTAGGGGGTTGTGATGTTCAAAAAAATCAACATAAGGAGATAAACCTTTAAAAATCATATAAGCGTCATAGATATGCTCGTTTTCATCATTTTGTAAAGATTGATGAAAAGTTTGAAACAACAAAAAAGATATTTCTATAAATAAAATAAGTATAATTAAATAATTTTCTTTGTTTTTATTTTGCATAAGTAAACCTTTGGTTTGAATTAATGTAATCTATGATTTGATAAATGCGAAGACTTATCTTTTTGAATTTAAAATAATAAAGGTTAATTTTTTACTTGAACATTGTAAATTAGTGTTATAAATTCGGTGCAGAATTTTCGTTCTGCCACAGCAAACGAGTTTTTGTTTTGTGTGTGGTTGTTTTAACTTATTTTAAGCTGATAGGAGCTGATAGACCATGAGTAAATGGGTATACACATTTGGTGACGGCAAAGCAGAAGGCGATGCCTCTATGAGAAATCTCCTCGGTGGTAAAGGAGCTAACTTGGCAGAAATGAATAAAGTTGGTTTGCCTGTTCCTCCGGGATTTACAGTAACAACAGAAGTTTGTACATACTACTATAATAATAATAAAACGTATCCGGCAGACTTGAAAGATCAAGTTCGTTCTGCTCTTTCTTATATTGAAGGTATTATGGGAAAGAAATTTGCAGATGAAAATAATCCTTTGCTTGTTTCTGTTCGTTCAGGTGCTAGAGTTTCTATGCCAGGTATGATGGATACCGTTTTAAACCTCGGTCTAAATGATGTTACTGTTAAGGCTTTAGCCAAATCTTCAGGAAGCGAAAGATTTGCTTATGATGCTTATCGTCGTTTCTTACAAATGTTCTCAGATGTTGTGTTAGGTGCTGATTTAGAGCTTTATGAAGAAGCTTTAGAAAATATGAAAAAATCTAAAGGTTATAAATCAGATACCGATTTGACAGCGGAAGATTTAAAAGAATTAGTAAATCAATATAAAGAAATAGGTCAAAAAATCGGTAAAGTTGTTCCGCAAGATCCATGGGATCAATTGTGGGCCGGTATTGGTGCTGTGTTCGGTTCTTGGATGGTTGATCGTGCTATTACATATCGTAAATTGAATAATATTCCTGGTGATTGGGGTACAGCTGTTAACGTTCAAACCATGGTGTTTGGTAATGCTGGTGATGATTGTGCAACAGGTGTTTGCTTCTCTCGTGACCCTGCAACCGGTGAAAATGTTTATTATGGTGAATATCTTGTTAATGCACAAGGTGAAGATGTTGTGGCAGGTATTCGTACACCGCAACCGATGGGTTCTCAAGGTAAAGGTAATTCTTTGGAAGAAACATGGCCTCATCTTTATCAAGAATTGGTTGATGTTCGTAATAAACTTGAAGCACATTATAAAGACATGCAAGATATGGAATTCACAATTGAACACGGTAAATTGTGGATGTTGCAATGCCGTAACGGTAAGAGAACAGCTGCAGCTGCTGTTCGTATGGCTGTTGAGATGTATGAAGAAGGTATGCTGACAAAAGAAGAAGCTATTATGCGTGTTGGTGCTGATCAGTTAGACCAATTATTGCATCCGATGTTGGATCCGAAAGCTAAGAAGAATGTTATTGCAACAGGTCTTCCGGCTTCTCCTGGTGCTGCTGTAGGTCGTGCTGTTTTCTGTGCTGAAGATGCTGAAGAATGGGCATCTCGCGGTGAGAAAGTTATCCTTATCCGTAACGAAACATCACCTGAAGATATTGGTGGTATGCATGCTTCTCAAGGTGTTATTACGGCACGCGGCGGTATGACATCTCACGCAGCTGTGGTTGCTCGTGGTATGGGTACGCCTTGCGTTTCCGGTTCTACCGACATTGTTATCAACTATAAAAATAAAACTATGAGCACAAAGTCTGGTGTTGTTATTAAAGAAGGTGATTGGGTATCTTTGGATGGTGCTAAAGGTCAAATTATCGAAGGACAAATTCCAACTGTTCAAGTTGAAATGACAGGTAATTTCGGTAAATTGATGACATGGGTTGATGAAATCAAGACCATGAAAGTTCGTGCTAATGCCGAAACACCTAAAGATGCTAAACAAGCTCGTGATTTCGGTGCAGAAGGTATCGGTTTGGCTCGTACAGAACATATGTTCTTTGATGCAAATCGTATTGCTGATATGCGTGCTATGATTTTATCTGATAATGAAGAAGGACGCCGTACTGCTTTAGCTCGTTTATTACCATATCAAAAACAAGACTTTATTGACTTGTTTACAATTATGGATGGTCTGCCGGTAACTGTTCGTTTACTTGATCCGCCGTTGCATGAATTCTTGCCGCATACAGATGCTGAAATGCAAGAATTAGCAGATAAGATGGGTATGACATTGGCTCAAGTTAAGAATCGTGCTGAAAAATTACACGAATTAAACCCAATGCTTGGTCATCGTGGTTGCCGTTTGGCTGTTACATATCCTGAAATTTGCGAAATGCAAACTCGTGCTATCTTAGAAGCTGCTTTGGAATGTGAAGCAAAAGGAATTAAAGTTATTCCGGAAATTGAAGTTCCATTAATCGGTTCTAAGAAAGAATTAGATATTTGTAAGAATATTATCGATACAACAGCTCAAAAAGTTTTTGCTGAAAAAGGCAAGAAGATTGACTACTTAGTTGGTACAATGATTGAGTTGCCGAGAGCCGCTCTACAAGCTGAAAACATTGCAGAATCTGCAGGTTTCTTCGGTTTTGGTACAAACGACTTGACACAAACAACTTTGGGTATGAGCCGTGATGATACCGGTGCTATCTTAGATTGCTACAGGGCAAAAGGTGTTTATGTTGCTGACCCGTTTGCATCTATTGATGTTGATGGTGTTGGTAAACTTGTTGAACGTGCTTGTGTATGCGGTCGTAGAACAAATCCGGATATTCACTTAGGCGTTTGTGGTGAACATGGTGGTGATCCTGCATCTATTGAATTTTTCAATCATTGCGGATTAGACTACGTTTCTTGCTCACCGTTCCGTGTACCGGTTGCACGTCTTGCTGCTGCTCAAGCTGCAGTTAAGCAAAAAGGTCAACCGAAAGCTGTTGATGCAGTTAAAGAAGGTTGTTGCTGTAAGAAAGCTTGCTAATTATAGCAATAAAGCGATTAAAAGCGTCGGGTGAAAATTCGGCGCTTTTTTGTATATATTTTTTTATTTTATTTGAAATGATGTTTTTTTAAGGGCAATATGATATTAAATAAAGGCAAGAATTTTGATTCTTGATAAGCTATTAGGAGGTATAGAATGGATTTTAATTCGCTGAGAGATATAAATAATGTAAAGGCTTTGTTTGTGGAAATTTGGAAAAGTTTGACTACCGAAGTTAGTAAATTGAAAGACATTAATAAGGATAATTTTAAAGGTGCTTTTAATAAATACTTTTGGAATTATTTAAAGGATGAATATAAGAAACTTATGCAGTTAAACTTAGATTATTTTAAATTTGAAGGACGTGTTTCGCGCAAACATTACTGGATGTTTATTTTATTTTTGTTTTTGTTTATATTTTTGATTCATTTTTTGAATATACTTATTTCTCTTAGTACATTCTTTTCGTTTATTTTGCTTGTTTTAGGTTTGATAACTTTTATTCCTAATGTAAGTTTAGCTGTTAGGCGTATGCATGATGTTAATCTTTCCGGTTGGTGGATTGTTTTTGGATTGATCCCCTATATTGGTTGGCTTATATTTATACCCTTAGCTATTAAAGGTGATACAAAAGCAAATAAATATGGTTCGGTTGCTAAATAAGTAAAAAACCCCTCAAAAGAGGGGTTTTTTTAACATATAAGAATAAATAAAATGATAAGAGAAGCTAAAACTATGGAAGGACCAAAAGCATCTACGCGTTTTTTTGTGATGAAATAAGAAATTGCGAAAATTATGCAAGAAAGCAGAATGGCAAAAGGAATATTTGCCAAACCTAACCAAGAACCGATAGCCGCTAATATTTTAATATCTCCCCCACCCATATTATCAGGATGTTTTTTGATGAGTAAAAGAGATGCTATGACAGGTATTAAATAACCGAATATGGCGCCAAGAGAACTATTTTCTACAGCATCAACTGTTGTATCTCCAAGTAAGGCACCGGCAAAGGAAGCATAAGCAAAACCGCCCAGTAATAATGGTGTTGTTAAAATATCCGGCAAGAATTGAATACGTTTATCTATTTCGGTTAAAATAAGTAAAATCATTATGAAAAAAGTTAACCAAGGGAGTTCGTTTGGAGCAACAGCCTGTTTTAATAATGAAATTATTGCAGTACTTATGATTGCCCAGCCTAGTGAGCGCATAAAAAAGCGATTGCGTAATAAAATGTATTTATGATTATTTTGGCGTTTTTGTTTGGAAATATTTTTTGCGGGAATAAAGATATGATATAAGGCATAAGCCATAGTAGGGGTTTGCTGCATAATCTTAGCAAAACGCCTGGCTAAATAAGGAATAAAAAAGCCTAAAAAGAAACCGATTAAAACGTATAACATAGATTTATCTCCGGTGGTTTGTTTTTAGGCAATTTTAATGTATAAAAGTAAAAACAGGGTTAAATTAAACCCATCTTTTGTGCGGTGATGACAGCCTGAGTACGATTGTTTACTTTTAGTGAGCGAAGCAAGGCATTTATGTGTAGTTTGACGGTTGCTTCTGAAACACCCATATCATAGGCTATTTGTTTGTTTGATTTTCCTTGAGCAATTAAGTCTAAGACTTGAGATTGGCGGTTGGTCAGATTTTTCTTTAAAGGGGAGATGGTCTGACAATAGATGTTGGAATTTATAGCATTATCCAGCATAATCGGTGGAATATAAGTGCCTCCGTCAAGAATTAGTTTTAATGCACCGCTTAAAATGTTGCTATCCAATTTTTTAGGAATATAGCCTTTTACACCAAAAGATAAAATTCTTTTTATTTTTTTTGTATCTTCAGAGGAGGATATTGCAATAATTTTGGTACTTGGATTTGATATTTTTATTTTATCAATTATTTCTGCCGTATTTAAATTTGTTAAATCTATGTCTAAAATTAAAAAATCTAAGTCTTTTTCTTTAGATAAAATTTTGTGCATATCGGCTAAATTGGCAGCTTGTATAATAGCCATGTCGGGGTTTATTTGTTGTAAACGCAAAGAAAGTCCATCTCTAAATAAAGATTGTTCGTCCGTTATTAAAACTCTCATTTATATCTCCTCTTGTTGCAAAGGTTTTATTTCAGATAAATGTAGTTGCAATATAAGTACGGATTAATAGATTTAAAGGCGGTTAAATAATATTTTTATTCTTTAGGTGGTAAAATTAGAAGTTCTACACCGGCTTCTTTGAGCATTTGTTCAGAGTAGTTGATGCGGTCACGCCAAGTGTTTTGCGGAGTGTTTTTATCTAAAACCAAAGGATTGGTAACAACAAGTTTTATACCGGATTGGATGATTGCTCTAGTACAGTCTGTGCAAGGGAAATGAGTGGCGTATAGAACGCAATCTTTGACTTGTGTTCCGCATAAACAGGCGTTATAGATGGCATTTCTTTCTGCGTGTTCAAAAAAGTCGTATTTTGTGGGACGTTCGAAACGTTCAGCAACGTCATCATCTACACCGCGGACAAAACCATTGTAGCCGGTGGCGCGAATTTCTTTATCCGGTCCGACAATAACCGCACCGGTTTTAGTTGATGTATCTTTAGACCAAGTTGAAATTAATTTTGCTAATTCCATGAAGCGGTAATGCCATTTCATCGTGAACATTTTGAACCTCCTTTTTTTTGTTTTTTTCAGCATAAACAAAAATTTATTATTTTACAAGGATTTTGTTTATGTCCAAAGATGTTTCTTGACTTTATGCAAACAGAAGTTATATTAAGTAAAACTTAAATCTAAATAAGGAGTGTAAAATGAGTACAATAGTTGATATTTTTGCCAGAGAAATTTTGGATTCAAGAGGTAATCCAACAGTTGAAGCTGATGTTTTGTTGCAGTCAGGTGCTTTTGGGCGGGCTGCTGTTCCATCAGGTGCTTCTACAGGTGTGCATGAAGCGGTGGAATTGCGTGACGGTGATAAAAAACGTTATATGGGCAAAGGTGTCGAAAAAGCTGTTAATAATGTGAATGATGCAATCAGTGATGCTTTAATCGGAATGGACTCTGAAGATCAAATTGATATTGATACAGCTATGATTGAATTAGATGGTACAGAAAATAAAGGAAAGCTCGGTGCTAATGCTATTTTAGCTGTTTCTATGGCTGTTGCAAAAGCTCAAGCTGATGAACTCGGTTTACCTTTGTATCGTTATCTAGGCGGAACAATGGCTCGTACATTGCCGGTTCCAATGATGAATATTTTAAACGGCGGTAAGCATGCCGATAACCCGATTGATATTCAAGAATTTATGATTATGCCGGTTTCTGCAGGTTCTATTAAAGAAGCTATTCGTATGGGTGCAGAAATATTCCATACATTAAAGAAGAATTTAAAAGCTGCCGGTCATAATACAAACGTTGGTGATGAAGGTGGTTTTGCTCCTAATTTGCAATCTGCTGAAGAAGCTTTAGGTTTTATTGTTCAATCTATTAAAGATGCCGGATTTGTTCCGGGTGAAGATGTTGTTTTGGCTATTGATGCTGCTTCTTCTGAATTTTATGAGAATGGTAAATACGAAATGAAGGGTGAAGGAAAATCTTACACATCTCAAGAAATGGTTGAATTTTATAAAGGTTTGTGTGATAAATTCCCGATTTTCTCTATTGAAGACGGTATGGCTGAAGATGACTGGGAAGGCTGGAAAGCTCTGACAGACGCTATTGGCGATAAAGTTCAATTGGTTGGTGATGATTTGTTTGTTACAAATCCGAAGAGATTGGCTATGGGAATCGAAAAAGGTGTTGCCAATTCTATTTTGGTTAAAGTTAACCAAATCGGTACGCTGACCGAAACAATGAAGGCTGTTGACTTGGCACAACGTCATAAATATACAGCTGTTCTTTCTCACCGTTCAGGCGAGACAGAAGATACAACAATTGCTGATATCGCTGTTGCTACAAATTGTGGTCAAATTAAGACTGGCTCTATGTCTCGTACAGACAGAATGGCTAAATACAATCAACTTATTCGTATTGAAGAAGAATTAGGCGATGCTGCTATTTATGCCGGTAAATCTATTTTGAAAAAATAGAAAAAGGAAAAGAAAATGAAGGGTTTTATTTATTTTTTGCTGTTTTTAGCAGTTATTGCCGGTGGGGTTTCTGCCTATTGGTATAAAGCTAAAGGAATGTCTATTGATGAACAAATTGTGTATGTTAAGTCAATGATTAGCAATAGTAAAGGTGGTGAAGCTGCTTCTAATACTGCTGATTCAGCGTCTAAACTTGGGCGTGTATTAAAAAAGAATTTTGATGATGCACAAGATGTTTATCAGAATGGAGCAGAAGCTAAATATGAATAAATAAAACAAATTCCACAAAAAAAAGGGTGCTGCTTGGCACCCTTTTTTATGTTACGTTAGGCGGCAATGTCTAATACTTCTTTTGCTGCGTTTCTGATAGTTTCATCAGGATTTGTTGACAGTTTTACCAGTTTAATTTGAGCAGCAGTCAAGTTTTTTATCTTCGGTTAATTTTATAAAAAGGTTGAGTTATTTTATAATGGTGTTATGGTTAGTTTGTTATAAAAACAGGATATAAAAATGAAAGACCCAAAATTTGTGCATTTAAGAGTTCATACAGCCTATTCTTTGGCAGAAGGGGCTATTATGCTGCCAACACTTATTCATAAATTGCACGATATGGGTGTGCCGGCAATAGCGGTAACAGATTCCCAAAATATGTTTGGCGGCAAAGCTTTTTCTAAATATGCAGCAGAAGAAGGTATTAAGCCGATTATGGGGTGTCAGTTTTTGTTAAGAAATACTGATTCTGATGATGTTTTGAAATCTAAGGGTAGAGAATTAGAACCTGATAAAATAATTTTGTTGGTGATGAATGAAATCGGCTATAAAAATATTATGAAACTGATGAAAAGGTTTTATCTGGATAATACAGAGAAAGGTTGGTCACCGCAGTTGACTTTGCAAAATTTGCAGGATTTTAATGAGGGATTGATTGCTTTAACCGGTGGGGTTGACGGAACAATAGGGAGATTGCTTTTAGAGAACCGTAAAAAAGAAGCTGAGGATTTTACAGTTGAGCTGAAACAAATTTTTGGTGATAGACTGTATATGGAAATATCACGAATTGGGTTAGATAAAGAACAAAAAACAGAAGATGATTTTATTAGTTTAGCTTATAAGCATAATATTCCACTTGTTGCAACAAATGAAGTTTTCTTTTTGGATGAGAGTATGTATGAAGCACATGATGCTTTAGTATGTATTTCTGCCGGTGAGTATGTGGCAAATGAAAATAGACGTAAGTTTTCAATTAATAACAGATTGCGTTCAGAAGAAGAAATGGTTGAGCTTTTTGCTGATTTGCCGGAAGCCGTACAGAACACGGTAAGAATTGCAAAGCTTTGTAATTATCTTTCTAAAAAAGTTGATCCTTTATTGCCTATATTCGAATGTCCAGATGGTAAAACGCAAGATGAATTTATTACAGAGGAGGCTTATAAAGGGCTTGATGAAAGAATGCAAAAAACCGTCTATTTTAAGGAAATGACGGAAGAGCAAAAAAAAGAAATAGATGAAAAATATTATGCACGACTGGAATATGAACTCAGTGTTATCAAAAAGATGGGGTTTCCAGGGTATTTTTTAATCGTTTCTGATTTTATTAAATGGTCTAAAGGTCATGGGGTGCCGGTGGGTCCTGGGCGTGGCTCGGGTGCAGGTTCTATTGTGGCTTGGGCCTTAAAGGTTACAGAACTTGATCCGATAAAATTAGATTTACTTTTTGAAAGATTTCTTAATCCGGAACGTGTTAATATGCCTGACTTTGATGTCGATTTTTGTCAGGAAAACAGATATAAAACAATAGAGTATGTGCAGAATAAATATGGTTTCGATCATGTGGCACAAATAATTACTTATGGTAAATTGCAATCTAAGGCCGTCATTCGTGATGTAGCTCGTGTATTGCAAATGCCGTATTCTCAGGCTGATAAGATTTCTAAAATGATACCGGCAGGGGCACAAGGTAAAAATCCTACTTTGCCGGAAGCGTTAGAACTTGTACCGGAATTGGAGGAAATGAGGCAAAATGATCCGCAAGTTAATAAACTCTTTGAAATAGCTATTAAACTTGAGGGTTTATATCGTAATTCCGGTATGCATGCAGCAGGCGTGGTTATTGGTGATAGACCGCTGGAAGAGTTGGTTCCGCTTTATAAAGACCCACGCGCAGATATGCCGGTAACAATGTATGATATGAAATATGTTGAAGAAACGGGTTTAATCAAATTTGACTTTTTGGGACTTAAAACATTGACAGTCATCCAACGGGCGGTGGATTGGATTAAAAAAGCACAAGGTATCGATTTGGATATGGAAACTATACCTTTGGATGATATGGATGTTTATAAAATGTTGCAGGAAGGAAAAACAACAGCTGTTTTTCAGTTTGAATCAAGTGGTATGAAAGATGTTCATAAGCAGATTAAACCGGATAGATTTGAGGATTTGATTGCTATTGTGTCACTTTATCGCCCCGGACCGATGGATAATATTCCGACATTTATTAAACGTAAGCACGGAGAAGAAGAAATATCTTATTTGCACCCGAAACTTGAGCCTATTTTGAAGGAAACCTATGGTATTATGGTTTATCAAGAGCAGGTAATGATGATTGCCAGAGAACTTGGTGGTTATACTATGGGTGGCGCGGATAAACTGCGTAAGGTTATGGGTAAAAAAATGCGTGATGAAATACCAAAGCAACGTATTATGTTTACAGAAGGTGCAGTTAAAAACGGCATTGATGAAGAGGTTGCTAAAAGTATTTTTGATCAGATGGAGAAATTTGCATCATATGGTTTTAATAAATCCCATGCGGCAGCTTATTCTTTGGTTTCTTATCAGACTGCTTATTTAAAGGCACATTATCCGGTTGAATTTATGTGTGCGGTTATGGATTTAGATATCACAAATACAGATAAACTGGCCGGTTTTAAGGTTGAATGCAAGAATTTGGGGATTGAGGTTTTAAAACCAGATATTAATGAGTCTTTAGCACGGTTTAGTGTGCAAAATGGTAAGCTCAGGTATGCTTTAGGTGCTATCAAAGGGGTTGGCGAAGCAAATATGAATGCCATTGTTGAAATAAGGGAAAAGGGCGGTAAATTTAAAGATATTTCTGATTTTATTAATCGTGTTGATGCAAAACAACTTAATAGAAAGCAATTAGAACAATTAATAAAGGCCGGTGCGTTTGATAGTATTGAAAAGAAAAGAGGAAAACTTTTTGCTAATATTGATTTGATATTGAAAAATATATCTTCAGCAACAGAAATGAAAAACAGTGCGCAAACTTCTTTATTTGGCGCAGAAGAATTCTCTTCTAAAGTTAAGCTTGCAGATGCTCCTGATTGGCCTGATTTGGAAAAATTGAGACTTGAAGCAGAAGCTATCGGTTTTTATCTTTCGGCACACCCTTTGGATATGTATGCAGATAGTATAAAAAAACTGGGTATCAAAAGTTGTCAGGAAGTTTTAAGTAATATAAAAGACGGGGATAGTATACGGGCAAATATTGCCGGCTGTGTAGAGAGTTTTCAAAAAAGGCTTAGTAAAAGCGGTAAAAAATATGCTTTTCTTGGGTTATCTGATACAACAGGAACGTTTGAAGGAATGATGTTTTCTGAAACTTTGGCAAAATCAGAAGAAATTATTGATTCCGGTTGTCCTCTTTTGGTAAAAGTTACTATTAATAAAGATGAAGATAAAGAAACACCCAGAATAATGATTAATAGTGTGCAAACAATAGATCAGGCTATTGCAGAACAGGCAAAAGGTTTGATTATATCTATTGATAATGTTTCGGCTGTGACAGAAGTTAAAAAGTTGTTATGTGTGGATAGAAGAGGGGTAAATAAAGTTTATATTGTGCCTGAGATTGATGATTGGGATGTTAGAATAGAGTTGGATGACGGATTTGCTTTTGCAGATAAAATGTTACTGACAAGATTGAAGAGTATTCCAGGGGTATCTTCGGTAAAAGAATTTTAGTTAGGAGAAAAAAGTGTTTTTGATTAAAGATGATGAAAATAAAGCTAATTTTTCGTTTATTAAAGGCTTGGTGTATCCTCTGATGACAACAAGTGATAATATGAAAAATTTTTTAATGCTGACTTGCTTTTTTTCTTTAATAACAACGGTGATAAGTTTGTCGTTGGGACGGGCTTTTATGTGCGGACTAGAGTATTCTTTTGATGCAGAAGTCGGGGTTTTTTGCTCTTTTTCTGTTTTTAATCAGGTTCTTTCAGTGCTGGTTAATTTGGTTTGTATCAGTCTTTATGTTAATAGAGTGGGAATGATTAAAGAAAAACAGGAAAAAAATTTTTGGTTTTTGCAAAGACAGGGGGTTAAAAAAGAGCTTAAATCTTTTTTTGTTGTTTGTTTGTTTTTACTTTTTTGGGGAATAATATGCGGTTTAGGTTATTTGTTGAAAATCAGGCAGCCAGTAGCGGATTGGAAAATTGAAATCTCTATATTTGCCATTGCTTCTTTAGGTATGATTGTTTTTATTTTTTTATTGTTGGATTTTGTTGTATTTGTGCATTGGTTGAAAGGTGGTCGTTTTTTTGAAATAAAGAAAGTTTTTTGGCCTGTTTTTGATGAGCTTTTTAAGTTAATGACATGGTTTTTTATCTATTTATTTATTTTTTCTTTTTTGTTTTTATCTGTTTTTAGATTTTTTGTAAGAGATTTGAGCTTTTTGGGTGTATTTGGTAATGAATTTTGTATCTATTTTGTGCTGTACTTTATGGTTGCGATGATGTATTTTTCTTTTGAATACCAAGAAAAGACTCTATTCTGCACGGAAAAATAAATCTTTTATTTTTTCATCTGTGATAAAAGCAAAGATTTCTTCAAGATGTGCTTTTGTTAAAATATCTGTTGCGGTTATTTTATCTATGCCGCGCGATGTTAAGTAAAATAGTTGCTCTTTATCAAGTTCTCCGCAACTTGCACCATGTGAACATTTGACATCATCGGCATATATTTCTAATTCCGGTTTGCAATTTAGTGATGCTGTATTATCTAAATATAAAGCTTTGTGAAGTTGGTGTCCGGAAGTTTTGACTGCATTGGGGAATATATGTATTTTTCCTTGAAATGTTGCGGTGGCATTTTCTTCCAGTACGGCTTTTGCATATTGATTAGAAGTTGTTTCCGGTACCAAATGATTGATGTTTGTAGTTATATCTGTTAAAGAGTCTTTTTTTGCTCTGTAGGCGGAATAAATTTCTGCAGAGGAAAAAGGTTGTTCTAAGTTGATTAATGTTTCTTGTCGGCTTATTTTTGCACCATTTGCATAATAAATCTGTTTGTATTTTGCTTGTTCATAAATTTTTAAAGCATTGAGAGTGATGTGATAGGCAAGAGGATTTTCTTGTTGCTTTTTGTAGTGGTTTAATTTTGCTTGTTCTTTGAGGTAAATTTCATTAACAATATTAGTGAAGTGAGAAGATTTTTCTGTGGAAGTAAAATCTTCAATTAAATCAAGTTTTGCATTTTTGTTTAAAATGATGATGTTGTGGATATTTAGTTGTCGGTTTTCGCAATTATCAAATTTATATTTTAGCAAAACAGGTGTGTTAATTTGAGTATTTTTTTCGACTTCTATGCAAATACCTTGTTCTAAATATATACCATTCAGGGATGCAAAAGGGTGTTTTTTTAAATCAAAAGAATTAAAAATATATTTCTTATAATCTCCTTCATATAAAGCAAGGGGTAGAGGGACGATGTTTAGTCCTTGAGGAGTGTTGTAGTCTTCAAAATGTAATTTTCCATTGCAAAAGCGTATTTCAATGACATTATCGGAATGGTGATGATGGCAACAATTTTGTTCACAAGTGTGCTCAGTATTATCTACAAGAAAATCTTTTTGAATAAGCTCCTTAACGTTGGTATATTTCCAAGCTTCGGTTTTGAGTGTGGGAAAATCTTGTTTTAATAAGGCTGATTTTGCTTTTTCTCTTAAAGCAAAAACGGAAGGCTTGTCATCTAAAAATAAGTTAATGTTTTGTATTAGAGGAGACAGCATTTTTTATTCCTCTTTAAGAAAGTCTGAGTAGCCTTGTTCTTCTACTTTTAAAGCAAGATTTTTATCACCTGATTTAATAATGTGTCCGTCTGCAAAAATATGGACAGCATCAGGTATGATGTAGGATAAGAGTTTTTGATGATGAGTGATTATCAAGAAAGAATTGTCTTTGTTTTTTAAGGAATTAATGCTTTCTGAAACGGTTTTTAAGGCATCTATATCCAAACCTGAGTCTATTTCATCTAAAATGCAAAAAGAAGGTTTTAAAATGGCTATTTGCAATGTTTCAAAACGTTTTTTTTCTCCACCTGAAAAACCAACATTGACAAACCTTTTTAACATGTCTTGAGGTATGTTTAGTTTTTCTGCCTCGGTACGAAGTAATTTAATAAAACTTATAGTATCAAGTTCTGGTTCACCATTGGCTTTGCGAATGGAGTTTAAGGATTGTTTTAAGAAATTTGAAACTATAACTCCGGGAATTTCAACAGGTGTTTGCATTGATAAAAACAAACCCTCTCTAGCACGTTCTTCTGTGGAAAGTTTTGTTAAATCTTTACCTTTGAATTTTATAGAACCTTGAGTTATAGTGTAATTGTCCTTGCCACTCAGTACATATGATAAGGAAGATTTTCCGGCGCCGTTTAACCCCATAATAGCATGAACTTCACCTTTGTTTATGGTTAAATTCAAACCTTTGATGATTTCTTTTTCACCAACTCCGGCATGTAAATTTTTTATTTCAAGTAAGGGTTCTGACATTGATTAAGCAACCTTTCCGTGACAATGTTTGAATTTCTTTCCACTGCCGCAAGGGCATGGACTGTTACGAGAAATGTTTCTTGTATCAAAAGGAAGGCTGTTTAATGGTTGTTCAACTGTGCGGTTTTCAGGTGCAATCGGTTCGGAACTGTTTAGTCCTTCATGAAAAGCATTCATTTTTTGATTTCTTTGTCGTGCCTCTTGTTCTCTTAAATCTTGTTCGGAACTTTGTTTTATTGACATATGACAAATCAAAGTGGTTATTTTTTCTTTTAAGATATCTAACATATCTGAAAACATATTAAAAGCTTCTCTTTTGTATTCATTAAGAGGGTCTTTTTGACCATAAGCTCGCAAGACGATGGTGTGACGCATGAGATCTAGTGTGGCAATATGCTCTTTCCATAATTGGTCAAGAGTTTGTAAGAAAAAGCTTTTTTCTACCAGATGAATAAAATGTTCGGGTATATCTTTGTTTTTTTCTTTTACGCGTTCATCTATATCGTTGTTAATTTTATTTAATATTTCTTCACTATCGATATTAGGATTTTCTACCCACTCTTCTATAGGAAGATTCATACCTGTTGTGTTGAATAAATCTTGTTTTAAGTGTTCGATATTCCATTCTTCAGGAGCTGTATTGTAGGGAATATTATCTGCTACTAAGGCTGCTATGTAATTATGACGCATTTCAATAATTGTTTCGGATAAGTCGTCAGTGGACATAATCTCGTTTCTCTGTTCGTAAATAGCTTTACGTTGCTCGTTCATAACGTCATCATATTTGAGTAAGCTTTTTCTGATGTCAAAATTACGTTCTTCAACTTTTTGTTGAGCTTTTTCTAGGGCTTTACTAATGAATGGATGAACGAGAGCCTCTCCTTCAGGTAAACCTAAGCGTTTTAAAACATCAGACATTTTTTCTGAACCAAAAATGCGCATTAAGTCATCTTCTAATGATAGGAAGAATTTTGAGTGTCCAGGGTCACCTTGACGGCCGGAACGACCACGCAATTGGTTATCTATACGACGGCTCTCATGACGCTCTGTGCCTAATATGTATAAACCACCGGCTTTAAGAACTTTTTCTTTATTTTCAGCAATTTCTTGTTCTATTTGTGTTTTTAATTCTGTAATTTGTTCAGTTGTTTCATCTCCTTTTAAGCGTTTTTTTAAGGTTGCATCTGGATTACCTCCTAATTGAATATCTGTACCACGACCAGCCATATTAGTGGCAATGGTTACTGCGCCAAAACGTCCGGCTTCAGCAACAATATCAGCTTCTCTTTCATCTTGTTTGGCGTTTAAGACTTCAAATTCTATATTAGTTTGTTGTTTTAATAAAGATGCAACGACTTCAGACTTTTCAACGGATGTTGTGCCGACTAAAACAGGTTGTCCTTTAGCATGACACTCTTTAATTGTGTCTATAATAGCTTTATATTTTTCCTTTTCGGTACGATAAATACAGTCGTGTTCATCAATACGAATAACAGGTTTGTTGGTGGGAATTTCCACGCAAGAAAGATTGTAAATATCACCGAATTCAGCTTCTTCTGTCATCGCTGTACCGGTCATACCTGCTAATTTCGGGTACAAACGGAAATAGTTTTGGAAGGTAATGGAAGCAAGAGTTTGGTTTTCTGACTGAATTTTTACACCCTCTTTGGCTTCTAGGGCTTGGTGCAGACCGTCACTGTAACGTCTGCCTTCCATAACACGGCCGGTAAATTCATCAATAATCATAACACTACCATTGCGAACAAGGTAGTCCACATCACGTTCAAACATGGTGTTGGCTCGTAGGGCTTGGTTAACATGGTTTACCAGTTGAACGTTTTTAATATCATACAAACCGCCTTCGGTAATTAAACCGGCTTCTTTTAACAGTTTTTCAACATGTTCCATACCGGATTCAGTTAAGGTTACATTTTTGGCTTTTTCATCTTTTTCATAATCCGATGGAACGATATGTTTGATGATGTTGTTTACCAAAACATATTTTTCAGAAGAATCTTCTGCAGCGCCGGAAATAATTAAAGGTGTACGCGCTTCATCAATCAAAATAGAATCGACTTCGTCGACAATAGCATAATTAAAATCTCTTTGGACTCGTTCTTCTAAAGAGAATTTCATATTATCGCGTAAGTAATCGAATCCGAGTTCATTGTTTGTGCCATAGGTAATATCTGCATTGTATGCGGCTTTTCTTTGTTCATCATTTTTTTCGTGAACAATATAATCAACCGTTAAACCTAAGAAACGATAAACCTGCCCCATCCATTCTGCGTCACGTTTGGCAAGATAGTCATTAACCGTAACAATATGAACACCTTTTTGTTCGATGGCATTTAAATAGGCTGCCAAAGTGGCAACGAGGGTTTTACCTTCACCTGTCTTCATTTCAGATATCATACCACGGTGTAAAACAATACCACCAATAAGTTGGACATCATAGTGGCGTTGTCCTAATGTTCTTTTGGCTGCTTCTCTGACTGTTGCGAAAGCTTCCGGCAAAATATCATCTAATGTTTCACCTTCTTTTAATCGTTGGCGGAATTCTAAAGTTTTGTTTTTTAATTCTTCGTCTGATAGTTTAGAAAAAATATCTTCTAAAGCGTTAATCTCTTCAACAATCTTATATTGTTTTTTTACATAACGGTCGTTGGCTGAACCGAAAATTTTACGTATAATATCTGCAAACATTTTTTTACCTTAAAGTTATAATTCTTTTAGCTACATTTAGTGTTTATATATGATAAAGTCAATACTATCAACAGAAGTTATACAGTAAATAAAAAAATGTTGGAATATTTTATAAATGCGTGTATATAACAAACAGAGTTATAAAAAATTTATTTTGGAGGTTTTTATGAAAAAAAGTATCGTTGGTTTTACAGCTACAACTGCGGCGGTTGTTATTGTTGCTGTAGCTTCTTATATATCTTTTAAGGTATATAATGCTAATGCCGAGGGTAATAACGGTGTTGCTGCAAAAGTTAATGGTGAGACAATTTATGTTAATGACTTGAAGCAAAGTTATGCTGATCATCCGCAAATTAAAGATAGAGTTTCTTTTGATGAGTTTTATGGTAAAACACTGGATGTTTTTGTGAACAGTAAGCTTGTTTATCAAGCAGCTCAAGCAGCTAAAATTGAAGAGACTCCAGAATATCAAAGACAGTTGGTTACAGCTAAAGAAGATTTAGCTCGTAAGCTCTATTTGGAGAAAAAGGTTGATGAAAAAGTAAATGATGAAGCTGTTAAGAAACTTTATGACGATTATACTTCTAAATTTGAAAGCCAAAAGGAAGTGAGTGCAAAACATATCTTGGTTGACTCCGAAGATAAAGCAAAAGAGGTTATTGCTAAATTAAACAAAGGAGCAAAATTTGAAGATTTGGCTAAAGAATATTCTTTGGATAGCGCTGTTGATCTCGGGTACTTTACAAAAGATATGATGGTTCCTGAGTTTTCTGATGTTGCTTTTAATATGAAGAAAGGTGAGTATTCTAAAACTCCGGTTAAGACGGAATTCGGATATCATGTTATCTTAGTTGATGATGCAAGAGCTTCAAAACCTTTAGAGCTTAAAGAGATTGAACCACAGTTGAAGAATATGATTTCTCAGCAAGCGGTTGCAGAGATTTTTGAAGGACTCCGCAAAGACGCTAAGGTGGAAAGATTTTCTTTAGATGGAAAGGTTATTCCGGAAGAGAAGTAAATAAAGTTTTTGGAAAGAATCGTGAGAGGCTGAGGTGACTTGGCCTCTTTTTTTGTATGGAATTAGTTTGGGTGAAAGGGAGATTCGGCAGCGGCTAAAGCCGGAGCAAAGATCCCTTGATGCACGGACGCGTAGCGCCGCGCAAGGGATGACGCATTAATAGGGATGGTGGGGAGAGAGTGCCCTTGGAGAGGGGGCGGAGGTCCCTTGACGGCGCATTAAAATGCGCCGAGGGATGACGTATTAATGGTGATGATGGAGAGAAGGAAAGGTTCAGCAGCGGCTAAAGCCGGAGCAAAGATCCCTTGATGCACGGACGCACAGCGCCGCGCAAGGGATGACGAGAGGGAGAGAGTGCCCTTGGAGAGGGGGGGAGGTCCCTTGACGGCGCATTAAAATGCGCCGAGGGATGACGCAGAAAGAGTCAAACATCGCCAAGTCGGATACTTATCGCTAAAAGAGGAATGTCGCAACGTCATTCTTCCGAGCACAAGCGAGGTCAAAGAATCCCCTCTAAACTATGTATCCTTAACTAATATCCCTCCTTCCACCATCTATTTAGATAAGCTGACAATAAAATAGACAGAAAATAGAAAAAATTTTTAAAAAATAGTTGAAAATAGAAAATAAAAATGGTATAGTAGAGATGTACAAGGTATGTATTAGGTGTTTTGAATTATTATAGAGTTATTAGAAGTTTAGTCCGTTTGTATGGGTGCGGC
>JAZUMA010000005.1:0-20639 GCA_045603405.1 Alphaproteobacteria bacterium | reverse complement strand
TTGTTTTGGTTGTTTAGGCAACATGAACCAATAGATGAGAAATACTCCCTAAAACTGATATATGCTTCTGGTAGAATGCATGATGCTCTGAATGCTATCAAAAAATGCTTGAGATAAGAAAACCGCCACGTTTCCGTAGCGGTTTGGTTGAACATATGTCAGGAGTTATTCTTTGTTTTCTTCTTCTGTATCAGGTTCTTTAGGTCTTTTGGGTGGTTGATATACAATTCCACCATTGTCTATTAAAAGTTCAGCAATTTCAATTTCTATCTGGTTTAATGCCATCATCAAAGGAGTTTCAAAACGGCTATTAAGCCAATTTACATCTATTCCATGGTCTATCAGTAATTGAACAGCTTTAAGTTTTTCTTCCGTTGGCATATTTGGGTTCTGAATGACATACATTAAAGCATTTTCGCCCATCAAATCATTTCGGTTAATTTCCGCACCTTTGTTAATCAAGTATTCAATTCCCTCGGTGTCCTCACTCATACCGCAAGCCACTAATAATATGGTTCTTCTCATAGTATCCATCGGGTCTTCCAATTTGAAAGCAGGATTGTCGGCAAACATCCTTTCCAAGCTATTGGCATCATCAATAATTACGTGGTAATCTTCTATTTGGTTTCTATTGGGAATCTCGTCAAAAGGTCTATATTCCACACGACTGCTGATTTGCTTCATTTTCTCTAAAGCAGCTTCTATTTCTGAAACGTGGAAGTAACGACTATAGGTGTTATTTTCTTTATTATAAGTTTTGAGCATATCTTCTCCTATTGTTTAAATGTTAATTTCCGTGAGTTTTTCTCACAAAATTATTTATTAGGAGTAATTTGCTGATTTTGGTTTGAGCAAAAATGAAAATGAAAATTTTTTAATAGAAAATAGCGGCAAAACCCAGATAAATACATGTGTAGCAGATTTCTGCTCGTATTGTTTCAATATAAATTTCATCTCAAGTGCTACCGCCCAACCGGTAGCATTTTTCTATTTTTTAGCATTATTATCTTGCTGTTGCGAAGAATTAGCAAGCATTGTTATTATTTCTTTCATGCTGTATTTTTTTTGAAAACACTTTCTAATTTTATAAAGCAAACTTCCTTGTTCAATTCTCAAATATTGTGCCAATAACATTTCCATTTGTGATAAATGACCTAAAAGAGCAAATAGATTACCCAATTGTTCAACATCACTTGCCCCATTATTCTGAACAATTTCCAAAATATATTTGTAGTGATTATTTAATTTTTCATCATCTTGTTCAGAAATTAAAAATTTATACTTGTTATATTGCTTCCAAAATTCTGCTATTTCATTCTCTATCTGCTGTTTTTTCTTCTCTTTTGAAACTTTGCTATCCTTGATATGTATGATGCTTTCTGAACATTTTAGTATTGGTAGATATAGATTGTCATAACGTTTTTCAAATAAATCTTGCTTACGTTTTCTCTCATTTGTTTGCCATTGTTGCCAAGCAATGTATCCCCCAAATATTGCTAATAATGTTTTTATCTCAAATATACATTTTATAAGTTTTAATATATAACTCCAACCAATTAAGCAAAAATTTTGAATTTCTTGTATTATAAAACAAATCGTCTCACACATCGCTTATTCCTAAAATTAATCCATGTCTATATTTTCATCATATGTCTCTGTTGTCAAGCCATAAGCGTTTCATTACACGTAAACTTCTATATTTTTTCCACGAAAAGCCCTCGCCCCACCGAATTTCCGTTTTTCCTTTGATTTTGTTATCCGTTAATCTGACATTCTGAATTTATACGAGTCATTTGTCGTCAATATTATTTTCGTCATTAATTGCGGATTTTATTTTTGCTTTAAATTACCCGAATCAGTTATCCTTAATTCATCAGGAAATTACTTTGGTTTCTATTTTAACTCCGAAGGAAAATGGCTCTATTATAATATATATTTTCTTTCTATTATATTATATTTTAGGAGCAAAAAATTGCCATTTAGCCCTTATTTTACAAGGGTTTGGATTTTCAAAGCCGGATATACGTGCCGCAAAAACCGGATATACGTGCCGTCCAAACCGGATATAAATGCCACTGAAAGCGGATATACGTGCCAAAAACCACAAAAATCCGGATATAGATGCCAACGGGCGGATATAAATGCCAAAGCCTTATTTTCCCTGATAAATAATTATAGGAATTTATTAAAGGAAACAATATGAGTAGAAGTAAAGCAGAATTGTCTGTTACAGAAAGATTAATCATACAATTAGTTATCTATCGCACTAAAAATCCAAAACATCCGACATTTTTCGGAGATAATAAAAACATCGCCAAATGTATTGACGTTCAGCCTGATACCGTTAGAAAGGCAATCGCTAAACTTGTTAAGCTGGAATATTTACAATTGGGCTATGATAAGCAAGGACGCCGCCATATGGTCTATACCGGTAAAGAATTTGCACCGATTATTGAGAATATGAATAATATTGATAAAAAATCATTGAGAGATGATAAGGAATATTATGAAAGAGAAGCCCAATATTCCGCCCATGAGCTTGAATTGGCTAAAATCCGCATAGAGACACTGGAAAGAGAAAATACAAGCCTACAGAGCAAACTTTTCCAAGCAGAATTAAGAGTTAAGCAACTGGAAAACATCTTCACCGCCCAAGGCTGCACCAAAGAGCAGATTGATATGATGATTAAACAAAGCCAAGAAATGCAAGCGGCTTAACGGTGGCTTATTTCCTTAACATCTTCCGGTTCGTCAGAAAGGTCAAAATCATCAAAGTCGTCTTCTTCAGTGACTATTCCTTCAGGCGTGTAATAAACTGTCGGAATATAATATTCATAGTAGTCTTCGTTAATTTGTCGCCAACATAGTGCATATTCGCCATATTTTAAGACTATTCCGCTGCTTAAATCAAATCCGTTATACTTAAGCTCTATTGCTGATGACATACAACCGAAACTCATTGCTATCATTTCTTCTAACTCATACACACTGTAAGAAGTATAAAAGATAACTTCATGGATTGTATCGTCAAACTTAATGTTTTTAGGTATTTGCGGCTCATAATAAACAAAGAAACCACCAAATTCGCACCAGCAGGCGGAAAATTCATCATTGATAAAAACATCACCGGTTTGCGTGAATTTAATCGTTTTGGAATCAATCTTCATATGTTCAGCTAAAGTCAAGCGTAACTGCTGAACCGAAAAGCCGACAAGCAAAACCTTTTTTGCCCGAGAAAGTATATTAGCATCATACTCGGCTTTTTTCTCCTCATCCTTCAAAATATCATAAGCCTTTTTAACGGCTCTGAATTGAGATGCCGCATTTTTGCTTTCGTTATGGTCGGGATGATATTTCTTCACCATAGCCTTATAGGCAACTTTAATTTCTTCTGCTGTTGCTGTCGGCTCAATTCCTAACACATCATAAGCCGTTTTCTTATTTGCTTTCCGCTGTCTTTCAGCCCAAGCAGCATCAAACATCTTATCGCCTTCTTTGCTCAATAACTGGTAAGCATCAAGTTCCTTCTTCTTTTTGGGAGCCAAAAGTCCAACAGCAACCATCGTTCCAAGAAGCCAAACAAGTCCGCTCATTGGTTATACCTCACTCATTGTGTTAAAAGTCATCAATATCATCACCGGATGCACCATTGAAATACATATCTTCAAACTCTTTATCAGCCTTGCTTTGGCGATGATGTGTTGCATTCTTCGGCTTTTGGTTATCACTTCCGATAATCAACCAAATCACAACTCCGATGATAATTAAAACGATTACGCCCATTTATTTGTTATTCTCTTTTTTCATGTACCCATGGATTATTATCTATATATTCTCTGGGAAAAAATACAAAATCCCAATTTATTTCAGAAAGTATATCATCATTACTTCCTTGAGAATTTTCAGTATTGTATAAAATTCTGCATATTTTATATTCGTTCAGTTCAAAAATATCGTCTTTACTGCGTTGCTTATTATTGAAATATTGGTATAAATATGCTGGGAGATAATAGATTTTCAGGTCTCCCATTATAGGATAATTTTTTATTAAAATCCTAATAACATTAAAGGAAAATATTATATTATTATACCACATAAATTTGATTTTATAGTTACAATAGTGTTCTTCAATTGAGCAGTTAAGTTTATTTTTTTTGCTTTCCCAGTAATCTTTTCCAAGTCCTGTATCTGTTAGCACATAAGAATAAGCAGGAACTTCGTTGAGATTTACTATATTAGCCTCGTCATCAATGTTTACGATTTTATAAGCACAATCGTTATCATAAAAAATCCCATCATTACCATTATCTATCCATTGTTCAATATCATTTAAATATATAAATCCACGCTCTCTTGTCGTTAAATGTTGACCATGTTTGATAGCAAAGAGTTGTTCTATATAATAATGAGGAATTCCTTCATTTTTAGGAAAATTAGTACTTCCATTTCTTGCATAAATAGTATTTCTTTGTATAGTTTTATCTTTATTATTCTTTATGATATTACTTTTATCAGCGTTTTTATATTTGCATTCTTTTTGTAAATGATATGGTAGAGCTGCTGAATCAGGTATAATTTCTAACACATCAATAATCTGACCTGAAACATTTAGTTGCGATATAGAAACTCTAGGAGCCTGATAAAAGAATTCACGAAGCAATATTTCTATTTCCTCGTCTGTTTTACGTCCTATATTTTCAGATACAGTATAATATGTTTTAGACTTTGTTTTTGAATTTTCTTTAATGCCAAATATCAAATATCTTTTCTTTACATCGCTTATAGAATTGCATAAGCACAATATATCATATAATAATTCACTATTATCATCATGCCACTGCTTCTTGAAATCTAAAAAATCACATTCATGCAATTCTGTTATGTTGTCCACAGTAACTTCAACATCTTTAGTTCCATAATTTTTTAATTTTTCTATATCAACACCCATATTACTCATTAGTTCATATCCTATTGTTTAACATAAAACTTATATAGGGTTTAGAATAGCGTAACTCAACCTACATCATCAAAAACTCTATCTAAATCACCTTCAAGGGTTCCGCTTTGGACTGATGGAAGTGTATCAAACTGCCGTAAATGGTGCTTTTTGATTTCAATATCTTCATCAAAGCCCAGAATATAGGCTTTTGCAATGCGATATATGATTTCCGTTGGTGCCAAGCCATAAACCTGATTAGCGAAGATGTGCTTTAATCTGTCATTTTCACTAGGGAACTCACGTTTCAATGCTTTGCTTCTAAATAACCGTTTCACAATCTCTGTAATATAAAGACCAGACTTCATATATAAATCAATGAAAGTTTTATCGCTGTCTTCAAAGCATTCCGGACACTCTTTTTCCAGATTATCAACCATTTCTACCACCACTTTTTTCGGAGTATAGATTTGGTTTGTTTTTTGTGGCGGAATATAGTCAAAGATATCTTCCGTGCTACTTTCATCAAAATAGTTAGCTAACTTTCTTTTCAGGCGTAAAAACTCTTTAACCGAGTCATTAAAGACTACTGGGTCAAACAAATGTCCGTCAAAATGCTTTGTTTCTCCTGTTTCTTCATCTGTATAGTCGCCACCATCACGCAAAAATCTAAATTCATCAAGGCTGATACTTGTAACATCCTTGAAAACCTCGTCTGGTATAATCTCATCAAAGTTTTCCAAAGTTGTATCATCATCACCGTATGCCATTAAAAATGACGGGATTGTTCTTGAAAATCCACGCAAATGGTCACGAACAGATGTTTCAATAGCATTCTTTTCTTTGGTTTTCTTATCCGTTTCAACCGCTTCAACAATCGTTTGTCCTGCGGTTTTAACCAATTCTTCTGCCTTTTCCTGCATACTCTCAACAAAGCTCTTTTTATTTTCTTCTTGTTTCTTGTCATATACTTTGTTGATTTGAGCAATTTTCTCTGGCTTATGTTCGGCTGTTGCTTGTTCTATTTCCTTTTGGCGTTCCAGTTCAATGGTATTGTGTTGAATTTTGAAATCACCATAATGCTTGGCAATTACCGTCTCACTTTCTGCCGTTATTTTTCTTTCTACGGCTTTTTGCGTGCTGGCGGTCATATCTTTGCCATAATGCTCTTTAGCCGTTGAAATCAATGGCTCGGCAACCGTTTCCTTAAATTGTTCTTTTAGGGCTTCAAAAGTTGTATCTTTCTTGCTATCTGTCGGCTTTTTCTGAATTTCTTCTATTGTCTCCTGTAAATCATCAACCACGGCATAAATCTTTTCACCGAATACATCTTCCACACCAATATCAATCGTTGTTTGAGATAACTCAACTTCACCTTTATCATTGATGGATAAATCATCTTTTGTATTCTTTGTTACTAGAACAGGTTCTTTTATCGGTTCAAATTGCTTTATGATATCAACGACTTCCTGCGGTGCACTAAAGATATTACTGATATTTTGGAACAAGAAGTTGCTCATAAATCCACGTCTAACCACCTCTACAGCGTGAATCTTACGTGGTATGGAAAGCACTTTTTCCGCATCAAGCGTTATCATTTCGCCATCATCATCTTCGCCATATACAGGGAAGAAGTTTATTAGCTCACGAACATGGCGTTTTCTCGTGTCCATATCGCCCTTGCCACGAGTTGTATCAGAGCTTAAATCGTTGGCAAATTGCTCAAAAATATCCAAAGTTCTTGCAGGGTCAAAGTCAAACACATAAGCATTTTCTTTGCGGTATAAGGTTCCGTCTATATTAAATAGACATGGGTTTTGCGCCCGAAATGCAGCTTGCATATAAAGTGCAGGACTTTTCACATTGCTTAACATTAAAACCGCTGTCCATTCTGGAACAGTAACACCGGTTGTTAATTGTCCAACCGAAATTGTTATCGTTTTCTCATTTTCCTTAATGGCTTTAACAACCTTATCAAAAGCCTTTTTGTTCTCGGTATCATCATCCAATTTGCCGTCACCGGCAACCAAAACAATCTCATAGTCCGCAAAAATAGGATGCTCTTTGAGTTTTCTTGCCAATGCTTTGGCACTATCTACACGATTAAGCAGCCAAAATGTATGCTTTAATTCTTGGCGCAATTCATCGGTAGAAAATGGAAACTTCGGCAATGTTGTTAATGCTTCTAAAAACTTATCTACATCGGCATCATACTTGAAACTACCATTGGATTGAGTGGCAAAAAATTCGTTCAAATCAAAAGCATATTCTTCTGTTTCGCCATCATTATCAAAATCCGCACCTTGCTTTAATTTGTCTCTGATAATCTCGGACATCTGATAGGTGTATAAATTCAGTTGCGGCAATGTTGCGTATGGATTTTCTTCTTCGCTGCTACTGTCCCATTCACGCTTTGCCTTTTGTTCGTCAGCGTAAGTCCAGTTATAGATTTCCTCTTCACGGAACTTACTGTTTGCTAAAGCCTTAAACGGTGTGCCGGATAAATGGAGTGTATATTTGCGTTTAATATGGTCAAAAGCCACATCGGTTTTATAGGTATCAACACCTTCATGGGCTTCATCAATTACCAAAACATCCCAATCTAATTCAGCAACTTCCTTGAGTTTATCAATATTTCCGCCAAAATAGATTGAACCTTTCATATCCTGCAAGGATACAAACTCTATAAATCCTTTGAGTTTATCACGAACACTCACATATTGCTCACGAGAAAGCACATATTTACGCTCTTTTAAGGTATCCACTTGGCTTACAAAGTAATATCCGGACTGTGTTCCTAAAAACTTTACATAGTCATCATACCAAGAGGTTGCGATTGCCGGACGATTGGTTACAATCAATATCTTTCGGGCATCAAGTGTTTTGCAGAGTTCATAAGTTGAAAGAGTTTTACCAAAACGAGGTTTGGCATTCCACAAAAACTCTGGTTCTTCCTTTGAATGCAAGGAGAAATAGTCTTTGGTTTGTTGAACAGCTTGATTTTGTTCTTGTCTTAATTGATATGGTAATGCGCCATAAGATTCCAAAATGCCACGATGACTGCGAAAATGCAAAAATTCCTCAAGAGATTTATTCGGTAGAATATGAAACCACTCTGTGTTCGGCATTTTTTCATATTCTTTTTTGCTTAAATAAGCATGAAAATCTTTGTCCTTAAAAGCATCTCCCGAACCATCTTCATAAATGGCTCGCTTTTCCCATTCAAGATTGAATTTAATATCAGCTGTTTGGGTTTGTTGGGCAATACGCTTTTTGACATCATCTTGTTCGGTATAGCCGATTTTAGTCCAACCATCATGACGTTTGATTTCAGGAGTTGTATAGGCATAGCATTTCGGTTCAATTTGCTTTGCGGTCTTAATACTGATTACTGCCATTACACCATCTCCTTTACGTGCGTTTCAATAAATTTGATTTCGTTGTCATCAAGACCATATTTCTTATACAACTGCAAATCTATCTCGTGTATGGATTTAGACCAATCTATATCAGATTTAGATGTAAAGTCTTGGAGAGGAACACATCTCCAAGTTTCTTTTTTACCATTCTGTGTAATTTTCAGTACACCTAACATTACTCTTGAGAATTTAGATTTGATATACTTTAATGCACTTTCAGCCATATCCTTTGAATCAAATTCACCGATACTAATAAATGTTTGTGTATAACCCATTAGAGGCTCGCCAATTATAGGTGTGGATAATGTTTCTCCTAAAGTCCCGGAACCGTTATTGGCTGGAACAATAACTTTATATCTATTGAGATTTTCGTGAGGTGTTTCTATGTATTTAGATTGAATATATTTGTATACTCTTTTATTGTTAATAACCCCCAAAATACAAATATCCTTTTCTGATTGTCTAATATTTGAAAAACAATCATATGAAAGGCATCCACTTGTCATTCTACGTTCTCTGCCATCACTACTTATGATATTTTTCAAATTAGGATAATCAATATACAAAGCATCTAAATTGAACTTATTTTGATTAAAGATAATATCTGTAATAGTTGTATTATCTATATTTTGTACTTTTTTAAGAATTGAATTTAATTCACTAAAAGATGTAAAAGTATTTATGGCTCCAAAAACCGTATTAGCATCTCTATATGTGATAGCAATTCCACCTTTAATATCTGTGTTTGAAAATACAGTTTTACTATCTGGTTCATATTTCAAAACTTTAAAATGTTCATCATTCAAACGTTCTTCGTTCCATTTTTTTGAAGTATTGCCACCATTAAACAAAAATCTTGCAGGAGTAATCAGTTCCACTTTTTCTGCTATATTAAATGCTGCATCCATAAAATAATTGTATATGGATTCATCACTTGGTTTATCACCAATTGAAGGTACTTGATATGGCGGATTACCAATGGCATAATCAAATTTCATTTTTTGTTCCTTTCTTCAAGTCTTGGAAATAAAAAATCTCTTTACTCCGCCAGTCCTTAACCTTGCAGAGCATTGGGGTATAAATCTTCGGTAAATCATCAAATAGTTCTAATTGTTTTTCATTTTCTTCGGTGGTGCAGAATGGCACGGAGTCATTCAGTCCGTCCATCTGCCATACATTCCACGCAACTATGTTAGCAATTTGTTTTTTCTGAACCAATGTCGGCTCAATACCAAATCGCTGCTGATAATAGTCAATAAATGTCCAGAGTAGATTTTCACGGGCTAAAAGCAGATTATCGCCCTGATATTCATAGCCATAAGTGCTCTCAAAGGCACGTTTTGCCCACTTATACCAATCTGTTTCATTATCCGTATTTTCATTAACGACACGGAGTTTGCGGTCTAAAATTCCAATCCGCTTTTCAATCGGTAAAAACTCTCCTGTTGTCGTATCATAGCGGCTTACTAAATACGGAGCTTCACCGCAAGTTATCTCTAAACGCTTGGAATCAACATATTTCATCCATCCGGCACGTTTGCTCTTACCATCTTCGGGAAAGGTTATCTTTTCATTATTGACTATCCAGAAATGCCCATTTTGTGTATTAAAAACATTCGGGCGACCAAACCACTGCTCATCGCAATGGTTATTCATTTCGTTACAAATCCACGATGGCGTAAAAACTTCTGCCGCTTTTCTGGTACGGTTGATTTGCTCATCTTTACTTTTAGCCGTGCGTGGTTGAATGATTTTTGTATTGTTGCCGATAATAAGCTCTGGTCTGATTTCTTTATCTGCAGCGTATGCTTCGCCATATTTCAGGTATTCATCGCAAGCAAAGCGTATAAAATTCCCCGTAGTCTTGTCTTGGAGCAGCATTTTAAGCAAAAACGGACTAATATCTTGGATGTCTTGCTCCAAGATATCAATATCTTCACTTTGTGCAACTGCTGCACTCATCAAAACCCTCCCATTTTGTAGAGGGTTTTATGGGAAATTCAAATTTAGTTGGATAGAAGTGTTAAAAATCTTGAATTTCAAAGGATATCTGTTAATAATAGTTTCATGTTTTAATGTTATAAAAGGCTAAATTTGATACTGAAATAAAACGGAGGTTTTATTTCAGTATTTGTTTTATATATCCGTTATTGTGAAATCCGATAAATAACTACACAACAAAAGGAAAAACAATGATTTACGGATATATTAGAGTTAGCACCGAACAGCAGCATTTAGAAAACCAAACCCACGAAATCTCTACTTTTGCTGAAAATAACGGCATAACGATTGATAAATGGGTGGAAGAAACCATATCCTCCCGAAAACCTCTTAATGAAAGAAAGCTCGGTAGTTTGCTTAAAAAGCTCAAAAAAGATGATATTTTGATTGCGACTGAATTAAGTCGTTTAGGACGCAATTTGCTTGAAGTTATGGGAATTTTGCAGCAATGTCTTGAAAAAGAATGCCAAATCTGGACTTTGAAAGAAAATTACCGGCTTGGGGCTGATATTCAAAGCAAAGTGTTGGCGTTTGCTTTTTCCCTTGCCAGCGAAATAGAACGTCAGCTTATTTCCGACCGCACCAGAGAGTCCTTAAAACGTGTCAAAGCCGAAGGAAAACACATCGGTCGCCCTCGTGGCAGCACTTATCGCAAATTGAAAAAGAAGCATAACAAAATCAAAGAATTGCTTGATAAACACGTATCTAAAGCCGAAATCGCCCGTCTCCTCGGCTGTGACTGGAACACTTTGCATAGGTATGTTAAGGAATGCTATGCTTGAGGTGCACTTCGTTGTTTACTTAAAATATTTAAGAAAACCTTATTTCTTGCATCTGCGTCACTTATAATTGATTTTAGGTCAATTATGGTAACATGTGTTTTCTTTTCTTTGAAGTATGTATAATATGCCTTTCCATCTTTAGCATTGGAAAATAAAGGCTGATATCGTTCTTGATTTTTAATACTTCTTTCAAATTCATCATCTATGTCAGTAATAATATATCCCCATATTCTATTGCATTCTGGAATATTTTTTCTCATTGTGTCTATATTATTTGGAAGTTCTATTAAAGATTTATCCTTTTCATCTTTTGTCGCATTAGCACCTTTTAATTCCATCAGAATAGCATCTTTTTGATTATCATCCTTATTATAGAATATAGCTATGTCTGGCCTATCAGCACTTTTATAAATTCGTTCATATGATTGTTTTATATCATTTGTAATTTGTTTTGTTGTTTTATCACTTGCTGCATATGAATAAGTCATAAATTTATCATCAAACAACCAAAAATTTGTAAAGTAATGTTTATCTTCCTCGTTGAGTTTATCATCTATAGCAATTTTCATTTGCATAATTATATTATGTATGTAGTCTTCTTTCTTTTCTCTATCTAAAAGAGCTTTTTTAAGTCCTTCTATGATTTGTTGTCTGTATAATATATATTCTCCTAGCTCTTCTATTGCTATCTTATTTAATTGAACAATAGACTTTTCAAAGTTTTCTGGATTTATATTTTTTTGTTTGAGCATTCTCACAAAAATACTACTTGCATTTTGTTTTTCTCTTTCAAAAACTTCTTTTGCACGCTTAATTACATCATTTTTCTTTTTAATTACAGATTTATCTTCCTGTATATATGCTGCTAAATAAGGAACTTCTTTTATAGCAGCATCTAATTCTTTTTTATTTTCTTTTGATATATTTGGATATTGCTTAATTAACAACGTTTCCATATTATCTCTCAATGCTTCATTGATTTTAGGGAAAGATAAACAATTATCAATATCTTCATTATTTTGCTGTTTTTCTATTATAAATCCATTTCGTTCATCGTTAACTTTACTATCCAAATAATCTGAAGTTAGTAGCATTATTATTGAATCTTGATTTTTTATCTTATCTAAAGAAATTGTATCTGGAAATTCGCTTACAATTCTTCCATTAGCACAATAAAATAAATCTTTTTGATTTAGACCATCATTCACAAAATTATAATAAAGTCTAAAATCTTGCATATTCTTGTTGTAATCTTCAATTTGAAAATCTTGTTTTTTCAACTCGGTTATATCATCATTATCAATAATTTTCTCTTTTTCACCTATCTTTATGGTAATGTGGAAGTCTATATTATTTTCTTTCAATAAAGCCAATTTCACCAATAAGTGTTTCTTTATTTTAATGTATATTTTATCTATATCAGCTTTTTCTCTGGCATCGTAAACATCACCATCTTTTTGTTTTCTGTAAAAATTCTCTGTAACATCTCTAAAGGTTAATTTGGTTAAATTACTACTTGTCTCTTTGATATCTATATTTTGGGGAATAATATTACTTGAATCAAAATTTTCGGAAAAGCAGAATTTCACTTCACAACCATTCAATCTACTGTAAATATCAACACCTTGGTAAACTTTTAACCATGTAAGTCTTCCAACTCCTTTACAACCTAAATTCTTTTTTGTTGTTGTCCATAATTCACAAAATGATTTTATATTATCCTTTGTAAAGCCTTCACCATCATCAATTATAGTAAAACCATTTATTCTTTCTGCTTCAGCTATTTCTTCAGAAATGTTGATTTGTAAGTTATCTACACTAAACTCTACGCATATATTCTTAGCGTTTGCCTCCAAAGAATTTGATATTGCTTCATAAACAGGTTGTAAAAATTCAACTTTATTATTTAATTTAGACACAGCGGTCTTAACACCGACTTGAAACCCCATGGTAATAACCCTAAAATATTGATACTTTTCTATTCTTATTACAAAATATTTAACATTTCAATACGATTATTAAAATTTATTTCTCCGCTAATTCAATCACTTTAACGCCTTTGCCTTTGGCGGCTTTGCAGAACTCGTAGGCTTTGCCTTCGTGATTGTTATAAGCAATGATAAAGTTTGTATTTTCTATGATATAGCGGTTCCGATACACAATGCATAACTTTTTGTAACCAAACTCACATTTTGGCGGCAAAATAAAGTCATCAAATCCACGTCTTTCAGCAACATAGGCCGCATCACATACGCCCATTTCATGCAAGTCTGTCATCTTGGATAATACCAAATAAATCCGAATATGCGGATATTCTTTCTGAACATCTAAAACAACGTCATAGGCATCAACTTCGTATCCTCCGATTTCTCCGACCAAAAACGTATCAACATCCTCATTTTCAATCAGATTGATTACTTCTTCCCGAATGCGTGCTTTTAAGCCAGCAGGCGTGCGATGCCCTAATTCTATATCCAAGAATTTGTCGTAGTTATTGCCTAAAAATGCACAAGTCTTGCCCATATCACAATCCGTTAAGTTCCATTTATTTTGCACTTAACACAAACGAACATTTGTGTTAAACCGAGCAATCAAAACAAGGCTGCATATATTTTATGCCCTTTTAAATCCCTTAAAACTCCTTATTTTCCTAATATTTCAAGGAATTATATAACAGCAAATCGGCCGCTTTGCATCCAAACAAAAAAGCCAAAAAATTAGTTGATTTAATTGTTCGTTAAAACAGCAGAACATTTTGAGCATAATTCCTTGATTCTCCTGATAAATACATCAAAAGGAGAATTTTATGATTTACGGTTACATCCGCAAAAGCACCGAAAAGCAATCGTTTGAACACATGGAGTATGAAATCAGCGAATATGCGGCCAAACACAATATGAAGATTGATGTCTGGGTGGAAGAAACAATATCATCCAGAAAACCGCTTCACAAAAGACAATTAGGGCAACTACTGGAGAAACTGCAGCCGAATGATATTTTAATCACCAGCGAACTTTCAAGGGTTTCTCGCAGTGTTCCTGAAACTTTCTCTATTCTACAAACCTGCCTGAACAAAAACTGCCAAGTTATCACTATCAAGGAAAACTACCATTTAGGGAACGACCTACAATCGCAAGTTCTGGCCTTTGCTTTCGGTTTAGCTGCGCAAATTGAAAGAGATTTAATCAGTCAGCGCACAAAGTGTTCGCTTGCTTCTAAAAAGGAACAAGGCGTTAAACTCGGCCGTCCATTTGGAGCACAATCAAAGCGTTTGAAACTGGCTAAAAACCTCAAACGCATCCAAGATTTGTTATCAAAAGGTGTTTCCAAGAACCAGATATCAAAAATTATGAATGTCCAATATATGACGCTCTCAAGATTTATCAAACGATATGGCTTGAATTAACATTGATTTGCAGAAAATCTCACTATTAAACAACGATTTTAGGAATTTCTCCTTGTGATTTCTGTCGGAAAGTCATTTTAAGCAGCAAGCAATCCCCTTATCATTTGGACTTGCTCTTTCATTGCCAAGATTTCTTCGTGATGGCTAACCAACATTGTGTAAATTTGGGCTGATTTCCGTTCTTGTTCGTTGCTGTTCTGCCAGCCAAGAAATTTGATAAACCTCTGATTTTTCAGAGGTTTTTTTCGTTTAAAAGACCCGAAAATGGCGGTAAAATGGTATTTACGCACATCTGTGACACATGGGGGTGACACAATGACATTAAAATATAACCATTTAGAACGCAGAAATCATACCTTTTACTTTAGGTATCGTGTGCCCTCATGGGTGAGACACATTATTGGAAAAACGGATTTTAGGTATTCGTTAAACACTAATGATTATAATATCGCCGTACACTTGGTAAAACGGGAATCTTTTAAGTATGATTCCCTTATAAACGACATAAGGTGGCTGGTGATGGAAATTAGAAACGGAAAACTGCATTTGTCGCAAGATGATATAGAAAATATCATTGCCCAGCGAATCAAGGAAATTCAAGATAAACTCGACGAATCGTATTATAAAATCAAAAACGGCGAAATGTCCCCTACTCATCTTGAGATGACCATGCTGGAAGAAAAAGACTACATGACTTCCGGTTTTATGGGCAGTTATGAAGAATTTAAGGATGAACAGGTTATCAGCTTTGTAAAGAAATATGTGATGGCAATGAAAAATAACAAACGTATTCCGCCATCAGTGTTTGATTTCCTGAAGCGCACAGTAAAGAAAAATGCCATTGAACCGGATGAATCCGCCCGTCCTGATTGGCTGGACAAACTGGAAAACGGTATGCAAATGGCAGATGATTATGCCCATAACCGAGCCGAAGCCATCGTTACCGATAATCGCAACTTCTACATTCCTGCCGTGATTGAGCGCTGCTTGAGTTATATTGAGGAAGAGCGTGCAGCCAATACGGTTCGTGCGCCACAAGTCAAAACACATTGGCAAACCCTATTTAAGAAGTTTAAGGAATACAAACAGCAGATTAAAGGCACGGGTGACCTTACATTACAGAAGGATTATACTTGCCTTGAAGCCATTTTTGATATGATTGACAAGAAGTATGTGGAAAATCTGACCGCCAAGGATTGTGATTTTATTTCGCAAAAGGTTTATTACATCCCGAAGAACTGGAAAAAGACCGACCTTTATAAGAAAAAGAAACTCAAAAACTGCCTGACGGAAGACATAACGGAAAAGAACATTTCTACGACCACGGTTAAGAAATATTTACGTGCTTTCAAAGAGTTCTTGACATATGCTCAACGAAAAGGTTATGTAAGTTTAGCATTAAATGTGCAGTTGGAAATACCGAGCCGAGAAACTCGTGAAAGTTATGACCCGTTCACTAAAGCAGAGTTAAAGAAGATTTTTAATCCGGAGACCTACCCTTATATGCAAGATGAACAGTTTGCTTTCAGGTATTTTATTCCGCTGATGGCTTTATACTCCGGTGCCCGTCTGAACGAATTGTGCCAACTTTACCTTGATGACATTAAGAAGGAAGGCAAGATTTATTATATGTTGTTCACTGATGAGCGCAAAGACCAGCATATCAAAAACAAATCGTCCAAACGCATTGTGCCGATACATCCGAAAGTTATGGAAATGGGATTTGAAGAATACTATATGTCAGTTCGGGCAAAGCGTAAGGAACGCCTATTCTATCAACTCTCCTATTCGGATGCTAACCACTATACCGACAAGATGTCCAAGTGGTTTGGCAGATATTTGGATGAGCTTGGTATCAAAAGCAAACGGAAAGTGTTCCACTCGTTCAGGCATCTAGTGAAGCCAGAACTCAGAGATGCAGGCATTCCGCAAGAATACCAAAATGCGATTTGCGGTTGGGAAGGACAAGATACAGGTGAGCGCACTTATGGCTCAAACTTTAAGATAAATGTGCTCTATAACGAACTCTGCAAATTGAAATATCCTTTCTTGGATGAAAACTTGAAGAAAATCAGGGAACGGCAAATAACCCCTCGCCTTGCCCTGCAATATCGCCTCTATCCGAATGTTGATAGAACTCTGGACTTCGCCAAGAAAAAGAAAGAGAAAAAATAGATGTTGTATTAGTTTGTATTTGTTAAATTACAACGACTATTGCTATATTTTTCTAATTTTATGGTCAAATTGATATCCATAACAATTTTATATACTATCTGTGCTATATTCCTAACCAACTCTCTTTGAGAATTGTCCCATATACGTTGCATAATCCAACCATACTTCTGAAGATTATTTTCTGTTGGATGTCTAATAAAACTATGTAAATCAAATATCGTATTTGCCTTTTCTACAATATCTTGAAACATTTGTGGAGCATTATGTGGTTTTAAAAAATTATCTTTGCTTGATACGTGCAATAAATCCCTAATAACTTGCCATATCATATCTGTGCAAACAATTATATAAATGCCTTGGTCTCTTCCTTTTATTGGTTCAATTGCTTCTAGTAATAAGTTTTCAAACACCCCTAATTGCTCAATAATAAGTTTTTTATAGGGGGCGTCTAAAAACTCTTTATTATTAAGACAGTTTTCAACGATATATATGGAGCAATCTCTTATTTCTTCATACGAATAGTGTCTCATTTTATTTTCCATTTGTCAGATATCAAAAATATATTTTTTCACATTATATATGAGAATATTTTGTGCTGTCATGTAAATGGTTATTCTTTTCGGTGACAACATCTCTAACTGCTTCCCAATATCTTTCAAATTTGCGATATTTAGGATGCGGATATACCATAAAAGGTGGGTACAAGGCATCGGTTATGACAAATAAATCTTCAGGTAATACATCTTTATGAAATACAAAACCATCTAATTTATTCCATTTCAACGCTTCATGTGATATCGTATCACCTATTTTTTGTAAATTTTTTTCTTTAGGATAAATTCTCAATGCCTTTCTAATCTCTTTTCCTGCAGAAGTTAATCTATATGGTAATCTATAAGAATAACCTGGATGTACCCATAACCAATATTCCCCAAATGTATCCCTACCTAAAGGGGGATACCCCTTCTCAAAATTCACTGGACTTATTGCAACATTTGATGCAACATTATCAACTAATCCATAATCTTTCAATAAAAGCAAATTATTTGCCTCTGGTGGAATATTGGCTATAAATCCTATTTCAGAGCAATACGGAAACACCTCTGTTTCTAATATTTTTGCCACATTCTTGTCTAAGATACGACATAAATCCACGGTTTTTTTGCTAATAGTATTTGGCTTACAGGCCTCTTCTGTATATAATTTTGCCCAAAATTTTATAAAATCATCATCATTTGTTTCAGCCGCCGCATTTTGTATAGCAAATAAATTATCTGTATCGTTTATCTTGTTAGGAATTTCCTCTCCAACTTCTTCTTTTTCAGCAAGATTTTCAATTACATTTTTAGCTAATTTAATTTGACTATTTTCTCTTCTTAGATTTTGAGCTTCCATAAAACATCTAGCCTCTATAATATTGGCTTTTCCATGCAAAAATGCGGCAGGAACACAAAATAAAGTATTTCCAGCTTTTTCAACAATGCTCAGTGTTTTTTCAGGTAATTTTAAAAGACTAGAAAATCCCTCTGCTAAACATTTAATAGCTTGTCCTGTATTTGCGTCAACTTTATCTGGTAAGTCTAGTCTAGCTGTGGCTTTTAATTCAGTCATATTATCTCCGTACTAAATAATCATGTCCATGATATCTTATTTTCATAAAGTTTCAAATAATAAAAAACATGATACACCGAAAGTTTTAATCAACACATCAAAAATGTTAAAGAAGTGTCATTTTTTAACATTTTCTCGGAAAAGCCCTAAAATACTATAGTTTTGAAAATGGCTAAAATGCCGCAAATTTAAAAATGTTACACTTTATGCGATATATGCGGAAATTGTAACATTATGCGGAAATTTACATTGACTCATCTCAAAGGCAAATTTATATATAAAAGCATAGAAATTCATTTGGGAGAAAAAATATGTTGAAGGTTGTTTTATATGTCATCATTTTGGCAGCCATTGTTATCGGCGGGGCAAGTTTTTATCATCTGCGCCGTGTTGCGGCCAAAAATAAAGCCGAAATGGCTAACTTTGATAAAGAGGTCAAATTGAATGCCGATTTAGGCAAAGTTCTGGTCGTTTATTATTCCCTCACCGGTCATACCAAGGACATCGCCGAGCAGATTTCCGCTAAAACCGGTGCCGACATTTTTGAAATAAAAACAGTCGAAACCTATTCTTCGCCGTCAGTTTATATGAAAAGCAAGAAGGAGCTGACGAGCAAAAACTATCCTGAGCTGCAAGGAAGTCTTCCGAATGTAGCGGATTATGATACCATTTTTGTCGGTGGTCCGGTTTGGTGGTATACGATGGCTCCGGCACTTTATTCTTATTTGAAAGTGACCGATTTCGGCGGTGCTCGGGTGGTTCCGTTCTCTACGCAAGGCAGCAACTTCGGTTCATTCTATAAAGATTTTGCAGATATGGCTCAAAATGCGCAAATCCTGCCGAGCGAAAATTTCAACAACATTGATGAAAAGTATAAAGAGCAAATTTCAAACAAAATCAATGCTTGGCTGAATAAACTTTCAAAATAAATCCGTTTTAATCAATTACCCATTTTCTCTTTCGGATATGTCAACACAAAGGGTTGTTTTCTTTCATCTTCCGGAAGTATCTGATAGTCAAACCAAGACCAGAAAAAGTTTTCAGCGTTTTCAATGCTATATCCGTCTTGATTATGGTCAGTCGTGTCATACGTATCGGCAAAAATCAGCACATCATCAGTGGTTTCTTTTGTTCCCATGGTATCATAGCCGATAATAACTCGCCAATGCCCGCCCATAAAAACATTTTCCACCATAATCGGGTGCCCTGATTTTAATTGCTCTTGCACAAAAGCCGCAAACGGCTCATAATCCTCAAGCGATTGCCATCCATCAAGATTTGTTTTAACATTCCACCCTAAATTACGGAAATAATTTGCAATACCTTTAACACTCGTTCCGGTTTCAAAACTCGCTCCCATTTTTTCTATCAGTTCTTTTTCGGTAGCCCCTTTTTTCCCATAATACTCTAAAACAGTTAAAGCCGCCGCCGGACCGCAAGAATATTCTGTTGTTTGCTGAAAAGTCGGATAATGGCTTAAAATTGTTAAGTTTTCATTTGACTTCATTTCAAAAACATCCGGCATAGCAAAGTATGGCGATTCACTAAATCTTGGGGCTTCAGCTTCTTCCAGTAATTTATAAAAATGCTCTATATCCTGCAAATTCATGCCTTCGCCGCACATTATGCTATAATAACCGCTTTCGGCCGCAAAATTCACAACTTTATAGTTGTCTTCATCGCCCCGAACCGCAAATTTGGCACCGTTTTCAAGCGTAACTGTTTTATTGACCGGATATTGATTATAGTCGCCGGAAATATCTATAATTCCATTTTCATCCGCCTCGCCTTCCGCTGTTGTGGACTTGCGCACAATCACATTGCGCTTTTCATCTAACGGAAAGCGAAACTCAAACATACCTTCCATTGCCCGAACCGTATAATTTTCCACTTTGAGCGGAAAGTTAAAGCCGGCTTTTAGAGTGCCGCAACTGATATCATTTCCGCATTCTATCCACGGATTTGGCATACTTTTCGCCGAAATTGCACTCAATCCGACTATGCCTAAAAACACTATAAAAACTGCTTTTTTCATCATTTTTACCTCATTTTGAGGTAATATTAGAGCAATTTTGGTTAAAAAAAGCATAAATTGGCTGTAAAATTTTATAGTTTTGAATTTCGTAAATTGCGAAAAATCAATTTTACTTCCTCTGTTGGGACATATTTTTTTTCATCACTCCATAAAAATCTATGAGAGAAAACTTTGCCACAGTATATGTAGGCGATGTGGGTGGAGCTATCTCCGTGGGATATTCGATAGTGAATTAGCGGAAACCCCTTATAAATAAAGCCTTTATCCCATAACT
>JAZUMA010000004.1:0-1987 GCA_045603405.1 Alphaproteobacteria bacterium | reverse complement strand
AAACAAATAAATGTTCATCAACTTGTTCCTGCATATCGTCACTCATAAATTGAAATGCAATGGGCGGAAATCCTTTTGTCTGTAGATACTGCCGTTTAATATCAATAATGCTTTCGCTGTAATTATTAGCAGTACTTTTTTGTTTATAAGATTCAAGAAATTCCTCGAATGACATTTCACATTCAGTAACCTGACCGCCTTTTTCCTTTTCAAGCTGTGCAATAGTTTCGTTATCTGTGCGGAAATAGAGATAAGCGTGGGGAGAATAATCCTGTGCAGGGAAACAACCTTCTGTTTTAAATCGGTAATCTTCTGTATTTTTTGGGAGCTTTTCAGGAAATCTTGCCATTGTTGCTTCACTATGCACACGTACACCATAGGCAAAAATTGCTTTTTTTATAGGGTACATCAGCTTTGTATTTTCAAAAGTGAAACAGATAATAGGTGTGGAAATGCTGACACACATAAAAATAACAGTAATAATAAAAGAAATTATCATCGGTAATCTGCATATACCTTTTTTTATGTATATCTTGTTTAAAATAATAGTAATAAAACTTAAAACAAGAAATATAGGTATGATATACTCTAAAAGCGCTACTACAGGAAAAAAGAATAAAAATCCACCTAAAAAGAATAGTGATATAGTTACTTTGAAAAAGTTTTCAATGAAAGTTCGTTTTCTAACAATTTTCTTTCTCATAACGCCACCCCCTTAACCCCATACGACAACAAGTCCGCTGTCGTAGTCAAAGGCGTATCCGTGACGTGAGTTATCAAAGTTATACACAACAAGAGTTTCGTCAAGTATGTCTTGCTTTTTATCACTTAATTGCCAGAAAACATGCTTAGGAAACTTTAGAAGTTTGAGGTATTCACACTTATATGAAAGCATCAATTCTTTGTCATTCAGTTCGCTTTCAGTAAATTCTAAATCAGCGATATATTCTGAATAAGTCATTTCTGCTTCAGTTGTATAGCCGCCTTTTTTCTTGCATTTTTCTTCAAGCTCTGCAATGCTGTCCTTATCTGTATAAAATGACAGATAAGAGTAAGGAGAATAATCTTGTGCGGGAAAATTCAATTGCGTTCTGAAATAATAATCGCTTATATTTTGTGGCAGTTTTTTCGGCAATATTTCATTTGCTGATTGTCGTACTCCGTGTACATAAGTAAATCTCTGAATCGGATACATTTGCTTTGTATAACAACAACTCGCAGGAATAAAAGGAATTGCAATGCTTATGAAAACTAAAACAATAGCGATGATACGGGTAATTATAAGTGGAGTTCTGCATTTGCCGTTTTTCTGATAAATCTTATAAAAGATGACGAGGACAAGATTTACTGCAAGATTTATAAACAGAAGATATAGTGACAATCCGACAGTTAAGATAAACAGAAATGGTCCACCGAAAAAGAGCCACAAAATGAAAATTGCGTTGTTTAAATTCTCTAATGGCGTATTTTTCTTTCTGATTTTTGTAGTCATAGTTACCACCTCATAAAAATAGTGAGTACAGGAAAATCCTGCCTATGACTATAGTATACCACACAAAATATTATTTGTCAATAGAAAATTATTGTTTTTCGATAATATTTTTCTGTTTTTCAAAATTGGTGCATTTGCAAATGTAGGGGCGGATATTATCCGCCCGCTGAATCAAATAAAATTAACCGTTTACAGCAGCCTGAACGATTGTGTTGAAGTCCTCAGCCTTGAGTGATGCACCGCCGATAAGACCGCCGTCGATGTTGGGCTTAGCAAGAAGCTCAGCAGCGTTAGCAGCGTTCATAGAACCGCCGTACTGGATTGTTACAGCGTCAGCTGTTGCCTGATCGTAGAGCTTAGCAAGCTGTGCACGAATAAATCCGCAAACTTCCTCAGCCTGATCGGGAGTAGCTGTAAGACCTGTGCCGATTGCCCATACAGGCTCATAAGCGATAACAACATTCTTAACCTGCTCAGCTGTTACGCTCCAGAGGT
>JAZUMA010000003.1:0-1549 GCA_045603405.1 Alphaproteobacteria bacterium | reverse complement strand
TGAGTTTAGACGGCGATAAGCAACGTCACAACGAAATTCGCGGCGATACCTATGACACCATTATGGAGAATATCAGCAATGCCACGTCAGATAATATCTGTTTTTATATGGCAATCAATCAAATCAACAAAGGCTTTGTGCGCGATGTATGTTTAACTGCTCGTGACACCAAAAATGTTCGTGCAGTATCCTTTAATTTTCATACACCTTATCCCGATACAAAAGATTTATCTTTAAGCAAAGAGGAAAAAGCCAAGTGCTGTGATACGATAACTCAAATGATGAAAGAAGGCGCACCTGTATTCAACCTAAAAAGTGCGTTTCCATATCTCATAGAAAATCGTTTTCCCACACCTTGTCATCAGTGTGTAGTGATAGAAAACGGAAAGTTATCTACCTGCGGACGCTGTATTGATGTTCCCGGTCTTTGCGATCAATGCGGATACTTTTTCGTTGCGGAATACACACTTTTATTCAAAGGTAATCCCAAAATAATATTTGATATGCTTCGTACATACCTGAAGTACATTTAGGAGAAATATGAGTTTTATTACAAGTTTAACTAGAATGTGGCTTACACGAACGGTAAAGCCATTTACATTTAAGAATGAATATGACCGAATATTGCCTTTTATGGAATGCAAAAATCTCGGATTATATGTTCATATTCCTTTCTGCAAAAGTATATGTGATTTTTGCCCGTATTGTAAGGTGCGCTATTCAGCTGACTTATGCGATAAATACATAGATGCTTTAATCAAAGAAATTCACATTGTCGGCGGCCAAAACACTGAAAAGAAAACGGTAACAAGTCTGTATTTCGGCGGTGGCACCCCTGCACTTGCAGCAACTCGCATAAAAGAAATTGTTGATGCTTTAAATGAGCATTTTATCATCACAGACGGAATAGGGTTGGAACTTCACCCCGACAATGTGAATGTGGAAACATTGCAAATTTTGAAAGATGCCGGTGTAACAAAAATCAGCATTGGCATCCAATCTTTCTGCGATAAATATCAGAAGATTCTCGGCAGAAAGAAAATTAACACCTCTGCAATGAAGTCCGCTTTAGCGGCTGTTCCCTTTGAAACCGTTTCGATGGATTTTATTTTTGCGCTACCCGAGCAGACCTATAACGATCTAAAATCGGATATTGATATGGCCTTTTCTTTGGGAGCAAACCACATTGCCATTTATCCTTTTATTGATTTCACTTTTACAAAAAGTCCTGTTGTTGCAATGCCCAAAAAAGAAAAGCGCCAGTTGCTTGATGCAATTACGCAATACTGCTTGAGTAAAGGCTATCTACGAGATTCAATCTGGACTTTTTCAAGCAAACCGAATGCAAAATACTCATCAATGACTAGAGATAATTTTCTTGGGTTTGGTTGCTCTGCCACCAGTCTTTTTAAGGAACAATTCAAAATTAATACGTTCAATGTTGAATCATATTGTGATAGAATCGCTTCGAACAACCTTGCTACATCTTTGACGATTCGTTTTACAAAACGACAAAGAATGATTTATTGGTTGTTTTGGACGGCGTACA
>JAZUMA010000002.1:0-1519 GCA_045603405.1 Alphaproteobacteria bacterium | reverse complement strand
GCAATTTTTTGCTGAGCACCGGCCAGAGATAAACGGATTTCTTCTCCGACCAACAAAGGTATCTGCGCCTGATTTTTTAACAGTTCTGCTATTTTTTCTTCACTTATCGGCGTTAATCCTGACGGTTCGTCTTCTCTTTTTGCGCCTTGAGGATATAGTTCAACCGCACCGGCACACTCGCCGCCGATTTCCTTTAAGAGAGCAAACGGATTGTTTGAAGACACCTGCTTATAGCGAGCAACCGCTTCACGAATACCTTCTTCAGGCAACAAATTGTTGAAGAAACTGCGTGTAAGCTTATCGTTAAAAGCTTCTTTTTGTAACGGCAGATTGACCGATAAAGGTGTATCGGCATCTTCATTATACTTAAAAGAAAGCCGAGAGTTTTTTTCGGTCAGTTTGCCTATTTTTTTACCATAGAAATATACATCCAATGTCGGCATTTCCTTATTCCTTTATCTCTAAATTAATGCCCAAAACATCCAAAACCTTTAATACTTTGCTGATTTGGCAAGTTTCCTTGGCCTTTTCAATATCCACGATAAAACGTAAGCCGACATTACACAATCCGGCAAGTTCGGTTTGTGTTAAGTTTTGCTTTTTCCGCTCGGTTTTAATCAGAATAGCAATATCTTTTGTTGTCTTAATCTTCATTTTTTACCTCTCGGTAAAATTATAGCATATCAAAAATTAAAATCAAGTAAATTTTACCGAAAAGGAAAATATTTTTCATTTTGTAACAAATGTGTTCAAATATTACCGATAGGTAAAATTTGTTGCAAACTCCATGAAATGTGTTAGAATACCGAAAAATTAATTTGACTTTTAAGTGCAATTTTGTATGATGTATTCAAGTTGCAGATGGGTGTGACACAATAATGTGACACAAAGTGTTGCCATACCTCCGCCCATGAGAAAATATTTTTGAAAATACAGAGGTTTAATGGGTTGACAAACGCGCTTCCAGCCGCCCCAGTCACAGTTCAGAAATAGTCAGAAATGGCGATTTTTTCTTTTATATGCAAGCGCTTAAGTTAGTTCAAAGATTAGGCGGCAAATATACCATACCCCGGACAATCTTCGAACTTTTTAAAGCAAGAAGGTAATAAAATCAAAGTGTTAGGAACTTTTCAAACTTAGTAAAAAATTCTTGCAAATTAGACAAATATTTGGTATCATAAATTTGTTAACCGATAACAATATTTGTTTCATTAGGAGAAAAAAGATGAGCTGTAAAGTAATAAAAGTAACCGAAAAAAATGCAGACAAATGTCATAAGTTGTTAAATCGCCTACATCTAATACGTAAAAATAAATTGACCACTTTTTTAACTGAACATAAAGATGAAGTTGAAAAATTGCCGCAAATTCTTAAGGTCAGAATGGATGTTCTGAAAGAAGTTAATCCTAGAAAATTCTCTGATTCCCCTGAATTAGTCTTATCTACTTTGGCAGTTGCCGAACTTATTAAAAAATTTCCTAACGGTGCTGAACAGTTATCAGGCAGAGATGTAAAACAG
>JAZUMA010000001.1:0-1889 GCA_045603405.1 Alphaproteobacteria bacterium | reverse complement strand
AAATATCATTAATCCGTCTGTTCTCCCGGGAGCAGACGGTTTTTTATGCCTTAAAATGCAATATTTTTGCAACTTAATCATCTGATTTGCAACATAAACAAAATCATTTTTCAGAACCAAAAATCTTTGATATAGTCCGTTTAGAAGCAGAGAAAAACTGCAAAGAAAGGAAATTAAATTATGTCAGAGAAAAATAAGACTATGTTAAAAGAAAACAAGTTAAAATCATTTTTTAAAAGTGAAGGGTATCAGTATTTTGAATACGCAATGATGGCCTTTGGCGGATTAGGGTTGGAGGTGCTTTACGCATTCTGGTTGGAGCCCCTTATTTACGGACATCCCATGCAGGAGTTTACGACCGCGGAATGTATCATTCATTGGACCGTTACGATTATTACCTGGTTGGTGGTTGCTTTTTTCATTATAAAAAGTGCAAGAAAAAATTTAGGATTTCAGCTAAAAGGAACGGACAAGAAGTGGACGCTGATGGGAATCATAGCAAGTATTGTGTTGGTTGGATTGATGATGGTAATCAACTATATCGACGTGGGTGGATTAAAAATCATTTACGAATTTCACAGACTTGGCGCTTTGAAATTTGTATTTCAGCATTTGTATTATTTGGCGGAAGTTATTCTTTTTACCTTAATTATTGTATTTGGACAGCATGCGTTGGAGAAGTTGTTTCGAAAGAAAAACATTCCTTACGGCGGAATTGTAGTGGGACTTACTTGGGGACTTGCACATTGGTTTACCAAGGGAAGTATCTGGATTGGTTTGGAAGGAATCGTATTGGGATTTCTGTTTGGCGCGATTTATCTCTTTTTGGGCAGAGATTTTAAGAAGACTTATCTTGTATTGGCTTTGACCTTTATAATATAATGTACGCGAGCGAAAAACTGAGCGGCGCGAAGCGACATTTGTTTTTACGTCGCGATAATGAGTAACACACGAAATGAGGTACCAACGGTGAAGATTAATATCTATCATGAACCCAATTTAAAAGAGAATCATGTGGATTTGCATTACAATAAAACGGACGAGGAAACCGTGGCAGTGAAGCAATATCTGTCAGCCTTTCAAGGACTGATTCCGGGGAAAGACGAAGAGATGGAACGTGAGAAAATGCTTACGCCGGGAGAGATTCTCTATATTGAGGTTGTGGACCGTAAAACCTATGCGTATCTTAAGGACAGCGTTTGGCGCATTTCCTATGGTTTGCAGCAGTTTATGGAGCAATTCGGCGCTGTGGGTTTTGCAAGGAACAATAAATCCATGCTGGTAAATATTTACCATATCAAAGAATTAAAAGCGCAGATAAATATGCGCGTGAATATAGTAATGGATAACGGCGAAGAAATTGTTTTGAATAGAAGTTATAAAAATGAATTTTACAAATATCTGGAAAAGAAGGTGGCACAATCATGAAAATGATAAAAGAATATTTGCTTTCTGTATGTGTAGTATATACCATTTTGGCCCTCACCAAGGTGCTGATAGAGGGGATTGGCGGGAAAACGGATCCTTATTATGTAATGAATTTCGGGATATTATTCGTAATTACCTGCTATGCAGCTGTTATACTGTTTATGCACCGAATTTTTCATAAAGTTCCTTTGCTGTTTGTGATGATAGGGCAGTATGTTCTGGTAATCGGCGGCATTATGGCGGGCATTTTTATCATGAGCAAATTTATGGAGGTTTCCCCGGCTGCATATCGGGATATGTTTATACAAATCACTTTGCCTTATATTGTGTTTGCCGGAATTTATTATATTGCTTATTTTAGGGAAATTAAAAAAGCAAATGAGATTATTAAAGCAATTAAAGAGATAAGTTAGTTTTTGAGCTTGCGCACCTATGATGTGAAACCTATAATGAAAACAGAT